>NZ_JBHSMT010000012.1:168133-265128 GCF_042654985.1 Paraherbaspirillum soli | reverse complement strand
AGGCAAACTCGCTGCGCTCAGACAAGCCTTCCCACAATTCCCGACTGACAGCCGCCACATTTGGCAGCGTCCCAATGCGGAATTCAAATTCAACGGCAACGTCAAAAACAACCCCTCGGCGCTCCGTGGTCCGTTAATCGGGGACACAGTAATTCGGCACACTGCGGTGCCTCTTAAACTATGTCCCCGATTAACTACTACGTGCGTAGGGCGGATGAGCGTAGCGTTATCCGCCGCTGGATGCTCCGCCGGTGTTTGATGCGTCCGAAACGGCGGAAGGGTGTAGCAGGGGTTTCAGATGGCATGCCATCTGCCTGCGGAACGGTATCCGCTTGCAAGCGGATACGCGCCCTGCAAGGGCTGCGCTTTTCCGCCCTACATAACTGGAAAGCCCAACATTTTCACCGCTATCGCGTCAAACGTTGTGCTTTGCAGCCCAACCCCCGACTAGTATCCGCGGAGTAGCGACCGTGTTAAGTAACGACGAACGACGCATGCAACCGCCCATACTCCGTGCCCCGTTAAAAGGGGTCAGAGTAATTTTCGTCAAACGGCCGGCGAAAAAAAACTCTGACCCCATTTAACTACGTCATCGCAGCCTCCGACCCCGGTGAGCTACTTCTTGCCGCCGTCCGCCGTAAAAGCAACGTCAGGCGCATCGACAACAACCGATTCGCTTGCAATGCCAATCAACGCCCCCGGCGTTTTTTAGATTGTCTTGAGAAAGCTGGCAGCCCCTGCACAGTTTTGAAAGAATCTGTCCATTCTCGCAGTCCGGCGGTTCCGGCCGCTCGGGAATCCCTTTCAATCATTTCGATAAACATCATGCAATCGACTTCTAAAAATACCTTTACGTTGGTGCCGCTAAGCGCGACGCGCACGGTACTGGCCGCTGCGGTTTCGCTCTGCTGCGCTTCCTCCGCCTTCGCCGCGCCCGGCGCGCCGCAACTGTCTACTGATGAGATCACGTCCGTGCCGCACGGCTTCGTGCAAATCGACCTGCAGGCCGCCGGCAGCGCCAAGCCGTACAAGGACATCGTCAAACTGAACGACAAGGTCGAAGTGCCGCTGCCGTTCAACATCTGGAGCGGCGGCGCCGCGACCAAGGCCTATGCGGTGATCGACGGCGTGGTGGATGAAGCGTCCGTCATCACGCTGACCGCCGGCAACCAGAAGGGCACGGTCAAGACCAATGTCAAGAAAGCCGGCGTGCGCCAGATGCAGGTCCGCGCCTGCGATGCCAACGGCGAGTGCGCGACCAGCACCGCGCTGCCGGTCACCGTGTTCGACACCGTGCCCGAGCTGGCTAACGATCTGCCGAATAACGCCGACGCCAATTTCAAGAAATACGCAAACACTACCGGCTCGGTGGTCGGCACTTATTTCGCCACCTGGTCGGTCTACGGCCGCAAATTCAACGTCGATAACGTGCCGGTCGAAAACCTGACCCACATCCTGTACGGCTTCTTGCCGATTTGCGGCGGCAACGGCGTCAACGATTCGCTGAAAGATGCGGGCACGCCGTATCAAGCGCTGCAGAAAGCCTGCGAAGGCTTGCCGGATTTCAGTGTCGCGATCCATGATCCCTGGGCCGAAATCGGCATGACATTGCCAGGACAGGATGCCAAGTCGCCATTGAAGGGCGTGCTGGGCCAGATGATGGCGGCCAAGAAGCGCAACCCGAATCTGAAGATCCTGCCGTCGGTCGGCGGCTGGACATTGTCGGACCCGTTCTTCCATTTTGGCGATGCCGCCAAGCGCAAGGTGTTCGTCGATTCGATGGAACAGTTCCTGCGCACCTGGAAGTTTTTCGACGGCATCGACATTGACTGGGAATTCCCGGGCGGCGGCGGCGCCAACGGCAGGCTGGGCGACAAGAGCAAGGATGGCGCGACCTACGTGACCTTGATGAAAGAACTGCGGACCATGATGGATCGCGTCAGCAAGGATACCGGCAAGACCTATGAGCTGACCTCGGCCATCGGCGCCAGCAAGGACAAGATCGCCGTGGTCGATTACAAGAAGGCCACGCAGTACATGGACTACATCTTCGACATGACCTACGACTACTACGGTGCGTGGAGCATGACCGATCTGGGCCACCAGACCGCGCTGTACGGCACCAAATGGAAGCCGGGCGCGCACACCACCGATATCTCGATGCAGGCGCTGCTGGACCAGGGCGTCGATCCGAAGAAACTGGTGGTCGGGGTCGCCGCCTACGGTCGCGGCTGGAGCGGCGTATCGAATCTGAAAGATCCGAACAATCCGTTCACCGGCACCGCCAAGGGCGCCATCGCCGGCGGCTGGGAACCCGGCATTCTCGATTACAAGAAAATCGCCAAGGACATGGCTGGTCCGACCGGCAAGGGCATCAACGGCTACGAATACAGCTACGACGCCGCAGCTGAAGCACCGTCCCTGTTCAAGAAGAGCACCGGCGAGCTGATCACTTACGACGATGCCCGCTCCACCATCGCCAAGGGCAATTATGTCCGCGATCACAAACTGGGCGGTGTGTTCTCATGGGAAATCGATGCCGACAACGGCGACATTCTCAACGCGATGCATGACGGCCTCGGTCACGACCTGGGCAGCGGCGGGATGCTCAATAAACCGCCGGTCGCCAATGCCGGCGGCAATCAAACCATCACCGGCGGCCAGACCGTGCAGCTGGACGGCAGCCGTTCCAGCGATCCGGAAGGCAAGCAATTGACGTATCGCTGGGAGCAGACGGCAGGCGCGTCATTGCAACTGACCAACGGCGACCGCGCGGTAGCTTCGATCACGACGCCGGTGGTACAGCAGCCGACCGAATTCGGCTTCCGCCTGACCGTGAGCGATCCGCAAGGCTTGTCCAAAGCCGACAATGTGACTGTCACGGCCAAGCCGGCTGAGGCGGCGCTGCCGTTGAGCGGCAAGCTGACTATGCCAGCCACCGTCACGGCAGGTGGCAAGATCGATTTCAGTGTGGCTGTGGAAAATCCGAGCGGCAAACCGCTGACCTACAAATGGAGCCGTACCGCCTCGTTGTTTGGCGGCAGCGTCGGCAACAAGCCGGCCGGCAGCTATAGCGTCACCAGTGTCGATAAGGACAGCAAGGGCAGGGTCAGCGTCGAAGTCTCGGACGGCGCCGAGAAGTTCACGCTGGGGCAGGATGTGGTTGTCAAGGCCGCCGGTGCCGGATTGCCGCCTTCAGGCACATTGACGGTGCCTGCTACGGTTGAGGCCGGCGGCAAGCTCGCCGTCGCGGTCGACGCACGGTTCCCGAGCGGCAAACCGCTGAGCTACAAATGGAGCCGCCCTACGGCCTTGTTTACCGGCACCATCGGCAACAAGGCAGCCGGCAGCTATAACGTGGTCAACGTCGATAAGGATGGCAAAGGCACGATCACGGTCGAGATCACGGACGGCACCGACACGCTGACACTGAAGCAAGCGGTGACGGTCAAGTCCGCCAATGTCACGCAAAACCAGGCGCCGGTAGCGCTTCTGGCAGCGCCGGCCAGCGTCGACGCCAACACCGCGGTGCTGTTGTCGGCCGCCGAGTCGTCCGATCCTGACGGCGACGCGTTGAGCTATACCTGGACTATTCCAGCGGGCATCAATGCCACGCCGAACGGTGCCACAGCCAGCTTCAGCGCGCCCGAACTGACGGCCGATACGCCGTTCGTTTTCAGCGTGAAAGTCAGCGACGGCAAGCTGTCGTCGACCGCCAGCCACACCGTGCTGGTGAAAGCCAAGCCAGCGGATAATGGCGGCGGCTCGGACCATGCGGCATACCAGGCCGGCGCCAACTACCAGGCGGGCGATGTGGTCAGCAACGACGGCAAGCTATACGAGTGCAAGCCTTGGCCAGCTACCGGCTGGTGCAGTCAATCGCCGGCGCACTACGAGCCGGGCAAGGGCTCGCATTGGGCGGACGCATGGACCGCGAAGTAAGCGGGTTGTGACAAGGCCGGCGGCGTTCGCTGCCGGCGTATCAAGTGTTTTATGTTTTCTTCATGTTCCTTTTTGGGCTGCCTTTGGCAGCCCTTTTTTTGTTCTTGCGGGCACCGCGAAAAACCGTAGGACCGTAGGTTGGGCTGCAAAGCCCAACGTTTGGTAGCGATTAAAGAGATGTTGGGCTTTGCAGCCCAACCTACCCCTATGCGGTGCAAGTAGACATGCAGCGCGAATTGCCATCGCGTCCGATAGCGTTTATAGTCGCTTCCGTCCCCGCAGGATTGGGGGAACAGGTTTGACAGCCTGGTACGCAAAACGCGCACAGACCGCACCATGCGATTTGTGCGTTTGCCTCTGCACGTCCCCTATGGGCGGCGGTGGCAGGGAGCCTTCGGGCTGCCGGTTTTCCGTTTTGCACCGGTCTGTCAACCTTGCCATCTGCCGCCTACCCGTTTGACAGCGGGTTTGCGGCTTCACAGCAAATTCGGAGGTCGTAATGACTAAAACCAAGAAGCCTTACCCATCCCCACCCATCCCAGTTACAGCAGATCTTCAACCGTTCTCATGGTTGGATCCTGACCTGCGCAGCGACCAAGCGGCGCAATTCATCGCGCTCGCGCTCGACATGAGCCAGGGCATTCATAAATGTCTGTCGGCGCTGCATGCCAACACGCTGCTCCATGAGCACGGCGACCCCGATTCTCCGCCGCCGTTGAACGCGTTCGATACCGACGTGATGTTCCGCTGGGCGCTGGCTTCTTCCGGCACGATGGCGGAAAAGGCTCAAGCCTGCGTCGATTACCTGAACGAATTGCCAACCAGGCAGCGCAAAGCCTAGGACCGTAGGTTGGCCTGGAAAGCCCAGCGTTTGGTGGCGATGGAGATGAAAATGTTGGGCTTTGGAGCCCAACCTACTCCTATGCGGTGCATATAGCCGAGTAGGGCGGATGAGCGTAGCGTTATCCGCCGCTTGATGCGTCACCTGTGTTCGGTGCGTCTAACACGGTGAAACGGCGGATAACGCTGCGCTCATCCGCCCTACGTGGCAGGCGTCCGGTTGAAAGCCGCAGCCAGGCGGTCCGCCGCCAAGCCCAGACCTGAACACAGCGCAAAGTAGATCAAGCCGATGAACAGGAAGATCTCGGCCGGGTAAATCATCACCCGGCTGTTGACTTGCGCCGCCACGAACGACAATTCGCCGACGCCGACAATGTAGGCCAGCGAGCTGTCCTTGATCAGCGTTACCCACTGGTTGACGAACGACGGCAGCATCATTTGCAAGGCCTGCGGCAACACGATATGGCGCAATACCGCCAGACGCGGCATGCCGAGCGACAGCCCGGCATCCCATTGCCCCAGCCGGATGCCGTCAATCCCGGCCTGCACCGAGTGCGCCAGATAGGCGCCGCCGATCAGCGACAGCGCGCACATCACCGATAGCACGCCGGGCACGTTGATGTGGAACAGCACCGGCAACAGGAAGTAAGTCCAGAAAATCAGCATCAATACCGGGATCGCCCGAAAGAAGCCGAGGAATGCGGTCAGCAGCAGGTTCGGCCATCCGCGCGACAGCGCCAGCGCGATCCCCAGCACGCCGCCGAGCACTGCCGACGCCAGTGCCGATCCGGCGCTCAGCAAGACGGTCAGGGCGGCGCCGCCCAACGGCCCGTCCGGATACGCGCCCCACAGCAGATAGGGCAGGTTGTCGCTCAATACGCTCAGTTGCATGCTCATCGCCGCGCTCCGTTGCGGCCGCTTAGCCGCTGCCGTCGCTGCAGCAGTTGGCCGCACGATTCGAGCACGGCGATGGCGGCGATATACAGTATGGTGGCGACCCCGAAGGCTTGAAAGGTTTTGAAGGTTTGCGCCTCGACCTGGCGCGAGGTGTAGGACAGTTCGGCCAAGCCGATGGCCATTGTCAATGAGGTGTTCTTGATGATGTTCATGACCTGGCCTAGCAAGGGCGGCAGCGCAATCCGGGCGGCTTGCGGCAGGGTCACATAGCGCAATACCTGCAGCCGGGTCAGGCCGAGCGCGGCGCCGGCCAGTTGCTGCGAAGCCGGCACGCCGCGCATGCCGGCGCGGATTTCTTCGCTGATGTAGGCGGCGGAATACAAGCTCAGGCCGATGGCCGCACACAGCAATTCGAACGAGGGCCATGCTAGCGTCAACCATCCCGCCAGCGGCAGGTGATGCGCCGTATTCAACCACTCGGCCGCGCCTTCCGGCAGCAGATTGGGCGCGCCGAAATACCAAAAGAACAGTTGCACCAGCAACGGCGTATTGCGAAACAGCGCGACGTACGCAGCGGCTGCATGCTCCAGCGGCCGCCAGGCACTGGCACGCGCAGCCGCTACGCACAAGCCCAGCAGGGTGGCGCATGCCGTGACGACGGCGGATAGCAGTAGGGT
This sequence comes from Paraherbaspirillum soli, assembly GCF_042654985.1. Taxonomy (NCBI): domain Bacteria; kingdom Pseudomonadati; phylum Pseudomonadota; class Betaproteobacteria; order Burkholderiales; family Oxalobacteraceae; genus Paraherbaspirillum; species Paraherbaspirillum soli. Next base: position 258,772 of record NZ_JBHSMT010000012.1, on the reverse strand, counting down.
CATCCACAGGCCGTCGAATAGCCAGACCAGGTATTTTGGCGCCAGCATGGTGGCGTGGAGTTCAGTCATTTCGTGTGATGCAGGACATGGTGCAGGGTTGGATGGTGCGCACAACACCAATAAAAAAAACACTGGCAGCCCTTAGCGGAGTGCCAGTGCAAGACAGAAGACCAATCTTTAGTGAGGCATCAATTCTGACTTAACTTGGTATCGCCGATTTTGAACAAGCGCGGCAATGGCGATTTGCTGTTCGGGCCGAACCATTTGTCGTAGATTTTTAGCGCGGTGCCGTTCTTCTCGAATTCGCGCAGCGTGTCGTTGATCGTATTGACCAGCCGGGTTTCGCCCTTGGGTACGCCGACGCCTTCATATTCTTCGGAAATCGCAAATGCCGGGATTTCGTATTTTTCCTTGTCCGGGATATTGGCCAGCAAGCCGATCAGCTTGGCGCCGTCCTGGGTGATCGCCTGCACGTTGCCGTTACGCAGCGCGGCAAAGGCGAACGGCGTGTCGTCGTACAGGATCACTTTGGCGGCCGGATATTTCTCGCGCAAGGTGGTTTCCATGGTGGTGCCCTTGTCGGTGCCGATGCGCAAATCCTTGATTTGGGCGGCGTTTTTCAGGACGCCTTTTTTAGCCAGGAACTGCTGGCCGGAGGCGAAGTAGGGGATGCTGAAGTCGATCACCTGCGCTCGCTCGGGGCTGATCGTGAAGTTGGCGAAGACCACATCGACTTTGCCGGAGGTCAGCAGCGGAATCCGGTTGGCCGGATTGGTCGCCACCAGTTCGACCTTGACTCCCAGTTTCTGCGCCACGGCGTTGGCGTAATCGACGTCCAGGCCGATGATTTTTTTCGATTTTTCATCGACGAAGCCGAACGGCGGATTGCCGTCGAAAGTGGCGACCCGCAATACGCCGGCCTTCTTGATGTCGTCCAGCTTGTCGGCGTTGGCCAGGCCGGACAGCAACGTCAGGCCGAGAAATAGCAATGCATGTTTTTTCATTTTTGTTCGTCCCTGGAAAAAGCTGATTTGTTGCAGGGCAGATTAACAAAACAAAATGTCGCAGTGAACTACCAAGATTGCATTTGAATATTACAAATTTTCCCGCAGCGCTGCGGCGGTTTCGGCATTGGCCGGGAAGAACGATTCAATCGCCAGCTCCGACAGCGTGACGTCGACCGGCGTGCCGAAAATCATCGTGGTGCTGAAGAAGGTCAGCACGCCTTTTTCTGTCCTCAGCTGGAACGGCACGGCAATGCCGGCATATTCCTGGTGGCTGGTGTCGGTCGATGGCGGCACCGGGTAAGCCGACAATTCTTCCATCAGTGCCGTCAGTACCGGATCGGCGCTGACGGCAATCTGCTGCCGCAAACGCTCCAGCAAATGAGTGCGCCATTGCGCCAGATTGACGATGCGTGACGCCAGGCCGTCCGGATGCAGGCTGAGCCGCAAAACATTGACCGGGGCTTGCAGCAGCGCCGGTGGAACTCCTGCCAACAGCGGCGCAACGGCGGCGTTGGAGGCCACCAAGGTCCAGTGGCGGTCGATCGCCAGCGCCGGATACGGTGCATGGCCCGCCAGCACCAGGTCGATTGCCTTGCGTGCCGCATCCAGCGCCGGATCGGCCAGCTGGCGCTCGGGAAAGAGCGGGGCGTAGCCGGCCGCGACCAATAGCACATTGCGTTCGCGCAGCGGTACTTCCAGCCGTTCCGCCAGCTGCAAGACCATGGCCCGGCTTGGCAGCGAGCGGCCGGTTTCCATGAAGCTGATATGGCGGGTGGAGATGTCGGTTTCGCAAGCCAGGTCGAGCTGGCTCAGGCGTCGGCGCTGACGCCATTCGCGCAGCAGATCGCCTACCGGTCGGGTTGAAGTCATCATGCGGCGGAGGATAGCGTAAGCGTCGCGCGGATCCCATTACCTGCGAGGTAATTGTTGTAGTGCGCGGCTTGAATAATCATGACGTCAGACCTCCGGCAAGTTGCATCCGGAAGTCCCAACCCTAGTCGTTTCAACACACCTTGGAGAAAAATATGTCTCATCTCATCAATCTGATCGATCGTTATATCGCCGTCTGGAACGAAACCGATGCCGGCCGTCGTGCTGAGTTGATCGCCGCCACCTGGGCCGATAACGCCAGCTATCTGGACCCGATGATGCAAGGCGACGGGCATGCCGGGATAGCCGCCATGGTGGCCGGGGTTCATCAACAATTTCCGGGTCACCGCTTTTATCGGACCAGCGATGTTGAAAGCCATCACGACCGCATTCGTTTCCGCTGGGAGCTGCGGCCGGAACAAGGGCCGGCGCTGGTGACCGGCACCGATTTCGGCACGCTGGCGGGCGACGAGCGGCTGCAAAGCATCACCGGTTTTTTCGACACAATGCCGGCGCAAGCATAAAAAACCTACTGCGCGGCCCAATCTCGGGTCTGTGATGCTCGCCGTACCGTTTGTACGGCTGTGCTTCTCGATCCGACCTTGGGCCGCTCGCTACGGTTTTTCGAGGCACCCTAGTGCATGCGACCCGCCAATCCGCACCAACGGATTGGCGGGTATTTTTTAAAGCGTCGGCAAAACCAACGTGGCTTGCTGATTCGGATTGAATTCAAAGCGCACGCCAAACCGTTCGCCGGGATGGACCGGCGATGCATACAGGCTGTCTGCGGTATCCATCACGACGCCGATGTGGTGGCCGGCCGGCACGTCATAGGCGATGGCCGACATTTCGATCGGGAAGTCGATGGTCTGACCCGGCGTGGCCCAATGCAGCGTCGATGCGCCATGCGTAATCAAGGTGCTGATGCCGATCGCATCGACGTCATACAGATAGGCCACCACTTGCGCCCGCGCTTGCGTTGGCGTGACTCTCAAATTCAATTTGGGGATGCCCCGGATTTTTTGCGTGGCGGCGAGGGCTGGCGCCTCGTAGCGCACGCCGGCGGCCAGGCTGACCGTCAGCAATGAATTGATGACCGGCAAATTGACTGTTTCGCCCAGCGTCGAGAGGATAGGAATCAGGCCGCTGGTGGCGGTGGTGTCGAACAGATTCTGGATCAGGTCGTAGCTGGTCGCGGTGTTGGGCGCGGTCGAGATGGTTCCCTTGTCGCCCTTGCCGCAGAAGCAGCCCCAATCGAAGCGGAGCCCGCCACGCGGCGCCAGGTAATAGGTCTGCTTGCTCAGTTCAGGCGCCGGCCAGTTGGAAAACGATTCGCGGCGATCGCTGAACTTGACCTGCATCGTCAGCTTGGGCTCTTTCTCGATGCCGTTGTTCTCGCCCTTCAGCCAGTGATTGAACCAGCGGTGAGCCTGGTCGTAGGGATAGTTATCCAGGCCCAGTAGAGCACCCGACAATTCGGCCGAGCCGTGTATGCCTGGGTTGAGCAGCATCTTTTTCGGCACCGTCAGAGCCGCAAACATCGCCAGCGACGAGTTCGGGGTGAACATGTCGTCTTGATAGTTTTTGCTGATGAATACCGGCGCGCCGCGCTTATTGATCGCCGCCACATAGCTGGCCGGCGAGCGGGCCTTGGCCCAGGCGCTGATCTCGGCGATTTTCGCTGCCGGGGTGTCGGGCGACAGCAGGGCCTGGATGTTTTGATTCACTTCGGGGGCCGGGCGGCCGGTGCTGGTGCCGAGCAGGCTGAGGATGGACGCCCAGGTCTTGTTGGGCGTGCCGGCGGGATAAAGCTGATCGACCAGGTTGGCCCAGCCGGACAGGGCGGCGGCGGTCTTGATGCGCGGATCTTGCGACAGCGCGATCAGCGACAGGCCGGCGCCGTAGGAGATGCCGCTGGTCGCGACGTTATTGATGTCGATAGGCGCATTGGCTTGCATCCAGTCAAGCGCCGACGACACATCGCGCACATCGGCCGGCGCGGCCACGTCGACCTGACCCTCGGACAGCCAGAAGCCGCGCGCCGTGTAACTCATGACCACGTAGCCGTCTTTCGCCAGCCGTTGTTGCTGGCCGATGTATTCGACGCGACCGGGGGCGGCCCAGCTGGCGATCATCAGGATGGCCGGGAATTTCTGATCGCTGCTGGTGCGCTTGGGCAGGAAAATATTGGCGGCCAGTTTGGTGCCGTCGAAACTGGTGACGGTCATGCTGGGGATCCAACAAGTGCCGTCGATCGGCGAGACGATGCCCGGCGATTGCATCGGCGTCGAATAGCTGGCCGCTTCCGCCGAGGTGGCGGTGCGGCAGAGTTCCGCGTGGGCGATGGAAGAGCTGAAAGCCAGGGATAGCACCAGCCCAGGCAAGGCAGACGAAATGCGCATGCGACGTTCTCCTTAGTAGGTTTTTTTATGAATACGGCTAAAGGCAAAGTTGATGCTGGATGAAAAATGACGCTTGATGCAGGGTGAAAAATGACGCACCGAAGGCGGAGATGGCGGAATTGAAGATGAAAGCGGGAAGCCATTTCCGCATTAAAACTGAACAGTCGTTCTTTTATTTATTCAGCATTAACCCATATTTTCCACGCGGCATCAACAAAAAAATTGAAGTGAGGCAATTAATTGTTAGCGGTCCCAATGGCGTAGGCGCCCTTAAAATAAGCAAAGTTCAAACAAGGAGATAAGCATGGCAACAGTTGAAAAAGTCGCACTGGTCACCGGCGCCGGATCCGGTATCGGCAAACAAGTCGCGCTGGCCTTGCTGCGCAACGGCTATGCGGTGGTGCTGGCCGGCCGGCGGCTTGCCGCGCTGGAGGAGTGCGTTGCGGCAGCGGGGGAATTTGCCGCGCAGGCGTGGCCGGTGGCGGCCGATGTCAGCGATCCGGTTTCGGTCCAGGCCCTGTTCGACAATATTAGGCAGCGCTACGGGCGGCTTGACCTGCTATTCAATAACGCGGGTATTTTCACCAAATCGGCCTCGCTGGAAGAGGTCGACTATGCGCAATGGAAGGCCTCGCTGGACGTCAACCTGACCGGCGCCTTCCTGTGCACGCAGCAGGCGTTCCGGATCATGAAGGCGCAACAGCCGGGCGGCGGCCGCATCATCAACAACGGCTCGATTGCCGCCCATGTGCCGCGGCCGAATTCGGTGGCGTACACGGCCACCAAACACGCGATCACCGGGCTGACCAAATCGACTTCGCTGGACGGCCGCAAATACCGTATCGCCTGCGGTCAGATCGACATCGGCAACGCCGCCACCGAGATGACCGAGCGGATGCAGCAGGGCATCCTGCAAGCCAACGGCGAGATCGCCGTCGAGCCGACCATGGCGGTCGAACACGTCGCCAATGCGGTGCTGTATATGGCGGGGTTGCCGCTGGATGCGAACGTGCAATTCATGACGGTGATGGCGACCAATATGCCGTTTATTGGACGGGGATAATGGCCGAGCAGAGTTTGACGGCCTGCACGTAACGCTTAAATTCCGCTTAAATTCAAATTAAGGTTTGTCTTATATATTTACTAATTGAAGACTCTTACAATTCAAGCCCCAACTTGTCTTGCAGGAGATCTTCATGTTCCATGCCCGCACCTTGACCGTTCGCAGCCCGGCCATCGCCGACATCCTGGGGCAGCCGGCGCTGGTGGCGGTCAAGTTGTCCGGCAGCGAAGGACTCAACCAGTTGTTCGCGTACCAGCTTGTGTTGAAGACGCCGACCGAGCTGAATCACCTGGTATATAAAACCGCCAGTTTCGAGCGCGATGATTTTCTTGGTCAAGAGCTGACCTGCACGATAGAACTGGAGCCGCGCGGCCTGACCGTGCTCGGCGCCATCGGCGCACCCCGCAATACCGATCCCGATACCGGCACTCGCGAGATCTCCGGCCTGATCGCCGACATGCAACTGCTGCGAGCAGAGGACCGCCATGTGTTTTACCAAATCACGCTGCGGCCCTGGCTGCACCTGGCGACGCTGACCTCGGACTGCCGGATCTTCCAGGATCAAACCGTGCTCGAGATCGTCGACAGCGTGCTGGCGGCTTATCCGTTTACGGTCGACAAGCGGCTGATCGATCGTTACCCGAAGCGCGACTACCAGACCCAATACAACGAAAGCGACTTCCACTTCTTTTGCCGTCTGTGCGAAGAATGGGGCATCAACTGGTTCTTCGAACATCGCGACGGCCGGCACCGGATGGTCCTGATCGACAATATGGGCGGCCACCAACCGTTCACCGGCGCGGCCTATCGCACGCTGGCTTTCCATCCGCCCGGCCACAAGACCGACGCCGAATTCATAGACCGCTTCGAACTGCACAATCGTCTGACCTCCGGCCGCTATCGCACCAGCGACTACGACTACACGCGGCCGCAGGCCCAGCTCGAGCGTCGCCGCAGCGATCCGCGCCCGACTGCGCACAACGCGCAGGAAATCTATCGCTGGCACGCCGATGCCCACTACAGCCAACCGCAAGCCGGACCAGCCCAAGCCAGCAACGACCCGCGGGCCGAAGGCGATTTCCTCAGCCGCATCCGGATGCAGGCGCTGCGCAGTCCGGGCCACCGGGCGCACGGCGGCGGCCGGCTGCGCGGCATGGTGCCGGGCTGTACGTTCAAGCTCAACGGCCATCCGAATGCCACTGCCAATAGCGACTACCTGATCCTGTCGACCCGTTTCGAAATCGAAGAAGTGGCGCAGGCGAGCCAAGGCGGGGATAGTCCGGGCCAGCACTACCGGGTTGAAGTCGATTTCGAGGCGCACCCCTGCGATGAACAATTCGTGCCGGCCTGCGTCACGCCGAAGCCGCTGACGCATGGCCCGCAAATCGCGACCGTGGTCGGCCCGCCCGGCGAGAATCTGTGGACCGACGCGCTGGGCCGGATCAAGGTGCAGTTCCCGTGGGACCGGCTGGGCGTGCGCAATCAGCACAGCAGTTGCTGGCTGCGAGTGGCGGCGCCGTGGGCCGGCGCCCAGCTTGGCGCCATGTTCATCCCTAGAATCGGCCAGGAAGTCCTGGTCGACTTCATCGGCGGCAATCCGTCGCTGCCGATCTGCAGCGGCAGGCTCTACCACCAATGGAACTCGCCGCCGTGGCAATTGCCCGCGCAGCAGGCGTTGAGCGGCTTGCGTTCGCGTGAGCTGACCAAAGAAGGCGGCAATGCCGGGTCCGGCCGCAGCAATCACCTGGTCCTAGACGACACCGAACGACAGATCCAGGTGCAGCTCGGTAGCGCGCATCAGCACAGCCAATTGAATCTGGGCCACATCACCCGCATCGCGGGCAATACTGGCCGTACCGACTTCCGGGGCGAGGGGCTGGAAGCCAGGACCGACGGCGCTGCAGCGATCCGCGGCGGCCAGGGCTTGCTGCTCAGCAGCGATGGCCGGCCCGAGGCGCACAGCCACATGATGGACTTGGCCGAGCCGTTGCAACGCTTGCGCCAGGCGCATAAGCAGCACCAGGAACTGGCTGCGCTGGCGCAGCAGCATCGGGCGCAGGAGACCGGCGCAAACGCGGTCGGCGACGCGATCCAGGCCCAGAACGATGCGCTCAAGGGACTCGCCGGCAGCGCCAAAGACGGCAAGGTGCCGCAACTCGGGGAGCCGCATGTGATCGTCGCCAGTGCGGCAGGCATCGCCGCCAGCGCAGCGCAGGCGATCCACATAGCCAGCGGCAGCGATACCGCCGTGAGCAGCGGCCGGCATGTCTCGTTCAGCGCGCTTGGCGCTCTGTTTGCCAGCGCCGGCCGCGGCTTGCGCTGGTTTGCCCATGCACTCGGCATTAAATTGGTGGCGGCCGCGGGCATAGTCGAAATCAAGGCCTTGAGCGATGCGCTGCACCTGTTCGGCAAACTAGATGTCGAGATCGCCAGCAGCGACGGCTGGATCGTGTTGAAGGCCAAGCGCGGCATTCGGCTGCACGGCAACCATAGCGAGCTGGTGATAGGCGGCGAGCAGGACGGACTGGTCGGCCGCACGCCGGGGGTGTTTCATGTGTTTTCGGCCGACCCGCAGATGCCGGGGCCGCAAAGTGCGCCGTTGGAAATAGCCAGTTTGGCGCGCGGTGATGCGCTCCGCGGCAACGACAGTTGCGGCCAGCGCTGCCGATCGCTATAGCGCGCCACCGCCAAATGACTTCACTTATTCACGCAACCAGGAGCTCCATCTTGCTAATCAGCCCGCCATTCCTGCCGTCAGGCACCACGACAGAAGAAGACTTTCTAAACGCCGCGATGCCGCCGCCGATCTCTGCCGCCAGCGGCACCGGCGGCGCGCCGGAAGGCAGTTTCCCAGTCAGTGGCGGCTTTGAATGGCATAACGGCCTGCACCTGGAAGCGCCGATCCTGGCGCATGGTTACGGCTGTTTGCCGGTCCGCGCGATCGCCGACGGCGTGGTGGTCTACGCCAAGCCGTCACCGCTCGAATGCACCGATCAAGGCGACGGTCGGACCTACGACGGATTCAGCGCCGACGCCACCTCTGTCACCTGGACCGACATCGGCATGCTGGTGCTGGCCCACACCACCGAAATCGGCGCCAGCGGCGATACCCCGACCACGGTCACCTTCTATTCGGCCTATATGCATCTGTCGCAACTGGCGCCCGGCATCGTGCCCGGCAAAAAAGTGGCGCGCAAGGAAGTCATCGGCCAAGGCGGTCAAATCTACGGCCATCGACGCCAGATCCACTTTGAAATCTGCTGCGACGACGCCAACCTGCAAAAACTGATAGGCCGCAAAATCGTCAACGACTACAGCACCCCAGGCTTTCCTGGTCCCTGGAGAGCGGTGGATCAAGTGCCGCCGGAGGATGGTCGCAGCGACAGCGTGTTCGGCCAGATCCACATCTATCTGCCGCCCGAAACCCCGGTCAGATCCAACCCGCCGATCAGTCACCGGCGTAGCGGCGACGGCAAACGCCTGGAGCAAGAGTTGTGGCTCAGCATCGCCTACCAGCAAGGCCGCAGCATCCTGACCACCCGCGACAAATACGGTCAGGTGATCGCCAGCCGCGAAGAAAAAGAACCGGAGCAGTTCGAGTACAACCTATATAAAACCGCCAGCGAGCGCCACGCCAGCTTAACGGACGCAAGCGATTCCAGTCCTAGCGGCTGGTACGAACTGCTGCGCTTCGGCCGCAATCTGGGCCGCGATCCGCTGCCGGCCGATGCCGCACACTGGCGCAAGATCGCAACTGCCGACGGCGAACTCTGGGCCGACCTGAATGGGCCCGGCACTCGCAAATTCAGCGACGCCGATTGCCTGCCGGTGATGGGCTGGAATTGCTACGACGACGATCCGAGTCCGGACGACCAGCGCTGCGATTCGCGGCGAATGAAATTGCTGGTGCGCGACCCGGCCGACCCGGAAAGCCTGCTCGACCGTGTCAAACTGGCCGCGCGGCTGGGCAAGCCGGAAGTGCGGGCCAAGCTGCGGCGCACGATTTGCAAGGCGCCGTGCGAATGGGATAGAGCGACGATCGTCAAGCGTTACGGCTGGGTGCGGGAACAGATGGATAAGCCGAATGATTGGGCCCGCTTCGAGCGCCATTTGCTGGCGACCTCGTTTGACGATTTGCCGCAGGAATATCTGGATGCGCAATGGCATTTTCATCCGCATGAGTTCATTGCGCATTTCAGGCAGTGCAGGTGGTTGAGTGAGGATGAAGTGGTGCGAATAACACGAAAAAGTATCCTGGATAAAAATGGCCAAGAATACGAAAAAGTGTCGGCAGCGGAAATGAAAAACCGCCTACGCTTTGCATCAGACAAACGTCCAGCGAATCTTCATATGGCATTGCAAATAGTGATGCGTAAATATGGCGTTACCCAGCCACATCGAATAGCACACCTTTTCGGACAATTGGCAGCTGAAACCGGGCGTCTGGAATTTATGATGGAACTTGGGAAAGACTCATATTTTGATAAGTATGAACCTGATACTGAGCAAGGTAAAAAATTGGGTAATACTCAGATAGGAGATGGCAAACGTTTTAAAGGACGTGGAATTATTCAAATCACAGGGAGATGGAATTACACTGCCTACAGTAAATTTAAAGGAATATCATTTTTGGACAATGATACTGCTGCATTGTTGTCAAGCATCGCACATTTGACATGTGATGCCAGCGGATTTTTCTGGGTTGGGAAACAGCGGTACTTGATAGATAAGGATAAAAAATTAATTCCAAATGGAAAGCAAGGAATCAATTATTGGGCAGATCAAGGTGTAGACAAAACGGCAGCTCTGCAAGTGACTAAATGTATTAATACAGGAGGAATTCATTTTGAAGAAATTCGCTGGCCTTGCTTTGAGCATGCTTGGTATGTGCTCAATGATATGGAGGTAATGCCAATGAATTTCAAAATCATTTAATGAGTTTAAATAAAATGTATAAATTTTTTAAAACACTTGTACTTGGAATATTGTTTTTAAATAACGCCTTTGCAGTGAATTTCCCATCAAATCAAGAGCAATCGAAGAATTGTCCAATTTCATTTGAATACCCGGATTCATTGGAGGTTTATGTTGCCCCGTCTGAATCTTTTAATTCGGAAAATATTTTTTGCAGATTGGTTTTTTTATATAAGAATAAAATTAAATCAAATTTACCAGAAAAAACGAGCGGCGATGGAGTTTTGGAAATATCGGACGTAGTGATAGATGTGTTAAAGGAGCCTCCGGAAAATAGGTTCAAAGAATACTCCTTTGAGAAAAAACATGATGGTCGTGTGATTTATATTGGACAGATAAATGCCAATAAAGAAAAATCAACTCATATAAATGAATTCGTCTCGCCTGTTCAGATTGTGAAGATGAAAAGCGGTGCGAATTTGTATATAGGAGAAGCCATTGTTTTTGAAACAGATGGAAGGGGAAAAATCAAAAAATCAAAAAGAACAGATCTTTTAATTGGCAATGAAGAGAAATCTGTAGGATTGATCTTTTGGGAAAGCACAAGAGATCAAAATTCATTGGGGAAATCTAAAATTTGGGTGGCAATATTTAAATCCATCAAAATGCATTGAATATTGGGCTTGGCTTATTTAATTATGATCATACTTGGTTTAAAAATGGAAAAATTGGCCCGATGATTAATAACCCAGAAATTGCCGGAAATGATATTTATTCTTGCGTTGATACCGTTGGATTTTTTTGTGCGCGCTACAACATCGCAAAAGCGGCAGATAAAGGGATCGACATTTTTTCATCGCATGATGTCACTGTGATTATAAATAAACATACTCATCGAGAAAGTTATCAGCAACGTTACAACGAAACCGCTAAGGCATGGAGCATAATAGGAGAATAATATGAGATTTTTATTTATTTTGTTGATATTGTTTGTTGCATCAGATTCCTACGCTGAAAACATATGTGGCTTTGTACATATATCAAAAGAAAGTAATGATGGTATTATTATTAATTTTAAAGGAATGCATCGAATTAAAGTAAATCATAATGTCAATGGATGGGCGGTTAGTAAATCGGGGAAATGGTTTGTTGTTTATGGATTGCCAATTCATATTGAACGTCAATTTCCGCAAACCACCTATCTATCGGTTTATAAAAATATCAAAGAACCAAAAATAATGAAAACTCAAAGCTTTGGGGGAGGAATATTTGAAGTTAAATTTGATAATAAAGAGAAGAATATTTTTGTCAGTGAGCAACGAGGGATTTATAAAATGAATACAAATACATTGAAGATAAAAAATATTGGAATCAATGTTGACCTTGAATCGGAGATTTATAGCGGTGCTTGCAATTGATGTGAAAATATTAAAGCAGAATAAAGTATGGTGCTAGCCCTATTATTCGATAGTGAAGTGAACTAATGTTGTGGGAACTGTATGGCGCAACCGTATTTGTCGTGCGGAAATCACATACAAGATTTTAAGCGATGAAGAATGAAAAGAATAATATTTTGGGTAATATTAAAATGTCTTTTTGCTCCTATTCAATCAAAGGCTGCCTCCGGATTTATTACCTACTCGGGAATGTTTTATTCTTCAATTAGCGAAGAGGTCATAAGAGCAGATAACCCAAACGTGTACAGCGTTAATTTGGTCAAAAGAAAGCCGGAATTTGGAAATTCCGAAGATTTTGGAACTGTTTGTCTGGCTGATATTGAGATTTGTTCAAGAATAGAAGAAAACTCAACCCTTTATCGAAAAGATGAAAATGGGAATTTCATTATTCATTCAGTCGCCGATAAAATTATTCCACTAAATATAAGTAATTGGAATGGGTATGAGTCGTTCCCCTTATGCGGAATCAGTGAAGGCACTCACTCTAACAATTACGGCGGACAGTGCTACGTATCTGTTTTGTCAAACGGTTCTAGAACTATTGCATTGCAGTTCTTTGTTGGAAAAAATAAGGGCTGTCGAGATATGAAGAAATGCTTCGCGGATCGAATGAAAACAATCCGCGCTGTTGTTAATTCTTCGCTGGGATCTCAATAAGCGTAAATTTCAGTACAAAAATATTACTGAGTCCTGGTCACCTTACTCAAATGCCGAGGCCGATCCGGGTCCATGCCGCGGGCGGCGGATAGGCTGGCCGCCATCGCATAAAACGCTTGAATCGCGACAATCGGATCGAGGTCGGCGGTGGCGGCGACTGGCAGGGTCAGGTCGCGGCCGGCGACGTTGTCCGGCGCGGCCAGCAATACCTTGGCGCCGCGCTTGCGCATTTCATCGGCCAGCTTGAGCAAGCCGTCCTGGGTCGGTCCGCGCGTGGCAAAAATCAACAGCGGATAGCCTTCGTCGATCAAGGTCATCGGGCCGTGTTTGATTTCGGCGCCGCTGAAGGCTTCGGCCTGGATGCCCGAGGTTTCCTTCAGCTTCAAGGCCGCTTCCATCGCCAGCGGCAGGCTGATGCCGCGGCCGACCACCATGATGCGCGAGGCCGGCGCCAGGGTTTCGATGGCCGGTGTCCAGTCGCTATGGCTGGCGTCTTCCAGCGCTTCGGGTAGGGTCTCGATGGCGGCCAGCAAGGCGGCATCGTTTTGCCAGTGCGCGGTGAGGCGGGCGGCGGCCACCAGGCTGGCGATAAAGCTTTTGGTGGCGGCCACGCTGAGTTCGGACCCGGCGTGCAGCGGCAAGGCCCATTCGGCGCTGGCGGCAAGCGGCGAGGCGGCGTCATTCACCAGCGCCACGGTGGCGGCGCCGCTTTCGCGAAAGTAGCGGATCGGTTCGATCACATCGGGGCTTTGGCCGGATTGCGAGATGGCGATCGCCAGCGCGTCGCGCGCGATCAGCGGCGCCTTGTTCAAGGTCACCAGCGACAGCGGCAGCGAGGCGACGATGTGGCCCAGGCGCGCCATGATCAGGTAGGCGCAATAGTTGGCGGCGTTATCCGAGCTGCCGCGCGCCACCGTCAGGATAGCCGACGGCGGCGCGGCCCGCAGGCACTGGCCGAGTTCGGCATAGCGTTCACGGTCCTGCCTGAGTTGCGAGGCGACATGAGCTGCCGCCGAGCGGGCTTCTTTAAGCATCAACGAGGTCAATCTGTTCTCCTTCTACGTATACGGCTTTGAGTTTGAGCTGGCGGTCCAGCACCACGATGTCGGCGAAACAGCCGTTTTTGAGACGGCCGCGTTCCTGCATGCCCAGGTAGTCGGCGGGGTAGGTGGACACCCGCAGCGAAGCTTCTTCGATTGCCAGGCCGAGTCCGACCAGGTTGCGTAAGGCTTGATCCATGGTCAGCGTGCTGCCGGCCAGGGTGCCGTCGGCCAGCCGCACGCCGCCCAGGCATTTGTGCACCGATTGCCGGCCCAGCATATAGTCGCCGTCCGGCATGCCGGAGGCGGCAGTCGAGTCGGTCACGCAATACAGGCGCGGGATGGCGCGCAGCGCGGCCTTGATGGCGCCGGGATGGACGTGCAGCAGATCGGGGATCAGTTCGGCGTATTCGGCATGCGCCAGCGCCGCGCCGGCCATGCCCGGCTGCCGATGATGAAAGCCGCTCATGGCGTTGAACAGGTGGGTGAACCCGGCCGCGCCATGTTCGAGCGCGGCCACCCCATCTTCATAGGTGCCGAGGGTGTGGCCGATCTGGACCCGCATACCGGTCGCGGTCAGGGTCCGCAACAGGTCCAGGTGGCCGTCGACTTCGGGGGCGATGGTGATCAGTTTTAACGGCGCAAAGCTGCGCAGCCAATCGACTTGTTCGAGCGTGGCGGCAATCGCAAAATCGGGCTGGGCGCCGAGATTGCCGGGGTTGATGTAAGGGCCTTCCAGGTGGGCCCCGAGTATCCGTGCGGTGCCGGCCGGGCGTGCATGGCAGGCGCGGCCGATGGCGGCCAGCGCCGCTTCCAGCTCTTCGATCGGCGCGGTCATGGTGGTCGCCAGCATGCTGGTGGTGCCGTGCTGCGCATGCATGCGCGAAATGATTTGCGCCGCATCGCCGCCTTCCATCACGTCGCGGCCGCCGCCGCCATGCACGTGCAAGTCGATAAAGCCCGGCAGAATATAATCGCCGCCGTGCTCGTCGCCTGGCGCTTGCTCCAGCGGCTGGCCGCAAATGTCGGCGATCATGTCGCCGAAGCTGATGGTGCCGGCGACCCAGCCCTGGGTACTTAACACGTTGCCTTGAAGTTGGGTGAGGTTCTTCATCGTCATTCTCCTTTCAACTGCCGGCGCAGCAGCAGTATTGCGCCGGCTGCCGCATCGGCTTGCGGCGCAGTCGCGCGTACTTGTAACGGTTGCGGTAAATAGGGACGCAGCGGGGCGGCCAGTCCGCCGCACAGTGCGATCGGCAACTTATTTGCTGGATCTTGCGCAGGATCGAGCGCAGCGGCGATTTGCTCGATTTCGCGACCGGCCTCTTGCAGGATGCTGCGCGCTGCATCGTCCTGCCCGGCGTGCGCCACCACCAGCGGCGCCAGTTGCGCAAAGATGCTCTGGTTGGCCTGGATGATCCAGCTCAGTACCTGATCGCGCTGGTCGGCATGCTCGCCGGCGCCGCCGCAAAACGCGATGATCGCGTGCGCCAGCGGTCCGGCTTCGGCGCGTCCATCCAGTACCCGCTCGACATGATTGATGGCGCGCATGCCGATCCAGCAGCCGCTCGCTTCGTCGCCGGTCTGGAAGCCCCAGCCGCCGACTTCACGCCGGCTGCCATCGGCCAGCAAAGCCTCGCCGACGCTGCCGGTGCCGATCGCAACGATAGCGCCGGGCCGGCCCAGATGGGCGCCGAGCAGGGTGGTGAAGGCATCGGTGCCGACGGCGATCGCTCCAAAGCCGGGGTCCTGCGCGCTAAATTCCGCCGCCCATTGTTTGTTGTTGACGCCGGATAAGCCGAAACCCGCCGCCAGTTGCCGATACGGCGGCCGGGGCAGGCCGGCTTGCTGGAACGCGCCGTCGATCGCCGCGACGATGGCGAGCCAGGCCTTGCCGGTGCCGTGCATCAAGGCCGAAGGTCCGCTGCTGCCGTCGGCGACATGACTGCCGTCCGGGCGCTCGACCCGGACCAGGGTCTTGGTGCCGCCGCCGTCGACGCCGATCAAGTATTCGTAAGCTGTATTCATGGTGGCATTGGTTGTGATGCTGGAAAGGCAAAATTGTATCTTGGATAGGCTTGCTTACTGCTTCGAAGAAATCATATTTCCAGGCTTAAGTCTGGCTAGCGATTGACCGTCGGCATCGAACACGTGGAACGCGCTGCTGGCGGCGGACAAGGTAATCGTATCGCCGATGCGTACTGTGTTGTTGCCATTGCCGCGCACCAGCAGGTCCTGGCCGTTTTGCAGCGTCACAAAGATGAAGTTGGCTTCGCCCAGATGTTCGACGATGTTGACTTTGCCGCTGAAGATTTGGCCGCTATCGTTGTGAGCGCCATGCTCGGCGTGTTCCAGGATGTGTTCCGATCGTACTCCGACCGTCACCGCGTCGCCGCTCCTGGCGCTGCCGGCGCTGACCTCGGTGCGGATTTCCTGGCCGCTGGCAAGTCTGACTTTTACATGGTCGGCCTCGACCGTACTGACCGTTCCGCTGAACAAGTTCATTTTCGGCGAGCCGATGAAGGTCGCAACGAACAGGTTGTGCGGCCGCTGATACAGTTCCAGCGGCGTGCCCGCCTGCTGGATTTGGCCGTCGTTCATGACCACGATTTTGTCGCCCAGGGTCATCGCCTCCACCTGGTCGTGGGTGACGTAGACGATGGTGGCGGCCAGTTGCCGATGCAGCTTGGCGATCTCGAGCCGGGTCTGCACCCGCAACGCGGCATCCAGGTTGGACAGCGGTTCGTCGAACAGGAACAGCTTCGGCTCGCGGACGATGGCGCGGCCGATGGCGACGCGCTGGCGCTGGCCGCCGGACAGTTCGCGCGGCAGGCGCTCCAGCAGGTGATCGATTTTGAGGATGCCGGCGGCGTGGCGGATGCGCTGGTCGATCGCAGCCTTGCCGGCGCCGGCGATTTTCAGGCCGAACGCCATGTTTTTATAGACGCTCATGTGCGGGTACAGTGCATAGCTCTGGAACACCATCGCAATGCCGCGTTCCGCCGGCGGCAAATGATTGACCACCTGGCCGCCGATCGACAGCTCGCCGCCGCTGATCGACTCCAGCCCGCACAGCATGCGCAGCAAAGTCGACTTGCCGCAGCCGGAAGGGCCGACCAGCACCACGAATTCGCCATCCTTGATGTCGAGATTGAGTCCGGCCAGCACGTCCTGCTTGCCGTCATAGGATTTTCTGATGTCTTTGATACTGACGTGGGCCATGCTTTTTACCTTTTATTGAGGGCGCCTCTAAAAACCTACTGCGCGGCCCAATCTCGGGGCTGCGATGCTCGCCGTACTCGCGTACGACTGCGCTTCTTACCCCGACCTTGGGCCGCTCGCTACGGTTTTTAGAGGTGCCCTTGATCCATAGTGGCCGGCGCTCATCGCACCGGCCACCCTCATTCACTCATTCACTAACGCAAAGCTTCAGCCCGACTGCTGCGCCTGCCGTCCGGACTGCGGGAGCGCAGCAGGACGTTGGAACTGACCTGCGGCGGGGCTTTGGGGGCGTAGCGCTGCCACTGATTGCCGCCGTCGCTGGAGTATTCGATAGTCAGGCCGGGCAAGGCCACGTTCGCCGCCAGCATGCCGTTCAGCACGCGCCCGCCCGGCACCGGCAAGCGGTAAGCGACGCCGGCTTGATCCAGCTTCGCCAGTTCGCGTTGTCCGACCAGGTTGGCAAAACGCTGCCAGTCGTTCAGCAGGGCCTGGCTGTCGACCAGGTGCGTGACGCCGCCTTGATAGCTGCGGCCTTGCTGATAATCCTGCTCCCAGGCGGCGCGATGCCAGGCCCGTTCTGCCACTGTCAGCACCCGGGGGAAAATCATGCCGTCCATCTGCCTGTCGGTGCGCACGGTTTCACTCCAGGATTGAGCCGAGATGCCGTAAGCGCCCGGCCAGGCCTTGTCGCTTTTGGCCTGGAACGGATTGCCGTCGCGGTCGACCGAGGTTTCCGCGTTTTGCGGCAGGTTGTTGGGCGCGAAGCTGAACATTTTTCGCTCGTCGTTAAAGCGGGTGGCCCAGTAATAGCCACGCTCCAGCGGATTGACTTCGTACGGCATGTCCATATACAGATAGTCGGGATTGGACAGGGTGACTTCATAACCTTTGCTGGCCCAATCGTTGGCGGTGTCGAAACCGCCCCAATACAAGGTGTCCCACAGGTTGACGCCGACCCGGCGGGTGGCAAACGCCCTGGCGTCCTTGGCATCTTTCAATCCGTCTTGCCAGGCTTGCATTTTTTCGATGCCGTGGGCGTTGACCAGCTTGCTCACCTCGACCGCGAAATAGCCCGACAGATGGGTGATGTCCTGTACCTTGCCGCTGTTGACCAGTGCCTGACAGATCGGCGATCTGGCCCACGGATGATCTTCGCGGCGCTGGTCTATCGTGCCTTTCCAGTTCACTTTGTCCGGTGCGTTGATGTCCTGGAAGCCGGGTCCCAGGCGGGTATTCTTGGCTTCGTCGCCGCCGAAATGCCAGGTCGTCAGCGGCTGGCCGGCCTCGCGGTGCATGCCGGCGATTTCAGCGATCACCTTGTCGACAAAGTGCTTGGACGACTCCAGGCAGGGATTGACGAAACTGCGGCGATCGTAGAACTGGACCGAGGTGGTGCGCGAAGTATCGCTGGGATCGAGCAGGCGGTAGGCGTTGGCCTCCAGCTCCTTGCCTTGCCGGTGCAGCCTGCGGTAGCGCGCTTCCATCGCCACCACGGCGGCGCGGGCATGGGCCGGCATGTCGATTTCCGGGATCACTTCAATCTGACGCGCCTGGGCGTATTGCAGGATCTCGATGTAGTCGCTGCGGGTGAAATAACCGCTGCCCATATTGTCGCTATGCGGGCCGGAACCCAGTTGCGGCAACAGGCATCGGCTTTCGCTCAAATCGTGGCAGCGCCTGCCTCCGATCTCGGTCAACTCCGGCAAACCCGGGATCTCGATCCGCCAGCCCTCGTCGTCGCTCAGGTGAAAGTGGAATTTATTCAGCTTATAGGCCGCCATCTGATCCAGTAGGCGCAGCACTGCCTGTTTCGAATGGAAGTTGCGGCCGACATCGAGGAACATGCCGCGATAGGCAAAACGCGGCGCATCGCTGGCATGCAGCGTGGCGATGCGCATGCGGCCGTCGGCCGGCAGCAGCGAAAGAATCGATTGCAGGCCGTAGAACACGCCGCTTTGATCGAAGCCGACCACTTCGGCGCCCTGGGTGCCTATCGTCAACTGGTAAGCACCGGGCAGCGCCGTCGGACCCTGGAAACGCTCGCTCTGGATCCGGGTTCGGATCGGGTAGCCGTCGCCATTAATTGATACCCCGAGTTGCTCAAAGCGTTGTCGGATGGCCTCGGCCGCGGCCGACGGCAAGGCCGCCAGATGCAGCGCCACCCCGCGCCGCAGATCCGCATCCTGCGGATGAATGTTGACTTGCAGCGGCGTCGGGAGGATTTGCCCGCGCAAGTCGGCGGCCGGCAACAGGCGCACATCCTGGTTCTTGTCGAAACGGCTGGCGGCGGTCATCAGCACATTATGGTCGGCCTCGATGCGTTTCCATTGCTGGCCGAGCGGCGTCACCAGGCGCTGCAGGTTTTCGGTATCGGTGCTGGCGATGACCCGCGGGCGGGCGCCGCCTGCGGTGACGTACCAGCGCGGCATGACGTCGGTTTCAAACAATTGCCAATATTCGCCGATGATCGGGATTTGCAGCGCCTGTCCGGCCGGGAAGGATGTGAACTTGTCGGTCGGTTCCAGTCTGTGCAGATCGCCGGTCAGGTGCGTGATCTTGAACTGCGGGTCAAGCACCTGCAAGACTTGGCGAATGCTGTGGAAGTAGATCGCCCAATCCTTGCTGCTAATCTGTTCGCCGGGATTGTCCAGCGTGATCGTGGCCCGGTTGCATGAGGCCCAGTCCGCGCCCAGCGCCGAGCAGTCGACGCCATGTGTGGCGGCCAGGTTATCGACCACCGTATAGCGCACTTTCAGCTGGCTAAGTTGATCCACCAGCCGCTGCTCGGCCGGGTGGCCGTTGGCCGTTCCCAGCAGCGCCAGGCTGGCCGCGACGGCTGCTGCTACGTTTGCTCTCCATCTTTTCATCGTCTTCTCCCTGAATGATTGTTCGTTCTTAGGATGTTGCGGTTACGACTGAAGGCATGGTTTTACTTGACTGCGCCGGAGGTTAATCCGCGAATCAATTGACGGGAAAACAGCATGTACAAAATCAGGATCGGGATCACCGCCAGCGACAGCGCCGCCAGCACCGAATTCCAGTCCGTCACGTACTGGCCGATGAATTGCTGGACCCCCAGCGTCACGGTTTTTGTTTCGTCGGACGGCGCCAGGATCAGCGGGAACCACAGGTCGTTCCAGGCCGGGATCATGGTGAACACCGCTACCGTGGCGATCGCCGGCCGGATCAGCGGCAGGATGATCTGGAAGAAAATCTTGAACTCGCCGACGCCGTCGCAGCGCGCCGCGTCCTTTAGTTCCTTCGGGATCTGGCGGATGAATTCGGACAGGATCATCACCGCCAGCGGCAAGCCCTGGGCGGTATACACCAGGATCAGCGCGCTGCGGGTGTTGATCAGGTTCAGGCTCACCACCAGTTGCAGGATAGAGACCGTGCCGAGCCGGATCGGGATCATGATGCCGAGCGCCAGGTACAGCGTCAGCAGGCGGTTGCCGCGGAACTTGTATTCCGACAGCGCCCAGCCCGCCATCGCGCCGAACAGCACGATCAGCAGCAAGGAACCGAGCGTCACCAGCAGGCTGTTGCCGAAATAGAGGATGAAGTTGGTATTGTTCAATACCTTCTCGAAACCGATCAGCGAAAACGATGCCGGCGTCGGAAATGCCAGCGGATTGTCGAAGATCGCATCGCGCGACTTGATCGAATTGATCAGGATCAGCGCAATCGGGAACAGGGCGATCACGGCGTAAGCGCACAGCACCAGGTGCACCCACAGCCGGCCGAGATTACGCAAGGAGAACGTTTGCATGCCGGCCGTCCTCACAGTTCATAGCGCGTCAGCTTGCGCTGCACGCCATAGAAATAAGCCGCGACCCCGAGCAGGATCACCAGGAACATCAGGGTCGCGACCGCCGCTCCCATGGTCGGACTGCCGATCTGCGCCTGATAGCCGAAGAAGGTGCGATAGAACAGGGTGCCCAGGATGTCGGTCGTGTAATTGGGCCCGGCCAACGCACCCTTGACCGAATAGATCAGGTCGAAGGCGTTGAAGTTGGCGACAAAAGTCAGGATAGTGACCAGTCCCAGCGTCGGCAGGATCAGCGGCAGTTTGATCTGCCAGAAAATCCGCAAGCCGCTGGCGCCTTCGGCATAGGCCGCTTCCAGCACTTCCTCCGGCACCGCCAGCAGCGCGGCATAAATCAACATCATCGGGATGCCGATGTATTGCCAGACCGAGATCAGCGCCAGCGTCACCAGTGCGGTCGATTGTTGTCCCAGCCACGGCGAAAAATAGTCGGCCAGGCCGACATGGCCCATCAGCGTTTCGCCGACGCCCCACAGCGGCGACAGGATCAATTGCCAGATAAAGCCGATGATCACCACCGACAGCAGGGTCGGCAGGAAGATCAGGGTGCGATAACTGCGCGCGCCGCGCAAACCCTTGAGACTGAACAAGGTGGCCAGCAACAGCCCGATCGGATTTTGCAGCAGCATGTGCATCGCGAAGAACTTCACGTTATTCCACATCGCGTTCCAGAAGGCGGCCGACCAGTCGGGATCGAACAGGATCGTATGGTAATTGGACAGGCCGACGAAGCTGTGCACGCCGGCATCGCTGCTGGTGTAGAAGCCCAGGCGCAAGGTGTCCAGCAAGGGCAGGGCGCTGAACAGCGAATAGATGATCACCGCCGGCGCCAGGAACAGCGCGATGTGCCAGGGGGGCGCAGGCCGTGAGAGGGACTTGGCTTTAAGATTCATTTTTTTGTGGGAACAAGGCTATTAGCGGGGCAGCATGTAGGGCGGATGAGCGCAGCGTTATCCGCCGATTGGACGGTTGACGCATCCAAAATCGGCGGAAGGGTGAAGCAGGGGTTTCGGATGGCATGCCATCCGCCTGCGTAACGGTATCCGCTTGCAAGCGGATACGCGCCCTGCAAGGGCTGCGCTTTTCCGCCCTACTTGTAATGACTATTGCTGCGGCTTGTACCACTTGGCAAACCCGGCCTGGATCTGCGCCGCCGCTTCCTTCGGCGCCAGCTTGCCGTTCAGGACTTGGGCATTGACGTTCCACAGCTGGTTTTCCATGCTGGGTTCGCCGCGGTTCAGGATTTGCGCGTTCAGGCGTATGGTGGACGAGCACGATTTGCGCCAGTCGATCATCTGCTTCGCAACCGGGTCCTTGACCGAAATCAGGTGGTCGGACAGCGAGAAGAAACCGGTGACCTTGTTGGTGTAGATGTCGGCAAACTCTTGCGAGCCGAGCCAGGCCAGGAACTTGTAGGCATCCTCTTTATTCTTGGATTTCTTGTTGATCCCCATGCCGATATCGTTGTGGTCCGAGATATAGCATTTGTCGCCGGCCTTGGGCACCGGTGGCGGGAAAGCGCCCATCTCGAATTTTGCGGTGCCGTTGAAATAGGCGATATCCCACGAGCCGGTCGGATAAATCGCCGCTTTGCCCAGCGCGAACAGGTTCTGGCTGTCGCCGTAGGTTTGCGAGCTGGCGCCCTTGGACAGGTATTTGCCCAGCTTGGCTTCGTATTCCCAGGCCGAGACAAACTGCGGATCGGTGAATTTGGCTTTGCCGGCGATCAGGGCTTTGCGGCTTTCTTCGCCTTTCCAGTAATTGGGGCCGATGCCGGTGAATACGACTTGATTGGACTCCCATTGATCGGCGGTGCCTAGCGCCAGCGGGGTGTATTTGCCGTTGCTCTTGATGGTGTCCAGTAGCGTGAAAAATTCCGCTTCCGTTTTCGGCGCTTGCAGATGCAGTTCCTTGAAAATCTTTTGGTTGTACAGGAAGCCGTGCATCACGGAAGCCACCGGCATGCAGAAAGTGTCCTTGCCGTCATCGGTCTCCCACGCCACTTTGCTGGAAGCAGGGAAGTGTTCCATGCCGGGCTTGCCGTCCAGTTTTTCGAGGTTGCCTTTCTTGTACAACGACAGCGAAACGTCGAACGGCCGGCAAGCGATCAAGTCGCCGGCGGTGCCGCCGGCCAGCCGTGCGGCCAGGCTGGAGTCGTACTCGGTCGGGGCGCTGGGGGCGAACTTGACTTCGATGCCGGGATTTTTTTTCTGGAACGCCGGGATCAGCACTGTTTCCCACAAGGTCTTGTCATCCACCCGCCAGCTTTCGATGGTGAGGGTACCGGCTTGCGCGCTGCCGGCTGCTGCAAGCGCCAGCAAGACGGCGTTGCGGAGTGTGCGAATGCTATAGGTGCTACGGACGCGGGTGATGGATTGCATCAATGTCTCCTCTATCGTTTTTATTGGGCTGATGTTGCGGGGCGCTGTTGTTATCACAGTTCGCCGTCGGCTGACTGCCTGTCAAACCACCGCGTGCAGACATTAGCACCATAGGAAACGTGAAGCCATCCCGCTTGCCGATTAGTTAATCATGTTGGGTAAGGTCTTGATTTCAATCCGGAATTTGGTTTTTTGCGATTTTCTGCAATTACCAATCTTTACAATCGAATCGACCGAAGCAGGGCTTGCTCATACCGGGATGCAGCTTGCCGACGATGATTTTTTTCGTTCGCCGATAAAGATAAAGTGACGCAAAATCACATTTCTTTACAAAACGAGAACAGCGCTAACGGTGTGCGCGAGACTTAAGTTATAGTCACTCGCGGCAAGGTTAATGAGACAACACGCGAACAATATAAATAAGGAAATCGATGATAGCCCGGCGACGCAATGATGCCAAAAGCAGAGTTGAAAGCAGCGCAATCAGGCGGTCCGGAAAACGGGCTGCCGCATCTCTATTGGCGATCGCTTTAGGCGGTCTTTTCAATCACGCACTGGCTGCCGCAGCCGCTGCAACACCCAACGGGCAGGCATTGCAAGTGGTGCACTGGTGGACCTCGGCCGGCGAGCGCAAGGCGGTCGACGTGCTGGTCAGCCGGCTGTCCGAAGAAAACATCGCATGGCGCGATGCGGCGATCCCGGGCGGGGCCGGGCTGGGCGCCG
The DNA here is from genome assembly GCF_042654985.1 of Paraherbaspirillum soli. NCBI lineage: Bacteria > Pseudomonadati > Pseudomonadota > Betaproteobacteria > Burkholderiales > Oxalobacteraceae > Paraherbaspirillum > Paraherbaspirillum soli. Next base: position 235,210 of record NZ_JBHSMT010000012.1, on the reverse strand, counting down.
GCAAGGTCCTCAAGAGCATGGTGTTGGCCGGCAAGGCGCCCGAGGTGACGCAGCTGAACGGCGTCATTTTCGGCGAATGGGCCGACCTCGGCCTATTGCTGGAACTGGACAATGTGGCGACCCCGGGCGGCTGGCGCAAACAGTTATTTCCCACCGTCTGGTCGCTGGTGCAAAACCGAGGTCACGTGGTGGCGGCGCCGCTCGGCATCCATCGCATCAACAACCTGTTTTATAACCGCAAGGTATTCGCTCGGCTGGGGCTGAGTGCGCCCAAGACTTGGGCCGAATTCGAGCGCACCGCGGAAAAGCTGAAGCAGGCCGGCGTCATCCCGCTGGCGCAAAGCAGCCAGGCCTGGCAAGTCGCGACCTTGTTTGAAACCCTGGTGCTGGCGGAAAGCGGCCCCGCCTATTACCGCTCCTTGTTCGTCGACCTGGCGCCGAGCGCTTTTGCCGATGCAAGGCTGACGCATGCGCTGCTGCGCTTGCGAGCGCTCAAGGCCTGGATGACGGCGCCGCTGAAAGAACGGCCATGGACCGAGGTCGCGCGCCAGCTGGCCGATGGCGACGCCGCGATGCTGGTGATGGGCGATTGGGTCAAGGGCGAATTGCAGGCCTGGGGCCAGAGCGCCGATCTGGATTTTGCCTGCGCCGCGGTGCCGGGCACCGCCGACTACCACTTGTACAGCGTCGATACGCTAGCCATGTTTGCCGGCGATTATTCGCATCAGCCGGCGCAGGAAAAACTGGCCCAGATCGCCATGTCGCCAGCCGTGCAGACTGACTACAACCGCCTCAAGGGCGCGATCCCGGTATGGCGTGCGCCGGATTTATCCAGGATGGATAGCTGCGCCCGCGCCTCGTGGAGCGCCTTCAGCAAAGGCAATGCAGCCCAGGCGCCGAGCCTGGTGCACCGGATGGCGACCGACGAAGCCACCAAGGACGCCATCGTGGCCGAAGTGCAGCGCTATTTCATGGATGACAAAATGTCCGAGAGCGACACCCAGCGCCGGCTCGCCAGCATTGCCCGGACCATATCGAAAACAGTAAAACAGGAGTGATGCCAGGATGATGCGCAAGATATTGATCGTTGACGACGACCTGAAGACCCGCACGCTGCTCAAAGCGTATCTGGAAAAAAATCAATACGAGGTGCATCTGGCGCATAACGGCGAGGCATTCCTGGCCGAGTTCCAGCGCTACGCCGATGCCTTGTCGCTAGTGATCCTGGATGTGATGCTGCCCGACACCGACGGTTTCGCGCTTTGCAAAACCGTGCGGCACCGCTCCAATGTACCGATCATCATGCTGACTGCCAGTTCCGACGAAACCGACCGCGTGGTCGGGCTGGAACTGGGCGCCGACGACTACATGGCCAAGCCCTACAGCCCGCGCGAACTGCTGGCCCGGATCAAAGCCATCCACCGCCGCAGCGGCATCGACAACGCCGCCGCACCGCGCTATTACCGCTTCACCGGCTTTACGCTGGACACGGTGGAGCGCACGCTGGCCGACCCGCACGGGCAGGTAGTGGCGCTGACCGGGCTCGATTACCAATTGTTGAAATATTTTGTCGAACATCCCGGCGACATATTGGACCGCGGCTTGCTATGCGAACAAACCCGCGGCCGCGACGTCGGCCCGCTGGATCGTTCGCTCGACGTCCAAATCAGCAAACTGCGCCTGCGCCTGAACGACGGCGGCAAAGACCCGCACCTGATCAAGACGGTGCGTGGGGCGGGCTATGTTTTTGCGGCGGATGTGGTGGTTTCTTGAGCGTTGTTCAGGTCGACAGAGTTAATTGGGGACATAGTTTGTGAGGCACCCTAGCGTGCCGAATTACTGTGTCCCCGCACACAACGACAGCGTAGGGCGGAAAAGCGCAGCGCCTTCCGCCGTTTTGGATGCGTCAACCATATGCGGCACATCCGGCGGCGGATAACGCTGCGCTCATCCGCCCTACGTTCCGCCAAAGAAGCAGGAATGGCCGGCCTCCCGAGCTGTCAGTTTTCGGCGCATCGAATGGCTCAATATCTCGCTCGCCAGCCAGCAGTCGCGTAGGGCGGAAAAGCGCAGCGCCTTCCGCCGTTACCCGGCTCGAATCCATCGCAGGCGGCGCATCAATGGCGGATAACGCTGCGCTCATCCGCCCTACGATTTGCGCGCTTGCGCCAGCTCCCATTCCTCGCGCATCCCGCACAAAATCACGTCGGTGTAGAATGCTCGCCTTTGCTGCTGGGCAACGACTCGATGTCGGGGCGACGATGTTGCAACACCCTGAGTCGTACGGCAGCACGGTGAGCAACAGCATCAACGCAAAAAACTTTACGGCCTCTCTATGAACGACAGCACGGCAAGCCATCCCTCCGAGGGAGAACTGTTCAGAAAAATTCTTGGGCCGGAGTGGCAAAAGCTTCATCCCGATATTCAGGCGCGTTTTGCCAAGAATCCGGCACCGGGCCAGCCCTTGTATTACACCGGGATGCTCAGCGAATTGAGCAGTTCCTGGCTCGGGAAACTGTTCGGCTATCTGACAAAGCTCATGCTTCACGGGGCTTTGATTCCTCTTGATGATGCCGATTTTCCGGTCGATATCCAGGTGTATTGCAAACCGGATTGCCCTTCCATTTTCAAGCAGCGCATCTATCGCTTGCATGGACGCAAACCGATCCAATTTACGTCTTACATGCGTGAAAGCGAGAAAGGCGAAGTGCTGGAATACGTCGGCATGGGCTTGGGCATGAAGCTGGTCTTGCAGGTCCACGAAGGCAATTTATATTTCACCAGCGACGGCTATTTCTGGGACATCCTGGGTTTTCGGATACCGTTGCCAGGCATTCTCACCCCCGGTAAGACATTCTTGTGTCATCGCAATGACCATCCGCTTCAATTCAATATCCGGATTGAAACCAGGCACTGCCTATTTGGTACGACTTTTACCCAGGTCGGCGTTTTCCATGAAATCCAGGTGGATACCAAGCTGATTGAGCCTATGCCCGCATTAGCGGCAGGGATTGCTGTATGAATCTCCATCTACTCGCCTTACAGCTTATCTAGAAACCAATTCTCGAATATGAAAATTCATGCCTTCATCCTTTATCTTTTCCTGATCAATACTGCGTCTGCAAATACGGATGAATTATTAATTCCGGGGATTTACCGGTTAAATGCCCCGTCGCAGAGACCGATTCAGAACCTTGGTAAAGCTGATACGAAAATTATAAAAAGCACAAAAAATTTCAGCAATGCTTTACCTAAGGCGGCAAAGATCAGTTATGCGATGGTCTCAAGGGATGATGTATCGCATACCAATAAAATAGTTTTTTTGGTGGACGAGAATTATCGGGATTCAAGTTCGGCCGATAATTTATGTGTCGCCTATGCTTTTCCAAACTGGAATAGTCATTCTGAAAGTCAGCCTTTTTGCACAAATGGTAATCCCATTTTTAGGACGGAAAAGAGTGCATTTTCTATCGAAAGGGCGGCGGACGAAAGAATGATTCGTGAAGAAAAAATCCCGCCGCAGCGTGCCCCTACGGACAAGGAGAAAATAGCCTGCATACTTATTTCTTGTTCTGGAGAGGCATACGGATATTCCATCTATCACTATGCCACCACGCTTTACCACGACGATTTCTCATTACAGGCGGTTAAGAACTATCAGGATATTTTTTATCTGACAAAAGATTTATCCATCTACCATCAATCCAGTAAGTCGTCCGCCCATACCAATGTGGGAAAAGGCAAGTTCGTGGCAATCACGGCAATGCACCCGGATTGGTATGAAGTGGATAGCGTGAAACAGGATGGGGAAATCCTGCATGGATGGTTAAGCCGCGAAGATTTGATCGAGGGGGAATGGGTGGGCCAAAAAGCCAAGCTTCCCAAATACCGCTTCCGGGTTGCCTTGCAGACCCAAGACGAATCCGATAGCGAAGCCAAAACTGCCGTTGCCATTGAAGTCATTAATCGCATGACAAACCGGCGGGTGCAAATGATTTACGATTTTTATTCCGATCCGAACAGATTTTCACGTCCTGAAGAAATGTTAAGCGTTGTCGATGCAAATTTCGATGGCTATCCGGATATTATGGTTTTCGGAAGTTCAGGCGGTGCGGGGCCGAATAGTACTGAAAATATTTTCCTGTTCGATCCTAAAACGCAAAAATTCGCATTGGATGAAATGCTTTCGGGCCTGCCTCAACTTGATATCAATTCCAAAAATCGCACGATTTCCTCGGCTTCACGAAGCAGTTGTTGCAGCCACCACGCGGAGACCTATCGTTATATAAAGGGGAAATTAACGCTGGTTGCCGACTGGGATGAATCAATGACTGTCGATGGAGAAGGGATGGTAACGACGACTGGCAAATTGATGCGGGGAAAAATGATTTATCGAGCGAAAAGAAGAAAATTGGAGATGCAGTAATATTTTTATTTCTCACAGTTTTCGAGTGGCTGTGCTTGTGCCGCACAATTTGAACCGCTTCATTAATCACCTTTCTCATGCCTGAATCCACCTGGTCTGCCCGCTACAGCCGCTTGCTTACCCGCTTGCTGCCGCCGACATTGCTGGCCCGCTTGACGGTGCTGATGGTGTTCGGGGTGCTGGTGACGCAACTGCTGGGCGGCTTGATATGGGCCGCGCAACTGCGCAGCAAATCCGAAAACGAGGCCAGCGTCGCGGCGCGGCATCTCGGTCACAGCGCTGCTGGCGCGATCCGGTTTTACATGAGTTTGCCGGCCAACTATCGGCCGATTTTGATCCAGCAATTGCGCGAAATGGGCGGCACGCGTTTTTTCGTCAATGCCAATAGCGGACCACTGATCATCCACCCGATCGCGGCGCAATCGCTGGCGGACCGGGTGGTCGAGCAGGTCGGCGCGACGCTGAAAGAGGATCTGCCTTTCTTGCCCGGATTTCGGCTGGCGTTTGCCTGGCCCAATGATCTGGCGGTGTCGAACGATGGCCTGAAAGTGACGGACCTGCCTGACAGCTGGGTCCAGCACATCCTGCTGATCAAGCCCAATCCGGCACCGGTGCTGGTGATCCAGGCCGAGCTGGAGCCGGGCAACTGGCTGTATCTGGCGGCCTTGATGCCGAACCCTTATTTCCTGGATGGCGACAACCCGTTGTCGCTGGATCGTCTGCTGTTGCAAGGTTTGTCGCTGGCGACGGTGCTGCTGCTGTCGATCCTGGTGGTGCGCTGGACCACGCGGCCGCTAGCGGCGCTGTCGGATGCGGCGGAGGCGTTCGGCAAGGGCGAAACGGTGCCCGAGTTGCCGGAGACCGGCAGCCGCGAGTTCGTCAAGACCGCGCGTGCCTTCAGCGCCATGCGGGAGCGGATCAAGCGTTACCTGGATGATCGCGAGCGGCTGTTTGTCTCGATTTCGCACGATTTGCGGACTCCGATCACGCGCTTGAAATTGCGCACCGAGTTGCTGGACGACGATGCGCTGCGGGCTGAATTTCATGAGGATCTGGATGAGCTCGACATGATGGTGAAGGGCGCTTTGCAGTCGGTCAAGGATAGCGATATCCATGAAAACAAAACCGAAGTCAGGCTCGATGCCTTGATCCAGCGGATGATCCGCGACGCCCGCATGGCCGGGCATGAGGTGGCCTTCGTCGCCAGCGGCTTGACTGTGATGGCGAAGCCGCTGGCGCTGAAGCGCGCGATCGGCAATCTGTTCGACAATGCGCTGCACTACGGCGAAAAAGTGGAAATCTCGGTCGAAAAAATCGCCGGCAACGGCGGTGATGAACGCGGCGACAGCGTCCACATCCGGATCCGCGATCATGGGCCGGGGGTGCCGGAAGCTGCCTTGCTCAGCCTGTTCCAGCCGTATACGCGGCTGGAACACGGGCGCGACCAGAACGTGCATGGGATGGGATTGGGACTTGGCATCGCCCGCAACATCGTGCAGGCGCATGGCGGCCAACTGCAATTGGCGAATCATGCCGCCGGCGGTCTGGTGGCGAACATCATCCTGCCGCTTAAATAGCGACCGCCGGCGCTAATTGCGAAACACTACACTAGTTCTTAGTCCGCGATTTCAACTCGGTTCTTGCCGCTGCGCTTGGCGCGGTATAGCGCGCGGTCGGCAGCTTCGATCAGGTTGAGCAGGGAGGCGTCGCGTTGCGGCGTGACCGTGGCGCCGCCGACGCTGACGGTGACCCGGTCGTCGTTGCTGGAGACGCTGTGTGCGATCTGCATCGAATACACCGCCAGTTGCAGTTTCTCGCCCAGTATCCGCATATGCTCGCTGGAAGTAGTGGGCATCACCAGCACGAATTCCTCGCCGCCGACCCGGGCCGCCAGATCGGCCGGACGCCGGGCATAGCTGCCGATGGTGCTGGCGACCCGCTTGAGAGTGGAATCGCCGGCCAGGTGGCCGTAGGTGTCGTTGTAGAGCTTGAAATCGTCGATGTCTATCATCAGCAGCGACAGCATGCTCTGCTCGCGTTCCGCGCGCTTCCATTCGGCGCTGAAGTATTCGTCGAAATAGCGCCGGTTGGCCAGTCCGGTCAGGCCGTCCGAATTGGTCAGGCGTTGCAGTTCGAGATTGGTTTCGAGCAGTTGCTGTTGGCTTTGCCGCAGCGCGCAATATGCCTCGTCGCGTTGCAGCAGGTTCATGTAGGAGCGCGAGTGATAGCGTATCCGCGCCACCAGTTCGATGGTGTCGGGCAGTTTGACCAGGTAGTCGTTGGCGCCGGCGGTGAAGGCGGCGCTTTTGGTGGCGGCGTCTTCCCGGGTCGACAGCACGATGATGGGAATATTGCGGGTCTCCGGATGGGCTCGGTACTGGCGCACCAGCGTCAGGCCGTCGATGCCGGGCATCACCAGGTCTTGCAGGATGACGGTGGCCCTGGTTTTTTTGGCGGCGGTGATGGCCTCTTCCGGCTGTGCGCAGTAATGGAAATTGATGTTGGGCTCAGTCGCCAGGGCGCGGCGGACGGCTTCGCCGACCATGGCTTGATCGTCCACCAGCAGCACCATCACTGGATAGTCGTCGGTCGGCTGTTCGATGTTGAGATTCAATTGATTCTGCATATGAGACTCCATAGCTGGGTACACCTTCGGTTATTTGTAGAGTGCGCGCAGCAGCTTTGCCGCGATGCATTCCAGCGGTAGGACATCTACCGCCGCATCCAGCATAGCTGCCGCTTTCGGCATGCCGTATACCGCGCTCGACCGGCGATCCTGGGCGATCGTGTAGTAGCCTTTGTCGCGCATCGCTTTGAGGCCGAGCGCGCCGTCGCGGCCCATGCCGGTCAGCAGGATGCCGATCGCTTTGGCGTCCCAAGAGTGCGCGATGCTTTGGAAAAAAACATCAATCGACGGCCGGTATGGGTAGCTGCTGGGCTGGGCGCTGTAAGCCAATTGCGACGGCTGCTTCAAATACAGATGGCTGTCGGTGCCGGCCAGTAGCACGGTAGCGGGCAGCGGACGGTCGCCATCTCGCGCCAGCCGCACCGGCAGCGTCGATTGGCCGCCGAGCCAGTCGGCCATGCCGGCGGCAAACTGTGCATCGACGTGCTGCACGACGACGATGGCAGCCGGAAAATCGGCGGGCAGTTGCGACAGCAGGGCCGCCAGCGCGGCCGGCCCGCCGGCGGAGGCGCCGATCGCCACCAGGCAGCTGCTGTCCGGTGTTTCGGATTTTTGCGCCGGTTCGGCAGGGCTGGCCGGGATGGCGCCGACGGCGGCGGACTGGGGTTGCACGATCAGCTTTTTGATGGCGTCGATCTTGTTCAGCAAGCCATCGTTGCTGCCGCTCCATGCTGCGGGTGCGTCGATCGCATCCAGCGCGCCGCAGTCCATGGCAGCGCGGGCGGCGACGGCATCGGCGCCCAGATTGGCGCTGACGATCAGGATCGCGCATGGCGTGTGCTGCATGATGTGGCGGGTGGCGGCTATGCCGTCCAGCAGCGGCATCGCCAGGTCCATCAGGATCAGGTCCGGCCGGCGCCAGGCGCACAATTCGATGGCACGCCTGCCGTCGTTGGCGATCCAGATGATTTCGTGTTCCTGGCGCTGCGCCAGCGTGCGGCGCATGGCTTCGACCGCTGGCACGGCATGGTTGACGATGCCGATCTTCATGTTTGCGCCTCGCCGATCAGGTCCAGTACCGCTTGCAATAGCGTGTCGTCGTGAAAACTGGCTTTGGCCAGATAGTAGTCGGCGCCGGCATCCAGCCCGCGCTGCCGGTCTTCCGGCCGGTCCTTGTAAGACACGATCATGACCGGGATAGCCTTCAACTGCGGGCTGTTCTTGATCAGCGTGACCAGTTCGATGCCATCCATGCGCGGCATGTCGACATCGGTCATCACCAGGTCGAACTGCTCGCTGCGCAGCGCGTTCCAGCCATCCATGCCGTCTACCGCGACCCGCACCGCATAACCCCGGTTGCTGAGCAGCTTGCGTTCCAGTTCGCGCACGGTGAGCGAGTCGTCCACCACCAGGATGCGCTTGCCCGGCTGCGGCGGCTGACTGCCGGGCTGGCTGTGGTGCTGCACGCGGTCGAGCTGGCCGTGAGCAATCAGCTCTTCTACCGAGCGCAGCATGTCCTCGACATCCAGGATCAGCACCGGCGCACCGTTTTCCATGACGGCCGCCGCCGCGACGTCCTTGATTTTGCCCAGGCGCGGGTCGAGCGCTTGCAGCACCAGCATGTGTTCGCCCAGCAAACGGTCGACCCGCAAGCCGTAGGTTTGCGCATGGCTGCCGATGAGGACCACCGGGATGCTGCGGTCAGCTGCCGCGGCCTCGCTTTTTTGCAAGATCTGACAGCTTGAAACCAGGCCGATTTGACGATTTTCAAAAGAAAAATGCTGGCGTCCTTCAAGCAGTGCGATCTGTTCCTGCTCCAATGCCAGGGTGCGATTGACGCTGGCCAGCGGCAGCGCGTAAGGTTCGCCGCCGATCTCGACCAGCAGGCAGCGTACTACCGACAGCGTCAGCGGCAGCTGCAACTGGAAGTGCATGCCGTGGCCCGGTTGGTTGAAAATCTGGATTGTGCCGCGCATTTGTTTGAGCATGTTGTGGACCACATCCAGGCCGACCCCGCGTCCGGAGATCTCGGTCACCGTGGCGCGCATGCTGAAGCCGGGCAGCAGCAGGAAGTTGAGCAGTTCGGCATCGCTGAGCCGGGCTGCGGTAGCTTGGTCGACCAGGCCGCGCTGGATGATGGCGCGGCGCAGTTGCTCCAGGTCGATGCCGTTGCCGTCGTCGCTGACGTCGATCTGCAGCAGCCCGGCATTGTGGCGCGCACTTAGCCGGATCGTGCCTGCTTCGGATTTGCCGGCGGCCAAGCGCTGTTGCGGCAGCTCGATGCCGTGGTCGAGCGCATTGCGCAGCAAGTGCACCAGCGGCGCATCCAGTTGTTCCAGGATGTCGCGATCGACCTGGGTAGCTTCGCCGCTGATGTCGAGCCGTACCTGTTTGCCCAGCGCGCGCCCAAGATCGCGCACGGTGCGCGCATAACCGCGTACCCGATCGGTGAACGGCCGCATGCGACAGGCTAGCGCCTGATCGTATAGACGCTGCGACAGGCTGCTGTGGCGGCGTTCAAATGATTCGAGCTCGGCCAATTGTTGCGCCAGCATGTCCTGGCTTTGGGCGAACTGCTGCCGCAGTGTTCTCAGCACGTCCAGGCGGGCTGCCTCCGGCGCGCTATCTTGCAATGTCTGCTGCAACAGCGAGAGCGAATGCGCGGTATTGTGCTGCAGCCGTTTCAGGCGCAGCAGCGCAGCGTTGAAAGAGGCTAGCCGATGCGACTCCACCAGCGATTCGCCGGATAAGCTAAGCAGCCGGTTCAAATGCGCGGCGGTGACGCGCAGCATGCGGTCGCCGCCGATTGGCCGGCTATCGCCGGTGTTGCTGGCGCCATCCATCGTTGTCGGCGCCACAGTTTGCGCTGCGTCCGGCTCGCTCAGGCTACGCTGCAAGCCATGCAGGAAGGCGTTGATTTGCTCGCGGCCTGGACCTGTTTGCCAGGCATCCTGGTCGGGCGCAGTCGCACCTATCCGCAGCAGCAGATCGACGCCGCGCAATAGTTGATCGATGCGTTGCGGTCCGAGCTCCAGTTGTCCTTGTTGCGCGGCGACCAGACAATCTTCCATCACATGCACCACATCGACGCCGGCCTGCAGGCCGACGATGCGGGCCGCTCCCTTGATCGAGTGGGCGGCGCGCATGCATGCTTCAAGCAAGTCGGCCGAGGGTGCGCGTTCCAGCGCGAGCAGACCGTTGCTGATGATCTGGGCTTGGGTATCGAGCTCCAGCCGGAACAAGTCGAGCATGGAGGCGTCGCGCAATCGGTCGGCGCTCATGCCAGACTCCGGTCGAGTGCGTGAAACAGCCGTTCTTCATTCAGCAAGCCGACTGTTTTGTCGTTCCACGCCATCACCGCATGCGTGAAATGCGCTGTGCCATGATCGAAGGTGGTCGGCACCGCCTTGTATGCCGTTTCAGCGACCCGCAGCGTGCCATGAACTTCATCGACCCCGAAAGCGGTGGTCTGGCCGTCGCGCCTGACCACCAGCATGCGTTGATGAGCGGCGGCGGATGGTGCGGCATGGCTGTCGGCTATCCCTAGCAGCGCGGCCAGCGAGACGCAGACCACCAGCGTGCCGCGGATGTTGGCAAGGCCCGACACGATGGGGCTGCGGCGATGCGGGAGCGAGTGGATGACGCGCTGCTCGGCGACTTCTTCCAGCAGGACGGTCGGCAAAGCCAGCCACTCTTGACACAGGCGGAACAGCAGCCAGGAGTGGAACTCGCCGTCCGCATGGTGGTGCAGGTGCGGGGCAGGTTCGCCGTTGGCGGGCGCGGCGTCGGCCGGCAGCCGATCGAGCAGGTCGACCGCGGCGCGGGACTGGACTGGGCAGTTGCGGCAATCGATATGCTGCGGCAATTGCGGGCATGAAGCATCGCCGCGAACGCCGATCCGATTCCAGCAGTCGTCAATCGACAAGGCGGCGCTTGCGGCGCGGGGGTCCGATGCTGGAAGATCTGCGGGGTGAACATATGGAGGTTGACTCATGGCTGCTCGCAAGGTAAGTGTCCGGCATCAGTCTGGCTGGCGCTGATCGACCGCCGTGGTGGAGAGTTCAGGGCCATCGCTGTTTATGGCTGATGTTGTGCGCTTGAGCGTTCGGCCCGTCGCTGCAATAACTCGGCGCCGGCAACATCGCCCTGCGCGTGCAGCAAGGCGGCCAGTTGTGCCAGCGCGCCGACGTGCGCGGGTTCCAGGTATAAGACTTTGCGATAGCATTGCGCAGCGTCTTGTTTGCGGTCGGCGGCATCGTGAATCACGCCCAGCAGATAGTAGACGGCGGCTGACCCTCCATGCTGCCGGATCAGCTGTTGGCACAGCTGCGCGGCTTGGTCCAGGCGGCCTTGATCGGCCAACGTGCGCGCCCGGTCGAGGTCGCCGTCCTGGCGCGGCGCAGCGACTACTGCCGGGGCCGCCGGCGCCGGCCGTCTCGGGCGTGACAGCGGCAGCGACGCCGGCCGGCTTGCCGGCGGCGTGCTGTCTCTATGTGCTGCAATCGGCATCGGTACGGCCGCGGTGTGCCGGCGAAACGCGAAGCTTAGCGGGATCCCGATCGGCGTCATTGGATGCTGTCGCAGCATAGCGGTCTCGGCCGGACCGACAAATAACAGGCCGTCGGCAGTTAGCCGTCGCAGCAACAGCGCAATCGCACGCTGTTGCGTGGCACGGTCGAAATAGATCAGCACATTGCGGCAAAACAGGATGTCGTAGGGCGGTTCTGCCGCCAGCAAATCGTCGGCAAACAGATTGCCGTGCATGAACCGGACTTGCTGGCGCACCGCGTCCGACAGCGCATAAGTCTGGTCCGTCGGCGCGAAGTAACGTTCGCGAAAATCCAGTTGGTCGCCGCGAAACGAATTTTTTCCATAGATCGCCTGGCGCGCGGTGGCGACGGCCTGGCGGTTGATGTCGACCGCATCGATGTGGAAGTGCGAGGCCGGCATTTGCGCATCCAGCAAGGCCATGGCGATCGAGTAGGGTTCTTCGCCGCTGGAGCAGGGCAGGCTGAGGATGCGCAACGGCCGGGCGGCATTGAACGAAGTTTGCTGCCGGACCAGTTGGGTCATTGCGGCGAACGCTTCCCGATTGCGGAAGAACCAGGTTTCCGGCACGATCATCGCCTCGATCAACTGCTGCTGCTCGCTGTCGGAGCTGTGCAAGAAATCCCAGTAGGCGTCGAGGTCGCTGCTGGCGCTGCCGGCCAGCCGTTCTTGCAAGACTCTTTCCAGCATGGCTGGTCCGACCGATCGAACATCGAGTCCCATCGAGCGTTTTAGAAAATCCTCGAATCTGGCCAGCGGCATTATTGCTCCATTCGAGGTGGGAACAGCTGTGCCCGGACCGCGTCCGGCAGCAGATCCCGGACCCGCACCGATTGAATCATGCCGCGCGGATCGTCGCATACCGGCCCCAGATAACGGGCATGATCGTGATCGAAGCCGCTGTCGCGGAACTCAGCCGGATCGCGGCGCATGGTGGCGCTGGCCTGTTCGAGTTGCAATCCGAGCAGCCGGCTATTCGGACCCGGCGCCGGGTAATGCACCAGCACCGTGCGGGTACTCAGACGGCGTTGCGCGGGATGGCCGAGCGCAAGCTGGCTGAGGTCGATCACCGGTACGTTCTGGCCGCGATAGCTGAAGATGCCGGCCACCCATGCCGGCGTTGCCGGAATCTGCTTGAGCTCGACCAGTGGCAACACCGCCGCCACTTGGCCGGTGTCCAGCGCGTAATGATCTTTGCCGATGCAGAACAGGAGAAAAAGCATGTGTGGCCTGTGGTTATGGACTGGTAATGCGTTGTAAGTGGTGGAGTCGCAACGTAACCCGTTGCGATAGCGGGATTATCGCAACGGAGCAGCAGTGAATCCGCACAACGTGCTGCGCACCTGCTTCAAGCTTGCAGCTTGAAGCGCGACACGCCATTGCGCAAGCCGTTGGCGGTCAGCGTCAGTTCGTCGATCGCCTGGCTCGACTGACGCAGCGATTCGACCGTTTGTTGCGCAGCGTCGTTCAATTGGCCGAGCGCCTGATTGATTTGCTCGGCGCCGATGGCCTGGGTCTGCACACCTTCATTGACCGCCTGGAAGCGCGGCGCCAGCGCCTGCACTTGCTGGATGATTTGCGCCAGCTGGTTGCCGACGCTTTGGACATCGGCGATGCCGCGCCGTACTTGTTCGGAGAATTTGTCCATCCCCATCACGCCGGCCGATATCGCTGACTGGATTTCCTTGACCATTTGTTCGATGTCGTAGGTGGCGATCGCGGTCTGGTCGGCCAGGCGTCGGATTTCAGTCGCCACGACCGAAAATCCACGGCCGTATTCGCCGGCCTTTTCTGCTTCGATGGCGGCGTTCAACGATAGCAGATTGGTTTGCCCGGCCACCTTGGCGATGGTGGTGACGACCTGATTGATGTTGCCGGCCTTTTCGTTCAGGATCGCGAGCTTGGCGTTGACCGAGCCGGCGGCGTCCATCACATGATGCATTGTGTCTTCCATCTGGGTCAGGCCGACTTGCCCGGTGCCGGCCAGCCTGGCGGCTTGCTCGGCGCCGGATGAAACTTCGTTCATGGTTTGCACCAGGTCGCGCGAAGTGGCAAAAATCTCGCGTGAAGTGGCGCCGATTTCGGTGGTGGTGGCGGCGGTTTCGTTGGCTGTGGCTTGCTGTTGTTTGGCAGTGGCTGCAATTTCGACCACCGAGGTGCTGACTTGCAGCGCCGATCTCTGCGCTTGCCCGGCCAGACCGCTCAATTCGTCGGTCATCCGATTCAGGCCGACTTCCAGCGCCTGGAATTCGTCGTGGCGGTCGAGATTAAGGCGCTGCGACAGGTCGCCGGAACGGAGGGTGGTCAAGGTCGCCACCAGCGTCGCCATAGGGCGTGTAATCGCCCGCAGCAGGAAATAGCCGCACAGCAGTGCGACGATTAGTGCGATCAATAGCGTCACCAGCAAGCTGGTCTGCGCGATGGTGACCGAGGCGTTGATTTTTTCCGCTGAATTTTCCGCCCGTTGCTGGTTGAATTCGCTCATTTGCCTGGTCATGCCGCGCGCCTTTTGCCACACGGGGTGGAGCTGCTCGAACAGCATGCTGCGCGCTTGCGCATTTTTTTTCGCCTCGTCCAGTTTCCATATGTTGGACAAGATTTTTATGTAGCGCAGCCGGGCTTCCTTGAAGTCGTCGAAATTGCTCCGGTCTTCGCGCAGGACGATGGTTTTCTCGTAATCGGCCAATAATTTGTCCAGCTTTTCGGTGTTCGCCTGCAAATCCGCGAGGTCCAGGTTGCGCTTGTCTTCCGTCTCGTCAATCGCCACCACCTGTTGTGTCAGCAAGTAGTTTTCATACCACGCCGCGCGAATGGCGATGCTCAAATACAGGCCGGGGATGGAGTCGACCTGGAAGCTGTTGGTTTCCTGGTCGATGGTGACCAGCTTTTGATATGCGGTAGCGGCCATGAATCCCATCAGCGCCAGGATGATGCCAAAGCTGCCCAGTATTCGTTTGCGAATAGTCCAATGCTTCACGTGCTTGCTCTCCTGTGGTTTGCCAACGACAAGCGAGTTCCGAGGTTCGGGTCGCTGGGGATAAGCTGTCAATGATGGTCTGGATCATTGTGTTGCGCTAATTGATTTCTAGCGAAATACGATAAACCAGTCGAGTCGAAAAAGGGTAAGAAAGTTCGATCGGATCGAGCGGGAGATATTTTCCGGGGCGCGGCGAACGGCGTTCGGCGCGCTTCAGGCGCTGATTCGATCAAGGTCCGGTTGTGGCGGACGGCAGGCTATCTCGCCAGGTTCGTGCGGGGGTAGCCGCAGATCGGGAGTAGCCTTGGGATGACAATCGGGTGATTGTTACGGTAAGTGAAGCAATGCTGCGGGTCGTGCCTTGCTCAATCGATCAGCTCGTTGCCATCATGCGCAAAGCGTCGAATCACGCCATGAGCGTCGATCGCAATCCAGCCGCCGCGCGGCGACTCGACGTCGTATTCCCAGTCGGACAATACATAACGGGTCCTGGTCGCGGCGCCGACGATATCCACATGTCGTGCCGGCCGATGGGTGTGACCATGGATCAAGGTGTCGCTGGCGGTGGCATCGAACAGGGCGTTGATTGCGCCCGGATTCACATCCATGATTTGATCCGATTTGTGACGCTGTTCTTCGCGGCTCTCCTTACGCACGCCGGCGATAAACGCCTTGCGCTGCGCTAGCGGCTGCGCCAGAAATTGCTGCTGAAATTGCGGTTGCCGCACTTGCGCGCGAAACGCCATGTACGCGAGGTCATCGGTGCATTGCGCATCGCCATGCGCGACCGCCAAGCGGCGGCCGCCTATGGTCAGCACCGATGGATCCGGCAACAGGCGCAGACCGGCCGCTTGCGCGAAAATGTCGCCGACCAGAAAGTCGCGATTGCCGGCGATCCAGAACACCTGCACGCCGGCATCGCTGACTCGGCGAATCGCATCGGCGACGTGACGGTTATATGGCGTCTCCAGATCGTCGTCGCCAGCCCAGTACTCGAACAAATCGCCCAGTAAATACAATTGCTGCGCCCGCAGCGCATGCGTTTGCAGGAAATCTAAAAACGCTTGCGTGGTGCGCGGGTGCGCCTCCTGAAGATGCAGGTCGGAGATGAAAAGCGCTACTGCCGGCGGCGCGGATGTGGTCGAGACTGAGGCTGTCATAAGGTGTCGGTTGTTATCGGTTGCGTGCGGTCGATTAAACCACTTCCGCTTTTTCGATAATGACAGCATCCACCGGGACGTCGGCAAACATACCGCTGCGGGTGGTTTTGACTTTCTCGATCTTGTCGACGACGTCGGTGCCTTCGGTTACTTTGCCGAACACGCAATAGCCCCAGCCGTCCTGGCCTGGATAGTCGAGGAAGCTGTTGTTTTTGACGTTGATGAAGAATTGCGCGGAAGCGGAATGCGGGTCCGAGGTGCGGGCCATCGCCAGCGTGTACGGTTCGTTCTTGAGGCCGTTCTTGGCTTCGTTCTCGACTGGTGCGTTGGTTGGCTTTTGCTTCATGCCTGGCTCAAAACCGCCGCCTTGCACCATGAAGCCAGGAATCACACGATGAAAAATCGTGCCGCTGTAGTGACCGGCGTTGACGTACGCCAGAAAGTTTTCGACTGTCTTCGGCGCTTTTTCAGCGTCCAGTTCGATCTTGATCTGACCAAGGTTGGTGGTGAGGATGACTGCCATGATGGGTCCTTTGGGAAATTAATAATAATTGCGGGACAGAGTTTGAGAGCCACCGCAGCGTGGCGAATTACTCTGTCCTCAACTGACTAGATACAACGTGCAAATCACAAGGTAAAACAATTGAGGGGCAGGATTTAAGCACGCCAAAACATGGCGAGCAACTAAATTTCCTCCATCTCAATTAATTCAGAAAAATATGCCGCCGCTTACTTCGTGACGGTAGCCGATTCAATCACAACCGGTTGCGTCGGAACATCCTGGAAGCCGGTCTTTACTTTCTTGATTTTGTCGACCACTTCGCTGCCTTTGATGACCTGGCCGAATACCGCGTAACCCCAGCCGTCCCGACCCGGATAGTTGAGGAATTCATTGTCTACGGTGTTGATGAAAAACTGCGCACTGGCCGATTGCGGATCGGCGGTGCGTGCCATGGCGACGCTGTAGATGCTGTTTTTGAGGCCGTTTTTGGCTTCGTTCTCGACTTTGTTAGGCGCCGGCTTTTCATGCATCTCCTTGTCATAGCCGCCACCCTGGATCATGAAGTTTTCGATCACGCGATGGAAGATGGTGCCGTTGTAATGGCCGCTCTTGACGTAGTTAAGAAAATTCTTAACTGTTTTCGGTGCTTTTTCCGGATTCAGTTCAAGCACGATATCGCCCATGTTGGTCTTCAGTAAAACGTGCGGCTTGTCGGCCGCATTGGCCATCGCGGGGCTACTGGACAAAGACGCTGCTGCCAGGACAGAAGCAAGTACGGCAACAAATTTGCGGCGCGTTAAAGAATGTGTACGATGCATAAAAATTCCTTGAAGTAAGTGGTGCGAATTCGCTTTTGAGCAGTGATATACTTCGGCGAAAAGCAGCATTTTATCAAAATAAGCATTGCAAAAGAGTTTTGGCGACCTTGTTGCATTGACCTCGCGTACTAATAGTAAAGAGCGTGCGTTGATGGTCAGGACAGCGTGCAATAACTTCTGTGCCTTAACCAGTAACTTCCCATGAGCGACCTAAAAATATACAACACGCTGGCGCGTGAGAAGCAGCCGTTTTCTCCGATCGAGCCGGGCAAGGTCCGCATGTACGTGTGCGGCATGACGGTTTACGACTATTGCCATCTGGGTCACGGGCGCGTGATGGTGGTGTTCGACATGGTGCAGCGCTGGTTGCGGCAGTCGGGTTTCGAGGTCACCTACGTGCGCAATATCACCGATATCGACGACAAAATCATCAAGCGCGCGGTGGAGAATGGCGAAACGATTTCGCAGTTGACGACACGTTTCATTCAGGCGATGGATGAGGATGCAGCCGCGCTCGGCGTGCAAAAACCGGATCTTGAGCCGCGCGCTACCGCCTTTGTGCCGCAAATGCTGGGATTGATCGACAAGCTTGAGCGCAATGGCCTGGCGTATCAGGCCAGCGACGGCGACGTCAATTATTCGGTGCGGGATTTTGCCGGTTACGGCAAGCTGTCCGGCAAATCGCTCGATGACTTGCGCGCCGGCGAACGGGTTGACGTCAATCTGGGCAAGCGCGATCCGCTCGATTTCGTGTTGTGGAAGGCGTCGAAACAGGCCGAGCCGGACGAAGTCAAATGGGACTCGCGCTGGGGCCAGGGCAGGCCCGGCTGGCATATCGAATGTTCGGCGATGGCAGAGCATTTGCTAGGCGAGCAATTTGATATTCACGGCGGCGGCCAGGATTTGCAGTTTCCGCATCATGAAAATGAAATCGCGCAGTCGGAAGGCGCGCATGGTCATCAGTTCGTCAACTACTGGATGCACAATGGCTTCATTCGCATCGACAATGAAAAGATGTCGAAATCGCTCGGCAACTTCTTCACGATTCGCGACGTATTGAAAAACTACGACCCGGAAGTGGTGCGCTTCTTTATCCTGCGAGCCCATTACCGCAGTCAGTTGAATTATGCGGATGCGCACCTGGACGACGCCAAGCATGCGTTGACCCGCTTGTACACGGCGCTGAAAGAGGTAGCTGCGGACGGTTTGGCGCTGGATTGGAGCGAGACGCATGCGGCGCGCTTTGCCGAAGCGATGAATGACGATTTCAATACGCCGATAGCGATATCAGCGCTGTTCGACCTGGCCAATGAAGTGAATAAAACCAAATCGCCGATACTGGCGCGGCAGTTGCTGGGCTTGGCCGGGGTAATCGGTTTACTGGGACGGCATCCAGAGGATTTCCTGAAGGGGCGCGTGGCAGGCGGTGATGACGGTGTTGCGCAAGCCGGTCTGTCCGAGCAAGACATTCAACTCAAAATCGCGGCTCGCCTGGCGGCCAAAAATGCCAAAGACTTTTCTGCCGCAGACAAGATCCGCGCCGAGTTGCTGGCGGATGGCGTCCTGCTGGAAGACAAGCCGGGTGGTCAAACTGAATGGCGAAGGGCGTAAATCGTATGCAAAAAGCGATTGATGTCGATACCAGGCTTTCCGTGCCCGCATATTGGGAGGATGCCAAGGTGGAACTCATGAAGCGCGACCGCATCATGCGCAAATTGATCCCACAATTTGGCGACTTGCACCTGATCGGTCGTGGCGAGGCGTTTACAACGCTGGCGCGTTCTGTTGTTGGTCAGCAAATTTCTGTCAAGGCGGCTGAATCCGTATGGCAAAAATTCTTGCTGGTCTGTCCCAAATGCACCCCCGCGCAAGTGCTGAAAGCCGGCAACGAGCAATTGGCCTCATGTGGTTTGTCCAAGCGCAAGGCCGAGTATATTATCGATCTGGCCGAACACTTCAAGGCGAAAAGGGTGCACGCCGATCAGTGGAGTGAGATGGAAGATGAGGAAGTTATCGCGGATTTGACGCAAATTCGCGGTATCGGGCGCTGGACAGCCGAGATGTTTTTGATATTTAATTTGCTCCGGCCGAATATCCTGCCTTTGGACGACCTCGGGTTGCTCAAAGGAATTAGCGTTAATTATTTTTCAGGCGAACCGGTATCGCGCAGCGATGCCCGTGAGGTATCCGCCAATTGGGAGCCATGGCGCACCGTAGCGACCTGGTATTTGTGGCGCAGTCTGGACCCGGTGCCGCTAGAATATTGAGCCATCGCTGAGTAATATTGATATCTCACGTAGCGATGGCGGCTTAAATCAAAGGAACACAATGAGCAAAACTACATTTCTCGGCTTCGAACAGCCGATTGCCGAGCTGGACGCCAAAATCGACGAACTGCGTTTCGTGCAGGACGATTCGGCAGTCGACATCTCGGAAGAAATCGACCGCTTATCGAAAAAAAGCCAGCAGTTGACCAAGGATATCTACGCAAAATTGACGCCTTGGCAGGTTGCGCAAATTGCGCGCCATCCACAACGGCCGTACACGATGGATTACGTGAATGAAATCTTCACCGATTTCCATGAGTTGCACGGCGATCGCACTTATGCCGACGACCAGTCGATCGTCGGCGGTCTGGCGCGCTTTAATGGCCAGGCATGCATGGTGATCGGTCATCAAAAGGGACGCGACACCAAAGAACGCGCAATGCGTAATTTCGGCATGCCGAAGCCGGAGGGCTATCGCAAGGCGCTGCGCCTGATGAAAGTCGCGGAAAAATTCGGCTTGCCGATCTTTACCTTTGTCGATACGCCAGGCGCATTTCCGGGGATCGATGCGGAAGAGCGCGGGCAATCGGAAGCGATCGGCCACAATCTGTACGCGATGGCGGAACTGAAAGTGCCGCTGATTGCCACCATCATCGGTGAAGGCGGCTCCGGCGGCGCGCTGGCAATTGCGGTCGGCGATGCGGTGCTGATGTTGCAATATGCGACTTACTCGGTGATTTCGCCGGAAGGTTGCGCCTCTATCCTGTGGAAAACCGCCGAGCGCGCGGCCGACGCTGCCGATGCTTTGGGCTTGACCGCACATCGCTTGAAGGCAGTGGGCCTGATCGACAAGATCGTCAGCGAGCCGTTGGGCGGCGCGCATCGCGATCCAAAACAGATGGCGTCGCTGCTGAAGCGCGCGCTGGCCGATACGCTGCGTCAATTCCAGGGCGTCAAGACCAAGGATCTGATGGCCGCGCGTCATGAAAAACTGATGAGTTACGGTAAGTTCAAGGAAGTTCTGGCGTCAGAATAAGCCTCTCAATGCAACAAACCACAAGTACCTTCGAACACTTCGAAAGCGCGCTGGCAAGTATTGCAGCGCAAGTTTTTCCAGTCTCATCCGAGTCCGCTTCAGGCGAGTCGCCGCAGCTGGCAATTGCTTACAGCGGCGGACTGGATTCTTCCGTGCTGTTGCATCTGGCGGCACGCTATGCAGCCACGCATGGCATCAAATTATTTGCATTTCATATCCATCACGGCATTAGTCCCAATGCCGATCAATGGCACGCGCATTGCAGCGATGCATGCGCCAAGCTCGGCGTGGAATTCGATGCGCGGCGGATTCAATTAGGCAATACCGACAAAAGCGGTGTCGAAGAAGCAGCCCGTATCAGTCGCTATGCGGCGCTGGGCGAGTTATGCCGGCTGCATCGGGTGCCGCTGCTGTTGACCGCACATCATCTGGACGACCAGGCCGAGACGGTACTGTTGCAGCTGTTGCGCGGCTCAGGCGTTGCCGGTTTGTCCGGAATGGATAGTTTGAATGCGGCCCCAGATCTGCTTGGGGATGCGGCGCTGCTGATGGCGCGACCGTTGCTGAAGCTGTCGCGCGCGGCACTGGAAGAGGTCTGCGGCAGTCAGCATATCGCCTATATCGAAGACGAATCGAACCACGATCAACGTTATGCCCGCAACGCCTTGCGGCATCAGGTGATGCCGGTGCTGGCGCAATATTTTTCCGGTTTCCAGGAGCGTTTTTCGCGCACTGCCGGGCATATGCAATCGGGGCAAAAACTCCTGATCGAACTGGCTGCGCAAGACATGGCTGTTTGCGCCGATGGCGAATGCATAGACCTGGATCGCTTACGGCTGTTGAGTGCGGATCGTATCGATAATTTGCTGCGTTACTGGTTTGGACTGCACCGTTTGCGCATGCCTTCCAGTGCCTGGCTGAGCGAGATGCGGCAGCAGCTGCTGGAGGCGAAAGCCGATGCGCAGCTGTGCGTGACGCATCCGGATTGCCATATTCGACGCCATCGGAATCGGGTGTTCCTGACACCGCGCGACGATGCCGACCGATCCGAGATGGAGCCGCAGATTTTCCGCTGGAGCGGTGAAAGCGAGATGCATTTCCCTGCATACGGCGGCGTTATGCATTTCGACGTGGCGGAGCAGGGCATTGCTGCGGACTGGCTGCGTGAGCAGCCATTGCAACTGCAATATCGTCGCGGCGGCGAACGCATGAAACTGGCGCTTAACCGCCCGACCAAAAGCTTGAAATATCACTATCAGGCATGTGATGTGCCGGCCTGGGAGCGCGAGCGTTTGCCGCTGGTGAGCAGCGCCAAGCAGTTGCTGTTCGCAGCCGGTATCGGCATGGATTGTCATCATCTGGCGCCGACGCCGGGGGCGCATATTGTCTTCCGCTGGCAGGCTAATTAAATTCCATTGCGGGACAGAGTTTAAGAGCCACCGCAGCGTGGCGAATTACTCTGTCCCCAACTGATCAGATAAGACGTATAAATTGCAATGAAAAGCGGCCGCGGGAAAGAATTTTAAAGCCACCGCAGCGCGACAGAATTACTCTGTCCTCAACAAGCTGACTAATTGCGGGGCAGAGTTTAAGAGTCGCCGTAGCGCAGCGAATTACTCTGTCCTCAACAAGCTGACCAATTGCGGGACAGAGTTTAAGAGCTGCCGTAGCGCAGCGAATTACTCTGTCCTCAACTAATTAGATGGCGTCTAAATTGCAATGAAAAACAAAAACGGAACAAAGCTTAAAAGACTGCAAAGCGCAGTTGGTTTTGATTTGTTTCGGCCTCTTGTCACGACGCGCCTTAACGAGTAGAGTACAGGGCTGCTTTTATTTTTCTTGCATCATTTTTGAGCCCACTTTCCACTCCATATGGCTTTAATTGTCCACAAATACGGCGGCACTTCGATGGGCTCGACCGAGCGCATCAAGAATGTTGCCAAGCGCGTCGCCAAATGGCATGACGCCGGCCACCAAATCGTCGTGGTGCCTTCCGCGATGTCCGGTGAAACCAATCGCCTGCTGGGTCTGGCTAAAGAAATTAGCGAGCAACCCGACCCGCGTGAACTCGACATGCTGGCTTCTACCGGCGAGCAGGCTTCGGTGGCATTGCTGGCAATGGCATTGCAGGCAATCGGCAAGCAGGCGGTTTCCTATGCCGGCTGGCAGGTTCCGATCAAAACCGATTCCTCCTACACCAAGGCACGCATCCGTTCGATTGACGACGCCAAGGTGCGGCGCGATCTGGACGCTGGCAAGGTGGTCATCATCACCGGTTTCCAAGGCGTGAATGACGATGGCGATATCACGACCCTGGGTCGTGGCGGCTCGGATACCTCGGCGGTAGCGGTTGCGGCCGCACTGAAAGCCGCAGAATGCCTGATTTACACCGATGTCGACGGCGTCTACACCACCGATCCACGGGTCGTGTCGGAAGCTCGCCGCTTGAAGACGGTCACATTTGAAGAAATGCTGGAGATGGCATCGCTGGGCTCCAAAGTGCTGCAAATTCGCTCGGTCGAATTCGCCGGCAACTACAAGATGCCAACGCGGGTGTTGTCATCGTTGACCGACCCGTTAATGCCATTGGAAGAAGAGTCCGTTTCGGGCACCCTGATTTCGTTTGAGGAAGATACCAAGATGGAACAAGCCACCATTACCGGCATCGCGTTCAATCGCGATGAGACGAAAATTACCGTACTCGGCGTGCCCGATCGTCCCGGTATTGCCTACCAAATTCTCGGCGCAGTTGCTGATGCCAACATCGAAGTCGACATGATCATCCAGAATCAGTCGGTCGACGGCAAAACCGACTTCACCTTCACCGTTCCGCGCGGCGAGTATACCAAGGCGATGGATGTGTTGAACGACAAGGTCAAGGCGAACATCGGTGCGGCCAGCATCACCGGCGACGCCAAGGTGTCGAAGGTATCGGTGGTCGGCGTCGGCATGCGTAGCCACGTTGGCATCGCGTCGCAAATGTTCCGCACCTTGTCGGAAGAGGGCATCAATATTCAAATGATCTCGACCTCCGAAATCAAGATCTCGGTACTGATCGACGAGAAGTATATGGAACTGGCAGTACGTGCTTTGCACAAGGCTTTTGGCCTGGAAAACGCCTGATTTAAAATTTTTTTAAAAAATTTTGGTCAGAATGGCTTAGGTTTATTGACCAAATCCGTATGAGAAGTTATTATTCGTGACCTTGCTGCAGCACAGTTGTAAAGCTGCAATAAGTGTGGAGACGTGGCCGAGTGGTCGAAGGCACTTCCCTGCTAAGGAAGCATATGGGCTTAAACCTGTATCGTGGGTTCGACTCCCACCGTCTCCGCCAAGAACATGTTCCAAGTAATCTTGGAACTTACAAGAACCCGCTTATAGCCTAGTGCTGAAGCGGGTTTTTTGTTTGTGGCGCGCCAATCCTGTGAGCTTGGATGGTGGCGCGAAGTCTGGTCGATACCATAAGCGGCTGTATGGCGATTCGCAAGCGATTGTGGTGACGAGAGTTTCTGGCGGGGCGCCAGGATGCATGGACGAAACTCTGCGACTACTGTTCGCTTCGTGATCAAACTAATTGGGTCGCGGCATGAAACCGATCGCTCTTGCCAGGCGAGTTAAACCCGACAAGAGCAGCATGCGATGCCGACATGGCCGGCACCCTTGTTGGCAAGGCTCAGACCGATTTTAATGAGCAAGATAGCTAGCCAGAGCCATACCCATAAGGCCTACCGCAACCGAGTTAAGTACCGCCAGAAGACAACCGAAGCGCACCAGTTCCTGCTCTTCCTGCCGTTCCGCCTTGGCCAGTCCCAGGATGATGGCGACGATGGGGAGCGATCCGAGTGCCGCATGACCGGCTGCGCTATTCTGAACCGCCGCCAGCACGTCCAGCGCGTGCGCGGGAAGCGTGAGGTGCGCAATGGACGGCATGACGATCGCGTTGCCGCCGACGTTGGAGCCGGTCAGATAACCTGCTATCCCGCCGAAAGCGGCGATCAACGGCGCCAGTGCGGTTGGCGCTAAAGTGCTCAACAGCTCTTTGGCGTGATCCAGGAAGCCTGCTTTGACCAAGGTTTGCGACATCAGCAGGAAAAACATGATGGTCAACAGCGGTCGTTTGGCGCGCATCAGGAATTTCGACATCACTTGATCCGAGTTGGCGTAGACCAGCAGGATCGCATCCACGATCAACAGGGCGATGCCTGGCGAGGCAAACGGTTTCCAGCTCACTTCGACGCCTTTGACGATGAATGCGGTATCGAGACCGGTCATCGCATTGATCGTCTTGAGGCCGATGATGATGGTTAGCAGGGCCGCGTACGGCCAGGCCGCTTTGGGCCAGGCGATCGAGGTCTGCGAACTGAGCTTGGCGGCGAGCAGGCCGAAGACGGCGATGCTGGCGGCTGCGCCGACACCGGCAATTTCCGGCCCGACATAGTGGTTGAACAGGTACAGGATCAGCACAAACAAGGCTGCAAACGCCAGCCCGAATCCGAACGCCAGGATGTTGCGTTGGCCGCTGACCCACAGGGCGATCAATACCATCATGGCAAACACGGGGGCGCTGGTGAAGGCGGACATCGAGCCCAGGGCAGAGGGATCCAGATGCGCCAGCGTGGCGCCGACGACGGTAGCCAGGCCCAGGGTGCCCCAAGGCATGATTGCCATGCCCGTCATGGCGACCTTCAGCGCCACACGTCTTTCCAGCAGTGCAAATAGCAACGGCACCGTGGCGATCAGGGATACGCCAAAGCCGGTCATCGCTTCCAGTAGCGGGGCCAGCCCCAGCACCACAAAGACAATCCGCGCCGATGGTCCCCATCCCAGTCCTTTGACCCAATCCGACAGCGCCTGGTTGACGCCTATGCGTTCGATCAAAACGACGAACAGCAAGCCCGGTGCAATCACAAAAGCGGTGCTGGCAAACAGCACGGCAGTATCGGCGGCAATGGCGCTGCCGATCAGGGCCGTCACCGGTACCGTCATGCCGCTCAACCACAGCACGACGGCCAATATCGCGCCGCCGATGGCGGCCTCTATCGGCGGCCGGCGAAAGAACATGATCATCGAGATGACCAAGGCGATGGGCGACATGTTTAACAATGCGAACATAAATATTTACCCTATGGTGTCAGGCAACAGCGTTGGCCCGTACTTGCAACAGTGCTTGCGTGGAGTGGCGTGCAGCGAAAGCGTCGATCGCTTCGAATAGCTCGGTGTGTGAGTGGCAGCGGCGCCGCTCCGGATGCTGGCTGGTCACGCGATCCGGGGCATGGATAAAAAAGCCGGCGTCGGCAGCTTGCAGCATGCCCAGGTCGTTGTAGCTATCGCCTGCCGCCACCACTAGAAAACCCTGTTGTTTGAAAGCATTGACCACCTTGGGTTTCTGGTCGCGCAGGCGCGCTTGCCATTCGACGATCCAGCCTTCGTCGGAGACTTGCAAATGATGGCAAAAAATGGTCGGGTAGCCGAGCTTGGGCGACAGCGGCATCAGGAATTCGTAGAACGAGTCGGACACCAGCGACACCTGGAAGCGCTGCCGCAGCGAGGCCAGGAATTCGGCCGCGCCGGGCAGCGGCGACTGCGCATTGATGATAGGCAGCAGGTCGCGATAACGAATGCCGTGGTGTCGCAAAATGGCAATCCGGTCCCGCATCAGCGCATCGAAGTCCGGTTCATCGCGAGTAGTGCGCTTCAGGTCGCTGATCCCGGTGGCCTCGGCAATGCATAGCCATAGCTCGGGCAGCAGGACGCCTTCGACATCCAGGCAAATCATCATCATGGCGTTGCTCCTTGGGTCGGGTGCTGGTGGGCGGCTTGCAGGCAGGACAGGGCGGCGCGATGGGCATCGGCGAAGGCGCGCGAGAATGCGCCTGCCGACGGCACATAGTGGTTGTAGTAGGTGGCTCCTTCGATCATCGGCCCGAATAACCACAGCGATTGGATCGCCTGGCCCGAGGCGTCGTATGGATGGTGATCCGGATCGACGTCGACCGCATCCAGGCCGGGCGATGCCACAGTAGCCCTGAGTAAGCCGGCGCGATGGAGATCCCTGATCACCGGCGAGTTGCTGCTGATCAGGCCATCGGTGACGGCACGCGCTTCGATGATCCAGTCCAGAGTCAGGGTGGTGCGTTCGGATTGGCCGATTTCGAGCAGGTGGTGCTCATTTTCGGGATCAAAGCGCAGCGATGATTTGACGCCTGCTGCGATGGTCACGATGCCGGCATCGATCAGCGCCAGCAAGTCCTGGTGCCGTTCTTTTTGCGGGCCTGCCACGGTGCGATTGACCAGTCCTGCATAGGTGCTGAAAAAACGACGATGCGAGTCGGTTGTCAAACCATGAAAATCGACCACGCTGCGCAAGGCATCGCGCAGGTCGCGCCAGACTTCGAGCGCGGCCTTGAGCGGCGAAGCATGCAGCCCGCGCAGACCTTGCTCCAGGTCCGCTTCGATGTAGCGGCGGACCCAGGCCGCGTAGTCGCGGTCTTGCAAGCCATCCGGCAGCTTGTGCAGCAAGTGCTGGCGGGGATCGAATGCTTCCGTATCGTCCGCGTCCAGATGGTCGAGTATGGCGAGCAGCGAAGCCAGGTCGATCTGCGCCGCTTGCCGTAATTCGGCATACAGCACCTGGCGCGCGTGCGTGTGCCGCTGCGCCATTTTGGTCAGGTGATAAACCGCGCGCATTTCCGCCAGCATCAACGGCAGTACGTCTTGATCGAAGTCCAGCCGCTGGTCGGGACGGTCGGCGCGCAACTGCGCGATGCGTGCCGGGGTCATCAGCAGCGCCTGATGTTTGGCGCGTCCGGCGGCGGTTTCCGGGCGCACGCGGAACGGCAGACCGCAACGCGAAAATAAGGTGATGCGCGGTTCTTGGCCGCTGGCGATATAACGTACCTGGCCGCCGTTGCGTTCGAAGCGGCCGCCGCGCCCAGCGGACAAAGCCGCGAGCGCATCCATCGCGACCAAGCCGAAGCCCTCCAAGCCTACGCGCGCTCCCGGCGGGATGTCGATAAAGCTTTCCGGCATCGGATAGACATTGCGTATGGTGCGTTTTGAGCTGGCTTGCGCGTGCTGTGTAGGCTGCGGATCGGAATGGCCGATCGCGATGAACAGGCGATCCACCCTGGCTTGAATCCCCGACTCTCCTTCCAGCAGATAGCTGTCTTGATCGACGCCCTTGACCACGCGCGTCGCACGTTCGTTGTAGAGATGGATGCTGACATGTTCGGGCTTATCGTCCATTAACGCGTCAAACACATGGGTCAGATATTCGCCGAGCAGCCGCCGCGGCAGGAAGTCGGTGGCCTGGACCGGGCGTCCGCCGTCGACGGTCACTTGACCGTTGTCGTCGACATGGATGCCGGCCTTATGGCACCAGGCGAGAAAGTCCGGTCCCTGACGCCCGTCGCGCGGGTCTTTGCTGGCCAGGGCAGGGCCGTCGGGATACATGCCGAGTTGACTGGCGATGGTATTGAGCAGCAAATAATCCGGCTGATCGACGCCGTGCAAGCCGACCCCGGGTTGATTAGGTTCGAACACCGTGATCGCAAGCGTCCGGCTGGGATCGCGCTCGGCCACTTTCAGCAGACGTTCCAGTATCACCAAGCCATGCGGCCCCAGTCCGATGATTCCAACTCGCAGCGCCGGCTGCAATGCACTGCTGCTTACCATCGCGTGGTTTCTCCAAAAAAGTTGGGAACCGCAACCGCCGTGCCTTGCGCTATGGCTTTGTCGTAGAGCGTCTTGCCCAGCGCCAGGTCGAGCATGCCCATCCCGAACGGGGAAAAAATCAATGGTTTGCTGCGGTCGAGTTCTATCTCGCCCTGAATTAATTGCGCCAGCGTGCCGGTGACGAACTGGCGATGGCCGAATTTCAGTTCCGCCAGATGCGGAGAGGTGTTGGCTTTCATGCAGTGGTCGACATCATCGAAAATATTTTTTGCAGATTCGATCAGGTCCGGGCCGATATCGCGCAGGGAAATATTGAGAATCACCTGACCTGGACGGAATGCGCCCGGTTCGCTGACATAGGGCGTCCCGGCGTTGGTGGCGAACACCACCACTTGGCTGGACAACGCGGCATCGAGCGCCACCGTGCTGGCTTTCAACTGATGGCGGTCGCGGGCATGGTTCATCAGCGCGCTCGCCGAGGCAGGATGCGTGTCGTGCACCAACACTTCGCCGATTTGCCAGCCGTCGGTGACAAATGTATCGAGAATGGTGCGTGCAATCACCCCGGCGCCGATGATGGACAGCTGCTTGACCGAACGCGTGTTGTGATTGAGCCAGTAGGCGCCAAGCACGGCGGACGCCGCGGTGCGGGCGGCGCTGATCAGCGCGCACTCCAGCAGCGCGAACGGATAGCCGGTCTGATGGTCGTTCAGCACCAGCACCGCAGAGGCGCGCGGAATGCCTTGTTCTATATTCTTCGGGAAGCTGGCGATCCATTTGATGCCAGACACATTGACGTCGGCGTTGATGGTGGCCGGCAGCGCGATGATGCGGTTGGCCGGATTGTCCGGGTAGCGCAAGAAGTAACTGTCGGGGTTGACTGTGGCGCCTTGGTGATGGGCCAGGTAGGCGTTTTGCACGCTGGCGATAACGGATGCGGCATTTTCATCGAGCAGGGTTTTGATGACGTGACCGGGTATGACATGGAAATCGAACATAGGCTTATTTCTAATTAAAAAACGGCATGGGGAGTTGTGGATTGCACTGGCGGCAGGCTGAGGTTGCTTAAGTCTGACGACAGTGCATGCGGCCCGAAATGACTGCTGACCCAATGGTCGTCGTAGATCGTGTCCAGGTAGCGTTCGCCGAGGTCGGGCGAAATGGCGACCACCACCGCATCCTTCGGCAAGCGCTCGCGCCACGCATGCACGCCTGCCAGCACGGTGCCGGTGGAGCCGCCGGCCAGCAGGCCGTTGCTGCGGGCCAGCCAGCGACACATGGTGACGGCATTCGTCTCGGGCACCATTTCGACGCCGAACAATCCGCCCGGCTTGAATATTTCTGGACGGCGGCTGGTGCCCAGGCCTGGGATGTAGCGTTTGGACGGCGGATAGCCGAAAGTGACCGATCCCACGCTATCGACCGCAACAATCCGCGTTTCGGGCCGGTGTTCGGAGAAGAACTGGACGCAGCCCATCAGGGTGCCGGTGGTGCCGGCGCCGACGAACAGGTAATCCAGGCGCTCGAACGATTCGGCAATCGACTTGGCGGTGGTGCGGGCATGGGCGCGCGGATTTTCCGGGTTGGCGTACTGGTTCAGCCATACATAGCGGGAGTCCGCTTGCTGCAGCGACTTGATGTGCTCGATCCGGGTGTTGAGGTAGCCGCCATTTTCATCGCGGATAGTGACGGTGATGATGTCGGCTCCCAGGGCCTTCATTGTTTTTACGTTCTGCTGCGAGGCATTGGGGTCGACCACGCAGGTGAAGCGATAGCCGCGTTCCGAACACACGATAGCCAGTGCGACGCCGAGATTGCCGGACGACGATTCAATCAGGATGGAATCCGGCTTGATCAAACCTTGCTTCTCAAGATTGGCGATCAATCCCAGCGCGGCCTTGAGCTTGATGGAGCCGGCCGGGTTGAAAGCTTCAATTTTCAAGTAGGTATTAGCGAGCGGGAAATGTTGTAGCCGTGCGAAAGCATGATCGTTGATCATTTGGCTGATTCTCATGTGGCATATGCTCCTGTCGGTATGGTCATGCTTTATCGATGAGTAAGGATCAACGGCCAAATTTGTGAGAGGCGTACCTGAGCAGCCTTGATGTGATAGGCCCACCTCCTGATATTTTGGCTAGGTATACAGAGGGAATTATTGTGTTGTGATTCTTGAATTCGGCGTAGCTGTCAGAAGTGACAGCTTTTAGGTCAACCTTGCGGCAAGCAATTTGCAAAGTAACCGCGGTCCTCCAATAGACTCGATCGCGGTGATGCGCCCGGCGTAAATTGAAATACAAATTGGCATAAAATACGGGCCACTTTGCCGACCTACCTGACAACTTTCGCCATGACTTCGATCACCGGTCCTTCCTTCCAACTTGTAGAAGAAATCGACGCATTGCAGCTTGCTCGCGATGGCGGCTTTGGCGCCCGCACGCGGCCGTTACTGGTCAAGGGCGCACTGCGCAACTGGCCGGCCCAGGCCGGATGGTCGTTTGAACAAATGTCGACGCTGCGCCACAAGGATGGCTCTGAACCGGTCGTGCAATTCCAGAATGGACTGGTCGAGCAGGGGCAGACGCAGCCGCGGCCGTTCTTGCCGGTCGGGCCCTATTTGCAGCAGCTTGCCGCCGCTGCCAAACAAACGCTCAGCGACGATGTCGGCTTGCTGCCGGCGCGCCGGCGGAGACAGCTGGAGCCGGGCGAGCGATTTTTGCTGGACTGGTCGCATATGCAGTCGTTCCGTCCGGACCGCATGTATCTGGCGCAGTGGAATATCCTGGACCAGTTCCCGGCGTTGCGGAAAGACTTCGCGATCCAGGATCTATGGCCGGGCTGGCGCTGGACTTGGGAGTATGTGTTTATGGGGCCGGCCAACACGGTCACCGGTTTGCACTACGACTTTCCGCACAACTGGTTTTGTCAGGTGCGCGGCACCAAGGAATTCATCCTGTTTCCGCCGGACCAGACTGCGCATATGTGCATTTCCGCCAAACACGATTGGGGCGCGACCTTGAGCGACATCAATATATCGCGCCTGGACCAGCAGCCGGAGCAACTGCGGCAGTTCGAGAAAACCCAGGGCCTGTACGCCCGGGTGGAGCCGGGCGATGCGCTGTTCATCCCGAAGCGCACCTGGCACGCGGTGGTATCGCTGGAGCCGTCCATCAGCCTTGGCGTATTCGGTCTCACCGCGCCCGAAATCCTGTTCGAGGCCGTCCCGAACGAACTCAAGAATGTCTTGCATAAGCTGCATCTATACCGCTGGGGCAATTGCACTTGCCACAAATATCAGTGATAGATGAGCAATTCGGGATAACTCTCCGCCAGTGGAGCGCGGCCGGCTCCGGTTAGAGGGATGCATATCCTCGCTTGCAGCGGCGAAACTTGCTCTGTAAACTAACCGGTCCCGCCCGTTCGAAAAGTACCTTGAGGGTGTTCTCAAGGGCACTAGGTGCATAAAGGTTTCATGGCACATCATTCTTCTCCATCTCAAATAGAGCCGGCACCAGATAATTTGGACGTTCCGGCACCCAAGGCAACAACCTGGGCCTGGCGCCCTTGGCTGACGGTTGCGATTGTCCTGATTCTTGCCGCGCTGGTCTTCAAGTCACTGCATACGCTGTTGGCGAATGTGCACTATCGCAGCATTATCCACGCGGTCAAGAACACGCCTTTAAGCAATCTGTTGCTGGCGGTGCTGGCGACTGCCGTCAGTTATCTTTCGCTTGCCGGCTACGATTTTTCAAGTTTGCGTTACGTCGGCGCCAAGGTGAAGGGCAGCACGATCGTGTTGACCTCATTCATCGCTTACGCGCTTGGCAATACCGTAGGCCTTGGGATTTTGACCGGCGGTACGGTGCGCATGCGGCTCTATACGGCGAGCGGCGTCGAAGCTTCGCAAGTCGCGCAGGCGATTGCTTTCAATGCCAGTGCGTTCGGTCTCGGCATGACGACTTTCGGTGCGATCGGCTTGTTGTGGGGAGCGCCGCAGGTGGAGTCGCTGGCGCATATTCCGAGCGAGCTGCTGCGCATAGTGGCCGCCGCGGTTCTGCTTGGCGTGGCTGGATTTATAGCGCTGTGCGCGCTGCGGCGTGAACTGTTGTTGTTGGGGCGCTGGAATCTGCGTCTGCCGGAGGCCGGATTGGCGCTGCGCCAGTTGCTTATCTCTGCGCTCGATTTAAGTGCCGCTGCGGCG
Organism: Paraherbaspirillum soli; assembly: GCF_042654985.1. Lineage (NCBI taxonomy): Bacteria > Pseudomonadati > Pseudomonadota > Betaproteobacteria > Burkholderiales > Oxalobacteraceae > Paraherbaspirillum > Paraherbaspirillum soli. The sequence goes on along the minus strand of NZ_JBHSMT010000012.1, from coordinate 202,978 downwards.
ACCTTATGGTTTTTGTTGCCGAGCGGTGTGATCGACTTGCCGACTTTCGTCGCGTTTTATGCGATTGCCATGGCGCTCGGCGTGATCAGCCATGTGCCGGGCGGCGTCGGCGTGTTCGAGGCGGTGATTCTGCTGGCCTGCGGCGACCACGCGCCGACCAGCGAGATAGCGGCGGCGCTGCTGCTGTATCGCAGCATCTACTTCTTGTTGCCGTTGTTGGTGGCCACCATATTGCTGGCCGGGTTTGAGGCGCGTTCGGGAGCGGCGGCGCCGGTAGCGCGTGCTGCCGTCAAGTTGTCGCCCTGGCTGTTGACCGCGTTGACGCTGGTGACCGGCGTCATGCTGCTGGTATCGGGAGTAACGCCGGCCACCCGTCACGCCGAGGAATTGCTGAGGCTGCACGTACCGCTGTTTGTGGTGGAGGCCTCGCATTTGATCGGCAGCGTGGCCGGCCTGGCGATGCTGTTTTTGGCGCGCGGTTTGCTGCACCGGCTCGATGCCGCGTGGTGGGCATCGCTGGTCTTGACCGTGATTGCGGGCGTGCTGGCGCTTCCGAAGGGGATTGCGATTTCGGAGTTCGTGGTGCTGTTCTTGCTGGCGTCGTTATTGGTGATTTCGCGCAAGCAGTTCAATCGGCGCTCGTCCCTGTTTTCGCAGAGCTTCGAGGCCGGCTGGCTGATTGCGGTGGCCTGCGTGCTTGCCGCTTGCGGCTGGATACTTGTGTTTGCTTATCGCGACATCGATTATGCCGACCGCCTGTGGTGGCAGTTTGCGTTCGACGCCTATGCGCCGCGCTCGATGCGGGCTTTGATGGTGGTGGCCGTCATGGCGCTGGGGATCGGCTTGTGGCAGTTGTTCCGCCGCTCTGAAGGGTTTGCCGAACGGCCGGGCGAGGATGAGTTACAGCGCGCCGGCGAGGTGCTGCGCAAACAACCGGCAGCCGATGCCTGCCTGGCCTTGATGGGCGACAAGAGTCTGTTGTTCTCGTCATCCGGCAACGCCTTCATCATGTTCGCCAAACAAAAACGGTCGTGGGTGGCCTTGTCCGACCCGGTCGGCGATCCGCGTGAATGGTCGGAACTGATCTGGCGTTTTATCGAGATGGCTGACGGCCACGGCGGTCGTCCCGCTTTTTATAAAGTGCGCCCGCAAAGCTTGCCGCTGTATCTGGATGCCGGTTTGCGTGTGTATAAATTGGGAGAGGAGGCGCACGTGCCGCTGGAGGATTTCAGCTTGGAAGGGCCGCGTCGCGCCAAGCTGAGGCATGGCGTCAACCGTGCGGAGCGCGAAGGCTTGAGTTTCGAACTGATCGAGGTCGCGCAGGTGCCGGCCTTGCTGGGTGAGTTGAAGACGGTTTCGGATGCATGGCTGAACGCTCAGGATACGCGCGAGAAGAGTTTTTCCCTGGGCGCTTTCGAGGAAGCCTATATCTTGCGCCAGCCGGTCGCCATCGTTCGCCGGCAACAGCAGATCGTCGCTTTTGCTACCTTGATGTGCCCGGATGTGTTGAGAGTCGAGGCGGCTATTGATTTGATGCGGCAATTGCCGGACGCGCCGCCCGGCACGATGGATTTTTTGTTTGCCAAACTGATGCTGCATTTTAAGGAGCAAGGTTTTCAGCGCTTCGGTTTGGGCATGGCGCCGATGTCGGGCATGACCACGCACCAGCTGGCGCCGCGTTGGCATCGTTTTGGGCGCATGCTGTTCCAGCATGGAGGGCGGTTTTACAACTTCCGGGGTTTGCGTAGTTTTAAGGACAAGTTCGACCCGGTATGGGAAGCGCGCTATCTGGTGACCAAAAGAGGGCTGGCGCCGCTGTTCACATTTACCGATACCGCGGCTTTAATTAGCGGCGGCATCAAGGGAGCCATGAGCAAATGAAGCGGAAATTAATCGGCCTGATGGCGCTGGCCGCAGGCTTCATCAGCAACGGCGGCATGGCGCAAGCCTTGCATCACAGCTTGAGCCACGGCCGTTTCAAGAATGTTGAAATCTACAAGCCGCAGGGTGAAGTCAACGGCGTGGTGTTGATGCTGTCGGGCGACGCCGGCTGGAACCAGGGCGCCGGTCGGCAGGCGCAAGCACTGGCAGAGCAGGGCGCATTGGTGGCTGGGATCAGCACGCCGCAATTGTTCGAGAATCTGAATGCGGATGGCGGCGACTGCGTGTTCCCCGATGGCGATCTCGAAAATTTGAGCCGCTTTGTACAGGCTTACGAAAAGCTCCCTGGGTATTATCCGCCGCTGCTGGTGGGAGAATCGTCCGGCGCCACACTGGCGTACGCGATGCTGGCACAGGCGCCGGCAAATACTTTTGCCGGCGCATTGAGCTTGGGATTTTGCCCGACGCTGACTTTGCGCAAGCCGCTCTGCACCGGCGAGAACCTGCATTTCAAGGCGCGTGCCAAAGGTGCGGGAGCGGATCTGCTGCCGGTGTCCAAGTTGCCGGCGGCGTGGCGCGTACTGCTGGACCCGTCGTCGCGCAGCCCGGCCCAATGTGATGCCAAGACCACGCAAACATTCGTCGCTACTGTCGGCGGCGCCGAATTGCAGTTGGTGCCACGTACAGACAAATCCTGGTTGCCGCAGCTGAAAGCCGCTTATGCCAGCCTGAACGGGCGGCGGCCGGCAACGGCGATGGCGCCGCCCGCCGCGGTATCCGATTTGCCGCTGATTGAAGTGGCGGCGGCCGCGCCATTGGCGAACGCAAACGATGCGGATAGCATGGCGATCCTGTTGAGCGGCGACGGCGGCTGGGCCGGGATCGACCGTGACGTCGCTGCCGCCTTGTCCAAGCGCGGCGTGCCGGTGGTCGGGCTGGATTCGCTGCGCTATTTCTGGAGCGAGCGCAGCCCGGCATCGACCGCGGCTGACGTCGATCGCCTGATGCACTTTTACATGGCGCATTGGAGAAAATCGAAAGTGCTGTTGATCGGTTATTCGCAGGGGGCCGATGTGTTGCCTTTCGTGGTCAATCGCTTGGCACCAGCCAATCGGACCCACTTGGCATTGGTGGCGATGATGGGGCTTGGGAAACAAGCGGACTTCCAATTTCACCTGACCAACTGGGTCAGTTCCAGCAACGACGGCTTGCCGATTCCGCCCGAGGTAGCCAAGCTGCCGGCCGGATTGGGCATGTGCATCTACGGTGCGGAAGAGTCCGATTCGGCGTGTCCCGAATTGGACGCCGGCCACGTCAAACTGGTCAAGCTGACTGGCGGCCACCATTTCGATGGCAATTACGATCATCTCGCGGGCATTGTTCTAGACGCGGCGCGCAAGTGATGCGGGCTGACGTCGGCTTGCTCATTGCTCGAATTAACGATTGGTATGTTGGCGATGAATATCAGGTATCACGACAATAAAGCAGATTGACATGGTGCAGTGCGATATAGTGCATCTGTCTCCTCCAACACCTCCAAAGGTTTGGATTCAGCCCGCAACCGAATGGTCCTGCGGGCTTTTTTTTGTGCGCTAGCTAAACCAGCCGAAACGCATCGGCGATCAGTTCATAAGAGCGTCGCCGCGCACCATGTTCAAAGATGGTGGAGACAATCATGACTTCATCGGCCTGATATTCCGCGGCGACCGTCTCAATCTGCTGTCGCACCGTGGCCGCTGAACCGACAATCACGCGCCGGCCGAAATGGCCGATATCCGATGTGATGCCACTATCCGCAAAGAACCGCAATGCGGTCTCAATCGAAGGCACCGCATCAAGCCGATGTCCGGTATGCATTTGCACCACGCGCATCCGATAGCTGGTCGAGATCCGTTCTGCGGCCTCATCCGTGTCCGCACAAATTACCTGGACTGCCACGCCGACACTAGGCGTTGCCAAGGTGTCCGACGGCACAAATCGCTGGCAATAACGGCGTGCGACATCGGCGCCATCCGGATTGATGAAGTCCGCAAACATATAAGGCAGACCCATCTCGGCGGCCCAGATGCCGCTTTGCGGCGAGGAGCCCAGCATCCACGGCACGGGGATCTCCGGCAGTCCGGGCAGCGCAGTGAGTCGCGCGAACGGATGATCGGCCGGCATCTGGTTCCACAAATACGCCAGCAACTCATTGAGCTGCTGCGTGAAATCATCCGGCATCCGATGTTCGCGATCGCGCCGCAGCGCCGTGGTGGTGACCGGATCGGTGCCGGCGGCGCGTCCTATGCCAAGATCAATCCGCCCCGGATACAAGCCGCTGAGCATGCTGAATTGTTCAGCCACTTTCAATGGACTGTAATGCGGCAGCATCACGCCGCCGCTGCCGACCCGGATACGGGAGGTAACAGTGGCGATCGGCCCGACCAACACCTCGGGACTCGTGCATGCCAGTCCGGCAGCGCCGTGATGTTCGGCCACCCAGTAGCGGTGATAGCCAAGGCGATCAGCCAACTGCGCCAGATCCAGCGAATAGCGCAGCGCCTGTGACCCGCTTGAGCCGGCAGAGACCGGCGCCTGATCAAGCACGCTCAGGCGCAACTTTGGTGTGTTTGTTTGATTGGGCATCGTGTGATTGCGAAAAGAGGAGGGGCATCAAAAGCTTGGCAGCGCCATTCGCTGCGCGATGGACGGCGACATAGAGCCGAGCAATTGTACGGGAGCACCGGTTTTCTTGCTGACCATCCCGCAAGGTCGTTGCCCGATCCGAGCCAGTGCCGAAAAGTCCTTGCAGATCAAAGATGTAGCGGAGCTTCGGTGTAGTTATCAACAGACTTAGCCACAAAATCTGTGGGTAACTTTTTCTACGAAGAGGGATGAGCAGGGAGGGGCATAAGAGGATAGTCGTGCCGCGAAGAACCTGTTAGAATGCGCCCCTGTCCAGTTTTCAAAAAAGTGCAGCTAATACTTTTTTGCGCGTTTCTTCAAAACGACAAACTTGCCCGAGTGGTGAAATTGGTAGACACTGCGGACTTAAAATCCGCCGCTTTCCAGAGATGGGGCGTACCGGTTCGATTCCGGTCTCGGGCACCAAACCTATATGCAGTAAGGCTTTCCAGGTCATTGGAAAAACAAAAGATTTGAATTTTTGGCTTGGTGCTTTTCCGCAAAAAAAGCGTTGTTCCGCAAAATCACTTTGTGGGCGCAACAAGTTTCCCGCGTCGATGGCGCACATAATGAGCTGTCATTACCGGTGTCGAGTGGCCTAGTTGATCTTGAGCCGCGCTCATTCCCTGACTTTCTTCTTTGTCCGTACCCGCCTTAGCTCGTAAATCCCTGAATTGAAATGCCTTGATCTGCGCCGCGAGTTCCGGGTGCTTCATCTTGGCGGCTTCCCTGGCTCGGTCAAATGCTCCGCGTAGCATTGACGCCGTCATCGGGCCTCCATCTTTGTTGTTGACCAGCATCAAGCTCATGGCGTTCCGATCTTCAATCCGCGAAATGATCGTAGCTAATTGTCCTTCAAGGCGAGCGAACTCCTCGTAAAACCCGAAGTGGAAATCGTCTTTGACAGGAAAGATTTGCATAGATGCACTCATACATTCGAAGAATTTGGCTAACACGTATGGATAGGCCTGAACGTATCGACGCCATGTCCGCTCTTGGTCGAACTGCGTCATTCGCAATTTGTCATGTTTAAGCATAGTCGCCATGTGATCGAACAGCGAGTTCAGCGCATCGACGGGGCGATGTTTTTCGGGCCGAATTCGAGCTGCGTTTGAGGAGGTCAAGCGGCCAAAAGCCATCGTTGTGCACAAGCTGTAAATCCAGCCCGGGCTTAGTACCTTAGCCCGCAGAGGAGGTGCTTGCTGATTGAGAGATGCGTCGCCTGTTTCAGAACCGGATGCCCGGTTTGGCCGCGCTCATTAGCCATATGGTTTGCGGTCAGGCCATGGGCGTTCATGGTATCCCCACCATCTATCTGGAAAGAGGCCAAATAGCTCTATGTCTCCGAAGGCTTGGAGTCCGGAGTAATCGGCAAGCCAGATTTCGGAAAACCCGTGGGCGGCAAAGTCTTCTTGGTGGTCTTCGAGTGCAAATTTCAGTTGTTCGAGCGAGCCATCAATAAGTTGGAGAACGAGAATGCAGTCCCGCACGCGCGCACTGTAGCGTTTAATACGTGCGCTTTCCTTTTTTTCGATAAGGTGCAGGATGAGTTCCTGTGCTTCGAAGGGATCTATCTCTTCCTTGCCATGCAGGATGTGTTCCCAGAATCGAACCCCTTTGTCTCGGGTAACCTTTGTTAGTTCCACGCCAACAGGGCGGCCATCGGCTCTAATGCAAATAAAGTCGGGATTCTCAGTTGCCGGAAGAGTCAGCGAAAGCCTCTCACTGGTTACCCATTTGTATGCTTGGAAAAATGGGATCAGCTCCGATGTTTCGGCCTCTTTCTTTCCGATCTCTTGATCTGATGGCATGTTCGTTTAGTTCGCAGATGAAAAAAGGTCTTTAGACCAAAATATTGTAGGCCCCGATTATGCGTCATTTCACGGCTTGGGCCGAACTGCATCGTTCGCAAAAGGCCGCGTTCGAACTAAATCGCTATGTGTCCGAGTGAGGACAATGTTTTCTGCAAAGTAACGACTCCAGTGTAGGGGCGGGGCGGCGTTTGTCAACGTAGTTGGGCCTACTTGAGCGATGATTTTCGGGCTGTGTTGGACAAGGTGAGCGACTGGTTGCTCTTGGCAACTTTGAGCCGGCCGCGATAGGTTGATTTCGACGCTGAGCCGTCAGGCGAACTTCGCAAAAGCAGTCGCTCAACGTGGAGTTGGATCGCACGCACATTAAAGATGAGCCCAAGCTTTGCACATGCCAGCGAAGTGAACAATGCCAAATGCCAGGCAGATGCCGGAACTGACGAGCCAGAACAACAGGCTATTACCAGGAAAAATCGGCATGAGCAGGACAAATGCCAGGCCGCGTAAGAGATAGATTGCGGTGATGGTGCACAGCGCAACGCGTAGCAGCGGAAGTTTTCTGATGACGCCAGCACCTGAAAGCGCATACAACGCCCAAATGAGCAGAACCACCACAATGGCAGAGGTAACTGCGGCGGGATACCAGTGGCCGGTCGAAGCCATTTGCGCCATAGGCTCTCCTGCGCCGAGGAAGCGGTACCATGAAGCGCCGAAAAAAATACAGCCAAGATGCGCCAAGGCTGCAACACCGCTCAAGGCTGCGCCGGCAATAAGAAAGCGATTTGGTGAAAGCTGCATAGTTGATTGAATCCTAACTAGATATGTCCGAACGATAATGATGTTTGTCCGGACTGTTGTCGAATAACTTTTTTGCTTAAACTTCCACAAAATCTGCTTGCAGCTTGGCTTTCAAGAGAATCTCTTCGAATTTGACTTTACTGAAAATTTCGTCAAAAGTGTCACTGCAATTACTTTGCATTCTTCCAACCCAGTTAGCTCAACTGCTCGCTCCTGGCAGAACTGCGTCATTCGCAAAAGGCAGCATTCAAACTAAGCCGGCATGTAACTGAATAGGAGGATTTTTTCTCCTGGGAAATAATTTCAATGTGGGGGCGGGGCGGCGTTTGTCAACGTAGTTGTGGCGTCTGACGGGGCGAGCATGCGTCCAGACAAGTCCTTTGAGAATGCGTAGTGTAGGCAGTGGTCAGTATTGACAGGTGTGGAAACGAATATTCGAGAGTAGCGTCAAGTCGCTAGTTCGAATATACAAATGAAAACAACATCAAGGTTTGTCGCACTTCCGAACCAAGTAAGAGCGGCGCAAACTATCAAGCCGCGTCATGTGATCCGCTCGCCCCTATAAATTCGATAAGGAAAAATATGACAGCCCCTCTCAAAGAAGTGCCTATGGCCACGAACGGTGCCTATATATCGGATGTGGAAATCAGCGATGCCGCCACAATTTATGGGAAGTACCATGCCGTCATGGGGTCGTCTGTATCCTACGTCGGCGTGTGGGCCGGTAGAAAAGCTGTAAGCGCTCCTATAGCGATTGCACCAGCGCCTGTCACCGATGGAGTTTTCCGGTTAGCTGGAGTTGGGAGCGGCGTTAATTTTGGGATTGGGGAATACACGATCGCGTATATTGTTGATATTGGTCTTCGATACCACGCGATTTGCGGAACGTTGCTTCTCTCGCACGGTAAACCTATCGAGGTGCAGCATACTAGGGTCGCCGTCGTTGGCCAGTCTAGCTCAGCGGGCGAGACCTATGTGACGATAAGCTACTCGATGCCAGACGGTAATACCCCGTGCCTCAATTCAGATGCTCTCTGCGTGTTCACGGGCGATCAAGTTGTTGTTCCGGGAGCGGGCGACCAAGTCGGTTTTGGAGTGTTCGATTCCGATGCAGTTACTGGGAAGGTAAATGTGCCAATCTCGTCCCCGATGGTCCACGGACGGAAATACATTATCGAGTACGCCCCAGCAAATCAGGTATTGGTCAGTGCGTACAACACATTTATTTGGACTCTGTAGTAATCCAAAATTCCTGTGCGCAGTGATTGCTGTCTAATTTAATTCCGATTAGGAAGGACAGTCTTTCCAATCAATATCACTACTTCAGGCATAGGCGGGGCGGCGTTTGTCAACGTAGTTGCGCCTGCTCGGGCGATGATTTTCAAGGTGAATTGGAGCTGTATCGGAGGAGGGGCGCGACCGGTTTTGGCTGATAGCAGGCATTGCTGAATGGTCACGACGCCCCATAATACTAGGCCACCATCTAGCGCATTGTCGATCTTTCCGGTCAATCCCGTCACTTCGGCCGGGTGCGGGCTAAGCCATGTGCTCGATGCCTGCGGGCATTTCAACCCAGGTGTGCATGCGTTCTTCGTATACTGAGAACGTGGGCGAGGGAAAGGCTAGGTCTGCGAACGCACCGACGGGAATGACGATGCTGTCTTCGCGCCCTTCGCTGGTGTAGTACACCGTGGCACCGCATGTGGGGCAGAAGTGGAACGTGCTTCTGCTTCCGGCATCACCAACCCGAACGAAGGTGTTCGAAGTTCCGGCAATGGCCACCGAGTTTGCGGGGAATCGCGCCTGCGCAGCGAACACGCTGCCCGTTCTGCGTTGACAGGCCAGACAGTGGCAAACGGAGACGCGAAAAGGGTCGGCCGACGTGATAGCCGTGAGCTGGCCGCAAGAGCAACTGGCAGTTCGGGTCGTCATCTTGATGCGTGTGTTTCGCGTGGCCAAACTGGGCTGCCGCAGCGCTTGCGACTTGCCGCCTCTAGTTCGCTGCGTTCGTCGGTCGCCAATGTCATCCTATGCATACTCCTTTTATCTAGCATTGTACGCATCCAATTTCAATACTTCAGTGGGCGAGTAGGGAGGCGGTCCCAGGTACAAGATTGGCGCACGACGAGCCAGCCAAGAAGCACGCCAAGTTGCTGAAGGTTGTCTCTGCGATCTCACGCAGTGCTTCGACAGTAAAAAAACCCTGGTGGCCGGTAACGAGGACATTGGGGAAGGTAATTAGGCGTTGGAACACATCGTCAGTGATGATGTCTGCCGAATGGTCTTGGAAGAATAGTTCGCTTTCTTGTTCGTAAACATCAATTGCCAGCGCGCCGAGCTTTCGCGACTTGAGTGCGCCGATCACAGCGCCAGTATTAAGCAGTGCACCGCGCGATGTATTCACCAGCATGGCGCCTGGCTTCATGCGCTCCAATGCAGCATTGTCGATTATGTAGTGTGTGGACTCGAGCAGTGGGCAGTGCAGGGAGACGATATCCGATTCGGCCAACAGGTCCGGTAGCGCAGTCATGGTGCCTAGTTGTGCGAATTCGGTCGAGGTAATCGGATCGTATCCAAGCACTCGGCAGCCGAAGCCATTGAAGATGCGTGCCACCGCAAGGCCAATCTTGCCAATGCCAATAAGGCCGACGGTCTTGCCGTGTAGTGTGCTACCGAGCAGACCGTCGAGAGCGAAATTGCCTTCGCGTACACGCGCATAGGCGCGGTGGGTGTGGCGGTTGAGCGTGAGGATTAATGCCAGGGTATGCTCGGCTACCGCCTCTGGCGAATAGGAGGGCACGCGCGCAACGAACATGCCGAGATGCGCCGCGACTGCGACGTCGAGATTGTTGAACCCGGCACAGCGCATCAAAACGGCGCGCACGCCTAAGCTGGCCAGCGCTTCGAGCACGGGGGCATCGAGCACATCGTTGACGAATACGCACACGGCACAGCAATCTTGCGCCAGCGCCACCGATTGCCGTGTTAGCGATTCGGTGTGATACATAAGTTCGACTGAGCCGTCCCCATAGTGGCGCGAGAGCGCCTCTTCAAGAAAATGACGGTCGTACGACTGGGCGCTGAATATGGCAATTTTCATAGAGGGTTTCCGGCCTGCATACGTCAAAAAAACAGTGAAATGTGTGACTGCTTCCAAGTCGCCAGGCGATCACGCGATGGAGATATTGTCCACCGAGAAATGACTTCAGCGTAGGGGCGGGGCGGCGCTTGTCAACGTAGTTGCGACTGCTCGGGCGATGATTTTGCGGGCTGAAATTGAGCGTTACTTGAGTAGCGCACATCTTCCAGTGATGTTAATCCTTTGCTCCCCTCCTTTAGTGCCCAATTGCAGCAACCGCCGGAATGCGCAATGTGCGAAGCGGTTGCTGCACCACTAATGTAGTAGTAACGCCCACTTTTGCGGTGGGCGATACATAAGACGTTGCCTCAGAAAATGAAGTTGAAATTAGTTAAGCGACAATTACGATCAGAAAGCCGCTTTCAGATTTTAATGCCTGAAAGTGATCCAAATCAGCCGGTCGAAGCAGAGTTCTGAGCGTCTGCGATGAAGCGTGAGCTGACGAAAGGGGGCGAAATATGCCGGTTAACTGCAATGTGCGGCAACAAGGGGCGCGGAAGCATGAATTGTTGACTTGACTCTCATTCTCGCGCCGCCACTCGCTAATCATATTCAGTCATCTGGCGCCGGCAGAATACATACAACTGCCCGCTGCGTTTTCCCGGAAATGCAAAGCCATTGGCTTCGCCAACTTTGTGCAGCCCCACGGTTGTTGTATCGCCCTTGATGCGAACTTTCTTAATCGCGGACTTTATCGCAGTGGAATCGCCATCCACAAACAACGCCAGGAATCCGCCGTTGACCTCAGAGAGATTCACAGACTGAATTGGAATATCGCCAAACGTATAGCCGCCAGGCACAACAATCTCATGTTCCCAAATCTCGTTTTGCGGCAGCTTGGTTGCCTTTCCCAGCAAATTCGCAATACCGGTTTCGCTAAAGTCCAGATTTTGGCAATTCAGTTGCGCTGAAAGCTGTTTATTCTTGCTCACGCCAGAGTTTGCCTGCACGCTGGTAGTTTTCTTTTCTTTCAACTGGTAGCGGCCATCGAAGGGCACATCACCAAATAAGCCGGCACACGATTGAAGGTGTACTTGAAGTCCCGGCGACGTGGCGCTCAACGTCATGGTGCAAGTGCCTTCTGCGTATCGCCACTGGCTTCCGTTGAAAACCAATTGCCCGCTACCCGAGCCGGAACGGAGATTGCCGGGTTTTCCTTTTTCCATGGCTTCGAGTTCGAATTTCCCATCCGGGTGAATGGTGAGTGAGCGTTCGAAGTCGCGATCAGTGGCATCGTAGGACCCCGGCATGGGATAGCTGGCGATATTTCCGGCTCCTGCATTTGCAGATGAGTCGGGATTTTTCTGTAGCGCTTTCTTGATACCGTCCTTGAGCATTGAACCTATATTGATTGTTTCGGCATGGGTTACTGATGCGGAAAGGGCCAATGTTAGTGAAAGCGCTTTCAGGATGATCTTTAGGTTTGATATTTTCATGAGGTTTCGACTTGAGAAAAGTAACTTCGAATGAGAAACACTAGCGATGATAATTATTGCCCGTAGGAATAATTACATAATTACATATTTATCGTGAAATGAATAGATAACAGCCTGTAGTGGATCTTCAACTGGAGATGCCTGGCCGCCGCGTCAGGTCGAACTGCATCATTCGCAAATGGTCGTGTTTAAACCTAGTTGCCGTGTGATCGAACATCGAGTTCAGCGTCGGGGCGGCGTTTGTCAACGTAGTTGCGCCTATTCCTGTGATGAATTTTGGGCTGAACGACCATCCCATTCATTTCATGGGAGCCGTATCGGCGGAGTGTGAACAACCTTAATCAATGCTGCGCAGTTCTATTGCGTGGCGCCTGTGTTGAGCGGCAAGTTGGGGTGAGCACTTTTCTCATCGTCAGCGCCAAATTCTGCGATGTCCGTCACAGTATCGGCAATCCCCGTCTCCGCAACACAGGTCGCAACTTCGACCATAAGGATCGCTACAGGAGCCATGGCATCTGGGACAAACACCGGTTCCGTGGCAATCGAAGCAGGGTATCGAATCCTGCTCCTCTTCCTCATCGCATCGGCTGCATATACGATGTCGCATGGTATCCGCGCCAATCCATTCACCAAAGTCGTGAACAACGCGCGTTTCTTGTGATCGGCATTCGCTGCAAAACCTGGTTTGTCGACACATCTTGGCGCTCTGATATTTCCAGGGTTGCCACTTATGATCATTAGAAAGTCCGCAACGGCGACATTTGCAGTTTTCCCACTCATGGCCAAACAGGTAACAGGTTATTTGCATCATAGGCTTTTACAAAGTCTGCTTGGCCTAGGTTCGAATCACTTTGGCAGCTCCTTGTTCATGAATGCCTCAATGAAGTCGGCGCCGGCATAACCAATTCCGAGAAGCGTTACGATTTGCTGGTGATTCAGCGTCGCCGCCGGATCGACGTTTAAGGAGAGAAAACCGATCGCTCCGGCAGCAAAGCCGATCAACATGCTGATCCCAAATCGGGGAGCGCTAAATAAGTCACTGAATTTTTTTTGCGTTATGGCCGCCTCGTCGCTAAGCTTCTTGAGGCCGGAGATGACACGTATTCCTTGCCCTACGGCGCCCAAGAGTCCGCTTAATAGGATCGCAAACAACCAGTTGATCGCCATGATTTCTCCCTGTTTATCAACGTAATTGTGACGTCTAAGGGATAGCGCACGAACTGAGAAGGAAATTAACCTCTCTGCTAACGCATTCCTTGAATCTGGTTCGCAATTCTTGATGTCAGGTTTCTCTCGTTAAGGCAGCAGCTTTCCCAGTATGTTTCGAATAAACGGCAAGGCCTCGGTAGGACTTGCCGCGGGCGGAATCATCGGCGCAAATCCGTTGCTTAAAGTGGTGATGTGATTGGCAACCGACACGCCGTGGATGAGCGGAACAAGATGCGCAGCTGCCGCATGCAAGCTTTGTTGCATGCCGTTCAAAGGAGCCAATCGAGCCTGGTTCAGAGCAACAGCATTGTCTGAGGCCGGCGGCGGCAAGGCCTGTACAACATCTCTAGCATCGTTTGACGGGAGGTCCAGGTTAAGCACTTGCTCCAGATCCGGCGCATGCGCATCCCGATCCGTGAGCGACTGAGTGATGCCAAATCGCTTGCGTAGCGTACTGATAATTGAAGTGTGGTCATAAGGGTGTGCTGTGGTCGACCTCAGCACGGTTCCTGGCCGGATCAGCGGCGATACCACCACGGCCGGCACCCTCACTCCATAACGGTCAAAGGCAAATTTCTGGCCGGGTCCGGGAGCGGTCGGCGGTAAAGCTTTTGGCGGCAAAACATGATCATAACAACCGCCGTGTTCATCAAATGTCACGACCAGCATTGTCGATTCCCAGTTTGGGGAGTTTCGAAGCGCGTTGTAGACGGTCGCGACAAGTTGATCGCCGTAGTTCAGATTGTGCGGAGGATGCATGTCGTTCGGCCAGTCCAGGTCGGCAAAATATCGCGGTTCGATAAAAGAATAGGACGGAAGATGGCCATGCTTGGCATCGTCCAGGAAATCCTGGAACGGCCGGAAATGGTCTAGATGATCCCAAAGCCTACTCAGCGTTAAGGCATGGGGAAAGTCGCCAAAATAAATTTCCCAGCCATTCGGCGCTACGCCCTCCAGGGCATTGAATATCGTTCGCATCAGATACGGGAAATGCAGCGGGCTATTGTTTTCGTAACCACCTGCGGTTCCGGTGTGCACGAAGAAGCGGTTAGGCCACGTCTGGCACGGAGCAGACGCAAACCATTCATCGCAGATTGCATAGCTGCGTGCCAATGCCGTCAACGCTGGCACTTGCTGCTCCGTAAAGTAGTGCATGATGTTTTTTGCTACGCCACCTTGTCTGAGGTAATTGCTGACGAAGCCGCTCATTGGTGGCACCGCGGAATTAACGCCGATTTGTTCATTGATATCAGTAAATAGCTCTCCTGGATCAGGGGTTGGCAGCCAGGCGTCGTTGGGACCGATCGGACTGTTCCAAACCCTGACAAAGTCGCCGGTTTTGTCGGGGTTCGTCTCGGCGCCGGTCAGCCCGTTGATCTTGCTCCCTTTCCAATCCGGAGAACCAAGAAGGTTATCAAACGACTTGTTTTCCAGCATCAGCACCACAAAGTGGTTGATCTTATCCAGCGAACTCATATGCCCCCTGCTTAGTATTAGATGGATTGAGACAGCGGGCGTTAGCAGTTGCGTTGGACAAGGGCTAGGCTTGGCTGTAGTGGTCAACTAATCTTGGGTACACAAAGCAATTCTTCGTTGTCAGGTGAACGGAAAACGGCCAAATTTTCCGTTGGGCAACGATTTCAGTGTAGGGGCGGGGCGGCGTTTGTCAACGTAGTTGCGCTTACTTGATCGATGATTTTTTTTTGGGGAATCGACGTGGTTTTGGCGGAACGCCGGCAATCGGTTTTGGCCGCTTTGAGCCGGTCGCGACAGACTTATTTCGATCCATCCCGGCCAATCGATTTACCCTAAAGCGGACGTTGCTTTTTCCTGAATAGGACGGCTTCTTATTTGCAGCGTTGGGCAGTTGAAATCGTTGTTGCCAAATACGGCGTCAGCATTTGCCTTAGGGTCTACCTCCTCGGTATAAAGACCAAATGCCGGCCGATAGCGCTCCACAAACAGTCGCTTCGCAAGTTCTTCATCCCCCAAGTGCAAGGCATCACGCGCGATTCCGCGTCGTTCGGCCACGTACTCGTCGGTCTCCACGAAAACCGTAAAGTCCCACCATGGTTGTAATTCCGGACGTTGCAGGAAAGTTCCGTCGACCAGGAGCACGGCCTGTGATTCGGCGACATTGAACTCAAGAGGAAGCGGAACATCGCCCGCAAGATCGAATGACGCCGTGCAGTATTTGCGATCCCCGTCTTGCCCCAAAGGTCTTAGCAACAAATCGACAATCGCAG
The DNA here is from genome assembly GCF_042654985.1 of Paraherbaspirillum soli. Classification (NCBI taxonomy): domain Bacteria; kingdom Pseudomonadati; phylum Pseudomonadota; class Betaproteobacteria; order Burkholderiales; family Oxalobacteraceae; genus Paraherbaspirillum; species Paraherbaspirillum soli. The sequence goes on along the minus strand of NZ_JBHSMT010000012.1, from coordinate 187,794 downwards.
CGAGGTCGCGAGCGTCTCGATAGTAGCTCTCAGCGGAATAGCGGCCGCGAGCATAACGTTCCGTTTTGGGCCGATGAAAGCCATCTATCGAAGTTCTAATTACGGGGCGCCCTGTCTGCTCGATTGCTTTCGATAGTTCGTTCGCGAGTGTAGTTTTGCCTGACGCTGTCCGGCCGTCAATCGCAATGCGCAGAGGGCGAGAGGAATCTAATGTGATGATTTCGTGAACCAATCTCTCAATAATATTCGCGCGAGTGTCTTCCATAGGTAACCTTTTACAAGTTTTTGCAGCGATTGTGCTGGATTGAGACTCCGTGTCGCAATGGCTGTTTCTGGCCGATTACAGCCGATAGAAGTCGCAATTTATCGAACCGATATCCAGGGACTGGGAGCTTTGAAGTGAATAAGCAGCAATCAACTGCCGACCTCTCTCTGTACTTGCCAAGACAATGGCAATGTGAACAGCAGGATCGCCGCCAACGTTATCAGCGCAGCGTGGACTCCAGCGGCGTCACCCAGTCGACCAAACAACACGGGTGATAGCGCCCCACCACCTATGGTGCCGGTATAGAACAGCGCGAAAGCTTGCTCGCGTTTTCCTGCGCCGGCCAATTCTGGCACTGCACCATACAGCACCGAAGAGGTTCCGTTCAAGGCAAGTCCCAGCAGCGGCAACATGGCCATCATGCCGACGAGCGGTAACCATACCGCTAGCAAGATCAACAGCGATGTGGCGGACTCCGTTACCCACACTGTTTTCATCATGCCGATGCGCGCCCCCAGATAACCGCAAAACAACTTGCCGAACGCGCCGCCAACAAACAATAATGACAGCGCAAAACCGATGCCTGCCGTGCCGGCGCCTTTGCTCTTCAATAGGAATGGCAAGAAGGTTAGAAACCCCATCCGGACGGCGCTGTCCAAAGTGCCGGTCAGCAGCAACGCACGCAGCCCGCTAGCCGAACCAGTTCCGGTTATTGCTTGGGCGGCTGCCCCCTTGTTGGATGCCTGTTCGCCGCGCACCGGAATAAGCCACCACAACACACCGGCCGCAGCCAAGCCGAGCAGGCCCACCAGCGTAACGCTGGCCTGCCAGCTCATGACCACCAGCAAAATGCCCATTAGACCCGGTATCAGCGTCTTGCCGATGTCGCCGGCAAAGTTGTACTGTGCCAGTGCCTCTTTGACTCCACCGCCGTCCTCATGCGTATCAGTGATCAATGAGGACGCCAGCGGGTGCTGAGTACTGGCCCCCAATCCACCCAACAACAACGCAATCACCAGTACCGTCAGACCACCGGCCTGACCAGCAATCAGGTATGCGATGCCAGCCAGTGCCGTCCCTCCCGCCAGCATGCGTTCTCGCCCCCAGCGTTTTGCCAGCCGACTGGCCAGCAGTTGAAAGCCGGCCATCATGCCCGAATAGGATCCGCGTAACAGTCCCACTAGCGCGTAACTGATGGAAAATTGCGCCTGCCAGATAGGCAGCAACACATAGATAAGGTCAGTCAGGCCATCATGTACTGCGTGGGCACTGCAGGCTGCCATCAGGGAACGGCGACGGACGGAAGTGTCGGCGGTGTCAGGATCACGAGAAATTGAGACAGCTTTCAGATCGGTCATCATTCTGAGTGCGAGAAATTGAGATGCGGCAAGTTTACTACTTGTCGACTGTCATCAAAATGTGATGCTCACTTGGAGCACGCTATTTATGCGTCTCAAATGCCAGGCTGATCGAAATGCCCAGCGCGGAGTAGGGCGCGATCAGGTGTTCTGGAACCGTGCTATCGACCACGATCCGGCTTATCCGGCTGAGCGGCACGATCTGGAACGGCGACGCCGTATCAAGCTTTTCCGGCGAGGCCAGGACGATGGTTTCTGCCGCCGCGTCGCACAGCGCGCGCTTGACGCACGACTCTTCAAAATCCCCAGTGCCGATGCCGGCTTCGGGGTGCAGGCTGCAAACACCCATGAAATACAAGTCGGCGCGGATGCGTCCGATTGCCTCAATCGCGGCCGCGCCCAGCGCGACAATGGAATGTTTGAACAGGCGGCCGCCGATCATGATGACCTCGATATGAGGATGGTTGAGCAGCTCGACCGCGATCGAGGGGCTGTGCGTGACAACGGTGGCCCTCAAGTCGGCAGGCAGATGCCGGACCAATTGCACGGCCGTCGTACCACCATCGACGAACACCACCTGCCCCGGCTGCACCAGCCCTGCGGCGGTGCGGCCGATCGCGGACTTGGCGTCGGCAGAGATGTTTTCTCGTTCGGCGAAGACGGCCATTGCCGGCGAGGCCGGTAACGCGCCACCGTGTACGCGCTGCAGCAAGCCCTCTTTTGCCAGTTCGCGCAAATCGCGGCGGATCGTGTCTTCCGATAATCCCAATTGCTCGCTGAGGGTTTTGGCGACAATCCGGCCATCTAGAGCCAGCAGGTCCAATAGATGTTTTTTGCGTTGGCTGGTCAGCATGTTCAATTCCTGTTTGCACGAATATTCTTGATATTGCACGATACTGCATGTTAGTGTCGCAAAAAGCAAGCGTCGATGACGGGCCTTGTCGCCCCGGACTACCTTCAGGAGATCCTGTCCATGCGAAACAACAGAGTTCAAATCCAGAAAATCGAAACGCTGTCCGATGACTGGTATTTGCTGCGAAAAGCCACTTTTGACTATCGTCGTAACAATGGCACGTGGCAGACGTTGACCCGCGAAATTTATGACCGCGGCAACGGCGCGACGATCTTGCTTTATAACCGGGAAAAAAAGAGCGTGATCCTGATCCGCCAGTTTCGCTTCCCGACGTACGGTAACGGGCACGACGGGTTTTTGATAGAGACCCCGGCCGGGCTGCTCGACAACGCCAATCCGGAACAGCGGATCCGGGCCGAAGTCGAGGAAGAAACCGGCTACCGGGTGGGCGCGGTAAGCAAGGTATTCGAAGCCTTCATGAGTCCAGGTTCGGTGACCGAAAGGCTGCATTTCTTTGTCGCTGAATATGAGGCAACGGCGCGGATCGGCGAGGGCGGCGGGATTGAAGCGGAAGGCGAGGACATCGAGGTGCTGGAGTTGCCATTACGGCAGGCGTTACACATGGTGGCCAATGGTGAAATTGCGGACGGCAAGACCATCATGCTGCTGCAATATGCGCAGCTGTATTTGTTCGCGTCGGGTGCTAACGCTGTCGCCAAGGTCGACCACTCAAACACCAAGTTTGACAAGGTCAGCGATTACGCTCCGACGGTGCAGGAAGTCCCTGGAAAGTGGCGGTCGAGCGAAGCTAAATACTTTAGCTGGCTCTTTTTGCCATTTTGGGATGATGGGAAAAAATAACCATCTATTGAATCCCTCGTCCCCCGATCAGCAGAGTTCGGTGATAAGTAGCAAGTATTTCGATACCCACGGGCGTGGCTACGCGGGCCGGATCTGCCCCGAACAGCGCGCTGGCGACGGCCGTCACGAGAACCGCGACGAAATAAGCGCTCGCGGCAAGGCGAGTGGAAGTGAAGTGTTTCAAGGATGGTTCCTCAGACTAAGGCTTTAATAGCGCGAACCCCGGCTACAGCGGCCAAAGTTTGTCGTATGCCTTCCGCGTAAGGCGTCTTGCGAATCGGGCCGATCAGTCGTTGCAGAGCCGAGTCGTCCATGATCAAGGGTTCGGTCATCAGATAGTGCATCTCGACCATTTCGCGCATGAACGGATTGAACAGGCCGATCAAGCGCAGCATCGTCTTGCCCGCCACGCGGAGCTTCAGTTTCCTTCCAGTCTGGCGCTCCATTTCCGACACCAGCTCATGCTGCGTCGTGACGCTCGCGCCGGCGAAGTTCCAGATCTTTCCGAATGCGGCAGGGGTATTGACCAGCTTGGCAACAACGGGGCCGACGTCGGGCACGAAGACGAACTCATGCGCTTGATCGATCGGACCGACCATGTCCGCAACGCCGCCTTGCACGGCTGCCTTCGCCGCGCGGTGCAGCAAGCTGGCTTCCACGCCGGGGCCGTAGAAGTCCGGCAGGCGCAGCACCGTCGCTCGGATGTGGCCATCGGCGTGCGCCTGCATCAGCAGGTCTTCCTGGGTTTTGCGCATGCGGCCCTTGAAGGTGTGGGGTTCGCGCGGATGGTCTTCGCGCACCGGCCGGGATTTCGCCCGGCCGTACGGGTAAACGGTTCCGATCAGAAGGATGTTCTTGACCCCGGCGGCGATCGCGCCATCAAGCGTCTTGCGCATGAGTTCGGGATGGAGCTCGAACTGCCAATAGTTGACGCCGACCATGTAGATCAGCGTCTCGACGCCCGCAGTGGCGGCCTGGACCGACGCGGGCGAGTCGGGGTTCCAGGTGACGATTTCGGCGAGAGGGTCTGCACCGAATGCATTGCGCAGGCTTGCCTCGCTGCGGCCGACAACACGATAGGGTTGGCCCTTGGCGCCGATGGCGGCGGCAATGCTTTGCCCGATGACGCCTGCTGCGCCGAAAAGAGCTATTTTTGACATGGCGATTCTCCTTGGGTTGGGTTCATAGCGAACGGTGGTGAAAAACGGAAGCAGCGACCGACGAGATGCGCGACGTGGCTGATTGCAGGTAGCCGTCGAACAGGGAGCGAATCGGAAACCGCAGCCAGGCTTCAAGCGCTGTGACGGTCACCGCGAAGATCGCGGCGCCAATCCGTTTCGCCCAGATAACCAGGTCGCATTCGGCACGGCAGGGTAATGTCTGGGCGATAGTCAATGTGTTCATGAAAGGCTCCGTGGATGTCGGTTGGTCTTTGCTGTCGGAGATGGCATTATGCAAAATTGATGGGTAAATGAAAATTGCTTAAACTCTTATTGAGGCTATAAATAAATGAATACCATGACGGAAAACGAACCAAGCTGGGAGTGGTACAGGACCTTCCTGAAAGTGCTGGAGACAGGCTCGCTGTCGGCGGCTGGACGCGCGATGGGCTTGACACAGCCGACGGTGGGCCGCCACATCGACAACCTGGAGACAGCGCTGGGGTTGAAGCTCTTTATCCGTTCGTTCGACGGTTTCGCGCCCACCGATGCCGCGCTGGAACTGAGGCCCTATGCCGCCGGCGTGGCCGCGACCACGGCCGCGCTGCGCCGGGTGGCCAGCAGCCACGGAACCGGCGTTCGCGGCACCGTGCGCCTGACCGCCAGCGAGGTCATCGGCATCGAAGTGCTGCCCCCAATCCTCGCGGCGCTGAAGAATGAGCACCCCGCGCTGACCATCGAGCTGGTGTTGTCGAACAAGGCGGACGATCTGCTGCACCGCGAAGCAGACATCGCCGTGCGGATGTTCAGGCCCGCGCAAGACGCGCTGGTGGCCAAGCGCGTGGGCAGCATCGAACTCGGGCTGCACGCACACAAGCGCTACCTCGCGGCATACGGCATCCCGAAATCAATCGCCGGGCTATCGGATCATGCGCTCATCGGTTTCGATTACGAGAGCGCTTATATCCGCCGGCTGCAGGATCAATTCCCTTGGTTCTCGCGCGCCGCCCTGGCATTCCGGGCCGACAGCGACCTGGCGCAACTGGCAGCCATCCGCGCGGGTTTCGGCATCGGCATATGCCAATCGGCGCTGGCCGCGAAAGACAAGGCGCTGGTACGCCTGCTGCCTACCCAGTTCTCGATCATGATGGACACCTGGGTCGCGATGCATGAAGACCTGCGCCAAAGCGCACGTTGCGCAGCAACTTTCGCGGCACTTGTTGCGGGGTTGAGTGCGTACATACAGCGCTAGTATCCAATCTCCTCTAACGCGGCCCCGCAATGTCAGTGCATGTAAATTTTGGGCACTCCAAGTCGAGCAACTGGGCAGCGCATGTGCTCGACCTAAGTGTTTCCTCTTAGTGGACAGAGATGTACCGTGACATCCGCCGGCCCGGAAGGCTTTTGGAAAACCGATCTTTAAACGTTTCGTGGCGCACCGTCGAGACAAAGCGGAAGGGAACCAGAAGTGCGGTTTCCCCTGGGCTCCTCTTGGATGGCTAGCAGATCTTGCCTCCTGATGCGAGAACGCGCTCAACTACAAAAGTTCGCATGTCGGGCGGCAAATCTTCGAGTGGCAACGTGCAAAACTGTGCTTTCGAAAATAGTAGAAGCCAGACATTTTGAAATTGCCATACTTCCCGTACGGTTCCATCGTAGCGTGGAAGCTCCGATACTTGACGTAAGCGTAAAAGATAACTCGTCGGCCCGGAAGGTTGCTTGCGAGCTGCCCATTTCGCGAAACTTGCTCATTGAGTTTCTGTAATGGACTAGGTAGATAGCAACTGAAATCAAGGCGCAGAAGCCACTCACTGTTCCTGTGACACCCATCTGCCACGACGTATCTCGCTGGATAAGCAAGACGAAAAACCAGACCGTCATCGCGAGCCAAGCGGATACGAACCGCATGCTAATAGAACGCCGCCAGAATGCGAATACTGCTTGTCGAATCAGTGATTTGTTGTAGATAAGCGTTGTTTCGAATGACATGTTGGCTATAACGAATTGAATTAAAGAGGACCGGCCTGCTCGCGTGACGACTCAGTGCTCGAAGGGAACGACTTGAACGAAATGTCGGGTTGCCGACAATTTAGAGGCCTATAGCAAGATCAAATACTAATGCTTTCGAGTGCAATATAAATTTTGTCCCGCACGTCTTCCTTTTCCGCAGCAACTGAAAATGTCCAGTTATCCATGAGAACCTTCGTAGGAGAATTTTCGATAACCAGATCAGTTGCATAGCCGTCGAGAATGTCAATAACGTGAGGAATAGCGACTGAAAAGGTATTGCAAAGTTGGGTAACAACTTTGAGAAAGTCGTCAAATTCATATGGATCAATATCAACAGACGGCCATTTGTTGCCTGTCCACCGCGACTTCTTTAATGAGAGCTTTCTCACAGGTCTAATAGTGCTGCATCGATACCGAGCGCTGCGGCTATCTTCTGGCGGCTAGTTTTGCGTAGTTTGTTGCTTGACTCTTGTTGCGCATAGGCTGATTGGGAAACGCCAAGTCGCTGCGCCACGTCAGATTGAGTAAGGCCCAGATGCTCGCGCCAGGCACGTAAAGGCGTCCAGTCATTGTCGACCATCAGACTGACAACTTCATGCGGGATGTAATCGCCTTTGCCTTCCTGTTTGCGACTGTAGTCCGCGTAGGGAATGACGACAAAGGCCGGCGCTCCTGAGGCGTTTGCCTCGGGGGCGCCGTTTACTTCGGGTCTTTCTTGGTATTCGGCGAGCGCATCAGTAAGATCGGCGCGGCACATGTCAATAGATCCATACGTCTCGTTTTCTGCGAGGTAAATACAATCGTCTATCGCATCGAACTTGCAATACACTTCGTACTCCAGGTTAGTAGAGCGAGCGATATGTACCGCACATCTGACGACATCTTTCATGCTTGACGGATCAGACTGCAACCTTTCCCTGAGAGTACAGAGAAGCCAACGCCCAGCTTGTTGAACATCACGATCACCCGGCATCTCTTTTAGTTTTCCAAATAGATCGGGTAATCCTCTACTCATCGCCAAGTCGATGATTTCGAACGGCGGTTCATCGAGGGCTTCAATGATCGAGAATGCCCAATCTTTTACTTCTTTCTCTGATACGAGTTGCGTCTCTATTCCGCGCAGCCAGTATTCGGCGATGGTGGCGCTCTTAGTCGGCAATATCCGGGTCATGAATGTTCAACTTGTTATGACTTGCAAAGCAGCAATTTAACATGCCGAGGTGCCGTTAAACAAAGCGAAAACATCCTCTTGCTGCCGACACCCGATCGTCGCCGTGGTTGAATTTGCCGAGATATATGACACGACCCAGTTTCAGGGCGTGCGGTAATTCAACTTATTCGGCAGCGGCGAATTTTACGTATTGATGGATGAAAGTGTCGAGATCGAACGCATTTAGCGCGTCACAGCTTGATAGGCATGTATAGATATGAATTGCTACTGGCAATATTTCCAGTATGAGATTTCCAATTCATTCTCTACAGTGGTTTCCCGGGCAAAAACACCCGGCCATACCAAAGAGAAAAAGAACAATAGGGCAGCAGTAAGCAGAGCGCAGGCAGAAAAAGATAAAGCAGTTGTTCATTGCTGCTATCCAAGCAGTATTTGCCCGAGTTCATGGGACGGTCTTCTGGAATTTTGGCGTGTAGTTGGCATCTTTTTACAACAATGGCCGATCTGCGTAGGTGTCGAGGCCACCCATAAGGAGCGATCGGGATGTCCATATCCAAAGAGCAAATTGCGGCTAGTTACCCCATTCCTACCTATCGTTATCGCGTTACTGTTGGCAACGACGAGATGGCGTTTAGCGCGGTGTCCGGCTTGGAATTGGGATTTGAAACCATGGAGTATAAAGATGGTCTAGGTAACTGGTTTCAAATGCCGGGTCAGGCGGCCGCGCTCAATATCAGCCTAAAGCGTGGCATCTTCCTTGGACAAAGTCAGCTGTACGATTGGATCAGTTCAATCTCCCTCAACCAGGTCGAGAAGAAAGATATCTCGATCAGTTTAACCAACGAGTCGGGCAGCGAGCTTCTGGTGACGTGGAATATTATCGACGCCTTTCCGACCAAACTCACGGCGCCTAGCTTTGATGCCTCCAGCAATGAGGTCGCAATTGAAGAGTTGTGCTTGCTGGCCCTGCGCATGACGGTGCAGTTTCATTAATTCATAGAATCAATCCGCTTTTAATATTTGGGGCGCAAATCTATTTGGATTTGCGTTGGGGCTTTTTATCCATTGTTTTGGAGGAGTTATGCCAGTAACGACCACGTATCCCGGTGTATATGTTGAAGAGCTTCCCAATTTATCGCTGTCGATAGCCGGCGGTACCACGGCGGTGCCGGTGATTGCGGGCGAAGCGGGGGATCTGACCTTGGCGAAACCGGTTCGACTGAATTCTTGGCTGGATTTTGTGACGGCAGCGGGAGAGGCCGATTTCAGCAAAACCTTGCATGTCGGCGTCAGGGCCTATTTTGAAAATGGCGGTGGCTATTGCTATCTATTGGCCGCTGATAAATTTGCGGCGGAAGTCCAAAAAATGGATGATGTGACTTTATTGGTGGCAGCCGGACAGGACATTGCAGGCGCGATGAACACGTTGTGCGGATCCGAAAAGGGACGGTTTGCCATTCTTGATGGTCCGGCCACTGAGATGACGACGTCGACGACCATTCCTGCTGATGCGTACCCTGACTCCATGCATGCGGCCGCCTATTACCCTTGGCTGCAAGCGGATTGGGCGACCACGCCGATACCTCCTAGTGCAGCTGTAGCCGGCCTCTACTGTTCGGTGGACAGAGAGCGTGGAGTGTGGAAAGCGCCTGCCAACGTGTCATTGAAAGGTGGTTTGCGATCACGATTCCAGGTGTCTGAGGCATTACAAGGGAAGTTCAACACTGGCAAAGCCATCAACATGATCCGGGAGTTCAACGGCAAGGGGGCTGTGGTATGGGGGGCGAGAACGCTGCAAGATTCGGATGACTGGCGCTACATCTCCATACGCCGCCTGTTTGATACCGCGCAAAGAGATATCAAAAAGGCGATGCGTTTCGCTGTGTTTGAACCCAATAGCCACCCGACGTGGGAGCGCGTCCGATCTGCCGTGGATAACTATCTACATAGTATCTGGAGGCAAGGTGGCTTAATGGGTAGCAGCCCGCAGGAAGCCTATTTTGTTCAGGTCGGTAAGGACGTCACTATGACGGCGGACGATGTCGAGCAAGGCAAAATGAACGTCAAAATCGGCATGGCTGCCGTGCGTCCTGCCGAATTCATTATCTTGCAGTTCACGCAGGAAGTGGGGCGGGGCTAGGCTGCTGCGTATATCTGACGATTGCCGCCTTTACCTTTTCGACCAGGATTGGCGGTGTCTTCTCGTGCGATCGAGATCAGAGTTTGTTCGACCAGATTAAACAACTTTAGCTATTCCAATATTGGCGACTTTGCGACGCGAAATTCCGGCCGCGATTTGGCGGCAAGTCCTCGGCTTCCCTCTGTGCCGACTGCCTCAGCGATTCCGCGTGCGCCAAGTATCTCCACATTGACCAAGATGCGGGATATTCCGGAGATGTCGTCAGTGCCGTCGACTAGTCAGCTGAATTCTAGGCCGCCAAATACTTCTATTACGGTCGTGGCGCCAAAGGCCGATGTCGACCAAGATTTGCGTGACCGGAAAATAGCGCATGTAGTGACCGGTGGGATGTCCGCAGGGGGCTAGAGAGAGTTACTTGGACATAAAGACTTGAGTGAAGCACCTGTGCCGACTGCCGCGGCCTGGCAACCAGCGGTTACTGTCGAATCGCCGTTTTTTGTTGGGCACCGGAGTTGTCCGCAATTTTGGCCAGGAACGCTATTGCCGCATATTCGAGCTGTGAAATACCGGGTTCTTCAACCGGAAAGTGGCCACACTTTTCAAGTAAAACCAAGGTTTTGTCACCCTTGATGCGCTCAAAAAAGGGCCGGCTAGAGTCAATGCTTGTCCAACGATCTGCCGCCGGGTGCGCAAGCAGCACCGGACAAATATCGAAATTCTCCGGCTCAATGGCCGGTCTGATTGAGAAAATTGATTGCATGAAGCTCACGGGAACCCGTACGCCACCGCCAAACGGATCTTCGGCGACTAGTTGGGACAGCTCCGGGTTGTTAGACATTGCGCCCATTTTTGTGAACCATTTAATAGGGAACTTGAGATTGCCTATCAACTTCGCAAACAATGGCATCAAAGGCATCAGTCCATGTAATACCAGGCCATTCTTGGCGAACTGTTCTTTAGCGAGCTGCAACCGGGGATCCACTAATGTGGTTGCAATGACGCCTGCGATCGGTCCAGAACCCAGCTGTGCCGCGCTTAAATAAGCAAGATAACCGCCAAGGCTGCCGCCGCACAGAACAATGCGACGCCCATTTCGCTTGTATTCGCTGGCAACAAGATCGCTCAGCATGCGAATCCATGCGTCATATCTGATCATCGAAGAGTCATTCTTGCTCAGGCCGTAGCCAGGAAGATCAGGCGCAACCACTTCATAACCCGCCTTTCGGAGCAGGAGTCCGACTGGCGCGAAGAGTCGTCCATAGCCGCCACCGCCATGCACGACGATGATCGTGAGTGGCGCTTCGTGGCATGGATAACGGTCTATGTGAATTGACGCACCACGCCATTCAAACCATTCCTCATCCGGCGCGTTTTCCGATGTGACTCGCGCGCGGAGTGGAAAGAATCTTTGGTATTTTTTTCAATAGGTTTCTGTTTGATATGTTTTATGCAGCATAGGGATGCCTTATGGTGGTAGCCGGAGTTTAAGCTCAGCGGCGTCGCTTGTGATGGTTTGCTGAGGCCCAATGCATTTCCTTATTCAAGATCTTTCAGTTTCCAATGACGGGTTCAGGAATTCTAAGTCCTTGTTTTCACACCAGCACGTGGCCGCCATCCACAATGACGGTCTGTCCGGTGGCGTAGCGATTGCTCATCAGATAGAGGTAAGTTTGTGCGAGATCCTCAGCCTCGCCGATATGTCCCACTGGCAGTGCAGCCCCACTTGCAGCGTATAGCGCCGCGCGGTCGGCTTCGGGCAAGTTGGCCCACAACGGCGTACGCACTAAACCAGGACTCACCAGGTTGACGCGAATGGGCGCCAGCTCCACCGCCAGTGCGCGGGTCAAGCCTTCCATCGCGCTACAGGCACCGGCAAGCGCCACCCAACCCTTTTGAGGCCTTAGGCTGGCGACACCGCCGGTTAGCACCACTGAGCCGCCGGGGCGCAAATACGGTACTGCATGTTTGACGGCGGCAATGGCGCCGAAGACGCGCACATCAAAAACCTGACGGACAGTATCGAGGCCCATGTCGACGAGCGCTCCGGTTTGCAGCGAATCACCGGCGCTGTAGACCAGATGGTCGAAAGGCCCTAATTGTTCAAATAGACCGCGCACAGCGAGTTCATTGGTCAGATCGACCGTGTATCCCTGGGCCCGCTCGCCGAGCTTGGCGACGGCCTCAGTGACACGTTGACCACTCGATGAGACCACTACCACCGAGGCACCGGCAGTCAGTGCGGCATGGGCCGTGGCAAGACCGATGCCCGATGTACCGCCCAGCAAGACGACGCGCTGATGTTGGAGATTCGTGTTTGCATTAGTCATAGGGGCTCCTTGAGGTGGGGTGTGAGTAAAGCTTGGATACGAGTATTATTCTTTAACCTAATTTGATAAACCCGTCATTTCTTCGAACACTTCTTAATAGGATTTGCGAATGGATCGATTCAGCAGCATGGAGATATTTGTGCGCGTCGTCGAACGTGGCAGCTTCACCGCCGCGGCCGAAGGTAGCGGCATGACGCCCACGATGGTCGGCAACCATATTCGGGAGTTGGAGCGACGCCTCAAAGGCCGGCTGCTGAATCGCACCACGCGGCGCCAGAGCCTGACGGAACTCGGCAAACGCTACCATGAGCGGTGCCTCGAAATCCTCGCGCTGGTGGACTCCGCCGAGTTGGATGCGCGCGAAATGCAGAACAGTCCGCGTGGCCGACTGCGGGTGAGCTGCCCGGTTATCTATGGCACCCGTGTGCTGGTGCCGGCGCTTGCTGGCTACCTCGACCGCTATCCCGAAGTCCAGATTGAGCTGTCCCTCAACGACCGCTTCGTCGATCTGGCGGAAGAAGGCTTTGACGCCGCCATCCGCGCCGGTGTGCTGCCGGATTCGGGCTTGATTGCGCGGCCGCTACCACGTTCGCCGCGCATTGTCTGCGCGTCGCCGGCCTATCTGGCGCGCCATGGGCATCCGCAGGTACCCGCCGATCTGGCACAGCACAACTGTCTAGCGTTTATGTTCGCAGCCGGCCCTGAACGTGAGTGGCACTTTCCACGCCCCGACGGCAGTGGCGCGGAGCACATTTCGGTGCGTGGTCGCCTCGACGTCAATGGCGGCCTGGCGCTTCGCGAGGCCGCAGTCGCGGGGTTGGGGGTAATTTTTCAACCGCAGGTGATGCTGCAGGAAGATCTGGATGCGGGTCGGCTCGTTCGTCTTTTTCCAGACTGGCCGGCACCGACCTGGCCTGTTCATGTAGTGCATCTACCCGATACGCACATGCCGCCGAAGCTGGTGAGTTTCATCGCCTTTCTCCAGGAAACGTTGGGTCACGGCAGCGAGCCGCAGAGCCGCTTTGCCAGGGGAGAGCGGCCTGTATCTAACCGGCAGCACGCAAAGTCTTCGTAGGCATCGGTGCAAGGCGACTTCAAACAGTGCAATAAGCTGCTTGTCAATGCCGATACGCCCATCATGCGGCGCATCGGCCCTGCATTACGCGAAGAACTGCCAGTTGAGGCACAGAGTTGTGCCCCATTCGGCTCCTCATATCCAGCTAGCGCAACACGTACCCATCCTTGCCGATCACCGTCAATTCAATAAAGTTCAAGCCATCGCGACTGGCCGGACCGTATTTCAGCGTCATTCCGCCCAAATCGAATCCACCCATGCTTTCCAACGCATTGACCAGCCCTTCGCGGCTCGGCTTGGCGCCTGTCCGACGCAGTCCTTCCACCAATACCTTGGCAGAAATAAAACCTTCCAGAGTAGGATAAGAGTCGGACAATTCGCTACGCGACTTGAGCGCCGCCATGAATTCTTTGGAAATTTGCGCGCTCGAACCTCTCGGGTTCGGGAACACCTGTGTCATACCTAGACCGCGCGCGTCCTTGCCCAAGCCTTGCAGGAACACTTGCGAGCTGACATTCGACAACGTGATCAATTGCTGCCGTCCGCCGGCCTGGCGATACTCCTTGATAAATGCAGCGCACGGCTTGGCGGTGCAAATCATCAGCACGGCCTGCGGCTTGGCATCGAATATCTTCTTGACTGCGCCATCCACCGCCACCGTATTGCGCTCGTAACTAGCAATCACCGGCTCCGGCAGCTTATGTTTTTTGATGGCCTGTTTCAGACCTTCCAGCGCGTCATTGCCGAACGAGTCGTTGGAAACCAGCACGCCATAACGCTGCAAGCCCATGCCGGACAATTGCTCGATGGCAGTCCCGACTTCATCGCGGTATTTAGAGCGGACGTTGAACAGATAGCGCTGCATCGGCTCATGCAGCGAGCTGGCGCCGCTGACCGGAGCGATCAGCGGCACTTTGGCGTCGTTGATGAGCGACAGAACCGACTCAGTGGTTGGCGTGCCGCGATACAGGAACAGTGCAAATGCGTTCTTTTCATTCAGCAGCTTGCGCGTGTTCTCTACCGTACGCTTCGGCTCGAAGCCGTCGTCCAGCGATTCCAGCACGATCTTGCGGCCGAACACACCGCCTTGCTTGTTAACGATATCGAAATAGAGCTGCGCGCCGGCGGTAGCCTGTTTGACTTCTTCGGCGGTGGTTCCGGTGAATCCCGCCGACTGCCCGATCACGATGGTGTTGGCTGTGATGCCCGGTTCTGCTTTGGCGGCGCTGATACTGAGTAAAACAAACAGGCTGCCGATACTGACCCTGGCGGCCCAAGACGACTTCTGATGCACTTTCATTTGTTCTCCGTTATTCATCGATGTTCAATTTATTCACGTTCAACTGATTCAGAGGCAACAGCCAATAAGTCGGCAGTGCCGCCGGGCGACACTTTATCGCGAATAAATGCTTTTCGGAAATAAATAATGGAAATTTTGGTAACGCTATCTCTTATAAGGATGAAAAGCCCGTCGCCGGACGGGCTTTACCGGGCTCCCATCAGGATATCCGGCAGCCCGGTCGCAATGCCGGGGAACAGGCAAAGCAGCAGTATCGCCAAAAACATCAGCAGTAAAAACGGCAGAGTGCCCTTGATCACTTCCGTCAGCGAAATATCCGGTGCGATGTTTTTTATGACGAACAGGTTCAAGCCGACCGGCGGATGAATCAACCCCATTTCCATCACCACCGTCATCACCACGCCAAACCAGATCAAGTCGAACCCGGCGGCGCGCAGCGGCGGCAAAATAATCGGTGCGGTCATCAAAATGATCGATACCGGCGGCAAAAAGAAGCCAAGCACGATCACCATCAGCAGGATCACCGCCAGCAGCAGCCATTTCGACAGCTGCAAGCCGACCACCCATTGCGCTGCCGATTGGCTGATGTGCAGATAACTCATCACATACGAGTACAGCAAGGACATGCCGATAATCAGCAGCAGCATGCAGGATTCCTTGATGGTCGAGTTCAGGAACGGCGCAATGTCGCTCGGTTTCCAGATCCGGTACACGACCGCAATCAGCACGATCGCCAGCAATGCGCCCAGCCCCGCCGTCTCGGACGGCGTCGCAAAACCGCCATACAGAGCCACCATCACGCCGATCAGCAAAATCAGGAAAGGCAGGACCCGCGGCAGCATCTCGACTTTTTGCGCCAAGGTGAAATGTTCGTCTTCCAGATAAGCCGATTTGACGCCGCCGCTCAGATAAATCTCGTGCGCGATTCGGTATTCCTTGCGGGCGCGGTACGCCGCATAAGCTGCGAACAGGAGCACCAGCAACACGCCCGGACCGATCCCGGCCAGAAACAGCCTGCCGAGCGATTGCTCCGCGGCCACCGCGTACAAAATCATCGTGATCGAAGGCGGCAGCAGAATCCCCAGCGTACCGCCGGCAGCGATGATGCCGGCCGCGAATCCGGGCGAATAGCCGCGCCGGCGCATCTCGGGAATCCCGGCCGACCCGATCGCCGAACAGGTCGCCGGCGAGGAGCCCGCCATCGCAGCAAACAAGGCGCAGGCAAACACATTGGCGATTCCTAGTCCGCCCGGCACCTTGTTGAGCCACGCGTGGATCGCCAGATACAGGTCGCGGCCGGCCGGCGATTTGCCGATGGCCGCCCCTTTCAGGATAAACAGCGGGATCGACAGCAAAGTAACCGAAGCGATTTCTTCATAAACGTTCTGGGTAATCGTATCGAGCGAAGACGCTGGCATGAAGAAATACATGAAGCCGGTCGCAACCACGCCGAGAGCAAACGCAATCGGCATTCCGGAACACATCACGACAATCGTGACGATGCCATATAAGGCACCCAGGGCAAGCGGGCTCATTACACTCCTGTGATAGTTGGGGCGCTGACGGAATTGCTGCGCTCGGTCAGACGCGCCACGACTTGCATCAGCAGTTGCAAGCTCAGTACGGTCATGCCGAGCGCCATCAGCGAATAGGGAATCCACAACGGCGGCGCGAAAGTGGAAGAGGTGGTCTGGCCCTCGGACCATGCTTCATGGAACAGCGTCCACGCCTTCCACGAGAAAAAACCGCAGAAGGCGAACGAAATCAAATCGACCATCAGCAAGCGCAGCGCGTTCGCCCTGGCCGGCAGTAGCGTCGCCAGTACGTCGATCCCGATATGGCCGCGCACCGACTGCACAGATCCGGCGCACAGGAAAATCACGCCAACCAGCATGAATACCGTTGCATCGTCCTGCCAGTCGGTGGGAACGTGGAAGAAATAACGCGCCACCACCGAATAGGTCATGATCAGCGCGGTCAGCGTCAGCGCCGCCATCGACAAATACCGCGCCAGCCGGTTGAAACGGTCGAGCACGCCGGACAAGGCTGCCGCCACCGGATGTTCCGGCGCGGCGGGTCCGGCGGCCGGCTTCAGGTCGAACTCATGACTCATAAGAGCTTCTCCGCCAGCTTCAGTAATTTGGCGCAGTTGTCATTCTTGGCGGCGTAGTCTTTCCACGCGGTAGTGCGTGCAATGTCTTGCCACTTCTTGACCGTTGCGGCGTTCAGGTCAACCACCTTGGCGCCCGCTTTTTGATAGACCGCAGCGACGCCGGAATCGTCGAGCCGGGCCGCGCTCTGGGCAAACTGTTCCATTTCGCCGCCGACCGCCAGCACTATCGCTTGTTGCTCCTTGGTCAGGCGCTCGAAAGTCGCCTTGGACATCAGCAAGGGTTCGAACATATACCAGTAGGCCCGGTCGCGGCCGGTGGTCAGGCTCTTCGACACTTCCTCCAGCCGGAACGAAATCAGCGAAGTCGACGAGGTCATTGCCGCATCCATCGCGCCGGTCTGCATCGCAGCGTAAATTTCATTGGAAGGCAGCGTCACCACCGCGGCCCCGGCTTCTTTCAGAATCAGGTCCATTTCACGCGAGCCGCCGCGGACTTTCAGGCCCTTGACGTCCGCCGGATCGACAATCGGCTTGGTGCGAGAGGCGACGCCGCCGGCCTGCCAGATCCAGCTGACCACGATCACACCCTTTTCCAGCAGGATGCGCGACAGTTCCTTGCCGACCTCCGCATTTTTCCAGGCCGCGCCTTGCTGGTACGACGTCACCAGGCCGGGCATCAAGCCAATGTTCACTTCCGGCACTTCGCCGCCGGCATAGTTGAGCGGCACCAGCGTAAAGTCCAGCGCGCCTTTGCGCAGTGCCGAAAATTGCGCGTTGGTCTTCATCAATGAAGAGCCGGGATAGATTTCAAATTTGAGACTGCCTTTGGTACGCTTGCTGACCTCGGCCGCGAACATGCGGGTCAGACGATCGCGGAAATCGCCTTCACTGATGGTGCCGCCGGGGAATTGATGGGAGATTTTCAGGGCGCCGGATTGCGCCCAAACCGATGACATTGACCACAACGGCGTAGTCGCAAGCGCGCCCAGCACCGTCCTTCTGCTGATGAAAGACATATTTCCCTCTCCTGTGAATGGAAAAACCAGCGCTACAGTTTCAGGTCGCCTCATACAACTGTAGCGAGCGATCCAAGGTCGGGGCAGGAAGCCCTGAGATTGGAGGGCTTGGCAACGCGCTGGCTAAATTCATCAGCAGGTTTTCAGAAGCGACCGGAAATGACATTTCACGATTTTTCAACCCTTTATCGATGACGAAAGATGCCGGGTTTTCTTGTGATGTTGTCGGGTACACACAATATTCCATAAGGCATTTTTATGTCAACGAATTCGCAATCCGCCTTATTCAGGCCCGGATCGATCTTCCACAGCTACTCTATATATTCTGTTACACAGGCTTTGTAGAGCCACTCGCTCGGCAGTACGTTAAACCTCAGTATCAGCAGAAAAGTCCCTATAAAGATGGAACATGATGTCGATAATAGAGCGCTGCACGCTTGCGCTTGGTGCCGATGACATCGATGGCGTGATCGTGTTTCGGATGTGGGATTTTGCTGTCAATGCCGGCATGGCGCGCGCTGCAGCGCACAGCGCCTGCGGTACTACACGTCGTTGTCCACGTGGCCGATTTACGGCAAAGGCTGGATCAATCGGGTAGCTTCGTGCGCGGCCACGACGCCTCCTGGTCAGGTGACGCTGCCGGACCTGCCGCCGACACTGACCGAGAATCCGCCCGAGTTTCGCTTGCTCCGGTCGCTGAAACCAGCGCTTTCAACGCAGCCGCCTGCCGCGCCTGGTGCGAGCAAGTTGTCGGATTCAGGGAGTATTACAAAGAATTGATGGAAGTGGGACGAACTACCGGCCCCGCACGCAACATAGTAGCAAGAACCCCTGTCAATTCTTTCTGGTGGGAATCATGTGGTGATAAAATTCTGGACTTTGCCATTTGGCAATGAACCGATATCGAGTGGGCCCATACAACATGACTAGTTTGTCCCAAACCCTACTGGCCTTGTTGCACGGACGTCAACACCATCGCATATTGAAATTATCGTTCCCACATAACGATGGCCCAGCTGCTTCGCTGGTGGCGAATCGGCTGGAAGCCAGGGAAGAACTGTCACGCGATTTCGAATTCACGGTGGAAGTGCTTGCCACTGACGCCCGTATTCCTCTGAAGGAAATGCAAGGCAAGTTGGTGACGATTTCGCTGGTGCGGGGCGATGGCAGCCTGCGCTACTTCAATGGTTACGTCTTTGAATTCAAGCTGGTCAAGTCCGACGGCAATGTCGCGTTTTACCAGATGGTGCTGAAACCCTGGTTGGCCTACCTGCATCTCAGAAAAGACAATTACCTGTTCCACGGCAAGACGCTGCGGGAACAGATGGAATGTATTTTCAAGAACTATGGATCGCATCCGGACTGGGACAGCCGCGTCAAGGCGGCCGATGTGCCTGTCACCGAAGCCTGTCAGTTCGATGAAAGCGATAGCAACTACCTGCACCGCAGGTGGGAAGCCGCCGGCTGGCACTATTGGTATGAACATACCGACAAGGGCCACAAATTAATTTTTTCGGATGACAGCACGTACGCGGCGCCGATCGATGGCAGCGACCCCGAGATCCGCTTCCAGCGCCATGCCGGCGCCAAGGAAGAGGACGCCCTTCACGAATGGAGCCCGTTGCGTCAGATCGTCCCCGGCCAAGTCGCGCTGTCCAGCTTCAACTTCAAATACCCGGTGCCGAGCAATGTCAACATCCCGACCTTGAATAAACAAGGCGACGTGCTCGATATCGAATCGTACGAATACACCGGCGCTTACGGCTATAAAAACGACGAAGACGGCGACAAGCAAGCGCGGTTGCGGATGGAAGAAATCGAGACCAGCGGCAAACATATCGAAGCCGCCGGCAACAACCGCGACGTCCAGCCCGGACGCTGGTTCCGCCTGACCGATCACTTCAGCAACAGCGTGTTCGGCCAATCTGCCGAACGCGGCAAACATGAATACCTGGTCGTCAGCGTCGTGCATACGGCCAGCAACAACTACCTGCAGCAAGCCGACGAGGCAG
>NZ_JBHSMT010000012.1:0-168123 GCF_042654985.1 Paraherbaspirillum soli | reverse complement strand
GCCTGAGCTGCATCCGCAAAAGCATCCCCTGGCGTCCGGGCCGCGGCTACCACAGCGTCGCGACCAAGATCCACGGCCCGCAAACCGCGACCGTGGTCGGCCCAAAGAATCAGGAAATCCACACCGACGAATACGGCCGGGTGCGTCTGCAATTCCACTGGGACCGGATCGGCAGCAACGATGAAAAAAGTTCGGCCTGGGTCCGGGTTGCCAGTTCCTGGGCCGGCGGTGATCGCGGCTTGATCGCTGTTCCGCGCATCGGCCAGGAAGTGATCGTGCAGTTTCTGGATTCCAATCCGGATAAGCCCATCGTCACCGGCTGCGTCTACAACGAGCGCAACATGCCGCCGTGGAAGCTGGCCGACCAGCAAGCGCTGACCGGCTTGCGCAGCCGCGAACTGACAGCTGGCGGCGGCAATGCCGCGGGCGGCCGAAGCAATCACGCGATCCTCGACGATACCAATGGAAAAATTCAAGTCCAGCTGAAGAGCGACCATCAGCACAGCCAACTGTCGCTCGGCCACATCACCCGCATCGAAGACAACGCCGGCCGCAAGGACGCCCGCGGCCAAGGCTGGGAGCTGCGCTCCGATGGGCATGGTGTCGCAAGATCAGCCAAGGGCATGCTGCTAACCACTGAAGCCCGCACCAACGCCGCCGCGCATATGACGGACATGGGCGAGACGGTGCAGCGCTTGACCGCGGCGCGCGAGCAGCAGGAAACGCTGGCCGATGCCGCGCAGCAGAGCGGCGCGCAGGAAGCCCAGGGCCAGCAAGCCGACGTCGCCAAGGTAATCAAGGCGCAGAACGATGCGATCAAAGGCAGTGCTGGAGGCGAGGAGGGCAGCTTCCCGGAGCTGTCGGCACCGCACCTGGTGCTGGCCAGCCCGGCTGGTATCGAAACCACGACCAGCGGCAGCACCCATATCGCCAGCGACCAGCACACCGCGCTGACCACCGGCAAGGATTTGGCTATCGCCAGCGGCGGCAGCTGGTTTGCCAGCATCCGCCAAACTTTCCGACTGTTTGTGTATAAGGCCGGGCTCAAGATGGTGGCGGCCGGCGGCGACATCGACGTGCAGGCGCTGTCGGACAGCATCAACATTTTGGCCAAACTGAACATCACGCAGACCGCCAACCGCATCACGATCAGCGCCAAGGAAGAATTGCTGGTCAACGGCGGCGGCAGCTACGCCCGCCACAATGCGGCAGGGATCGAGCACGGCACCAACGGCAGCTATGTGGCGCATGCGGCTACGCATAGTATGCCGGGGTCTAAGTCTATGGGAGTCGATACGCGCGGCTTTCCTGCCGTCAAAGCTTACGATGAAACCTTCAGCCTGTTCGACCCGAGCGGCAAGCCACTGAACAATATGAAATACACTGTTACCGGCGCCGACGACATCGGTCATGAAGCTGCAACGACGGTCGATGGCAGCACGCCCAGAGTTCATACGGACACTCCAGAAAAACTGAAATTTTCACTGCAATGGGCCGAAGTCTCGGCTGATGAAGGGGCGAATAAAGACCCATCCAACAACACCTCAAAGGACAAAAATGGCTGACGGCGCAACGATCGAGGCAATGACTAATGACCGACCGGATAGTTGTGTTGAAGTCCATTGTGGCTGTCCAACCTTGTGGTCAATGGCGCAGCAGTTCTGCTACACGCGCCTCTCCAACAAGAAAAATAATGGGGCTTATAGGCTCATAAACCTTTATCCAGCCAGGGCGCGACGCATCTCCGCAACCTATGCCAGGATGTATTTGGAAACGGAAGAGCATGGTGTGCCCGAAAAGAAGGGGCGCTACTATTGGATGGCGCTGGGCGCATTTGCGAGCAAAACGGTGGCCTGTACCTTGGAAACATTACAGCTTTCGTATACTCGGCCTGTCATGGGTACCACCGTTCGCGAAGGGCTGGGGCAGGGTAATTTCTGGCTGTTTATGGATATCGCGGCATGGCATTGGTTTTACAGCGTTAGTCCAACATCGTTTGATCAATGCGTGGGTGAACGTAACACTGACACCTATGTCGATCAGGTCAAACAGCAAATCAAAAAACTGCCATGGGAAGCAAAGTCATTGCCAAAGATTGACCATTTGAAGGTCAAGCCGGAGGTCGCAGAAGGGTTCGCTTTGGTCAGGCAAATTGAGGGGATGCCAGATAATCGCAAGAGGCAAAATTTGCAATTGCGACACTTGATGGCAATGGCCTGCCACGAGCAAGGAAACATTCTGCAAAAGCTTATTTACAACGATCCGGATTTCGCTTGGTGGATAAAAGTTCAAAGAGACGATGACCACGAGCTGCGACAAACTTCAGGTTACCCCACCAGAGCATTCGCTCTCGCGGCCAGCATATTCAGCCCTGAATTGCAGATTACATTTACCAGTCAATGTGGCACTAGCGAATCACAATTGAAGAACCCCGCTCCCAAAGAAACAAAATTGGAAGAGTACGATAGCCGAATGCTTTGGATTACCTCTGTGGCCGATCAGTTTCACAATCGAATGATTAAATTCAAGGGCCAAATGGAAAGTGAATTGGCTGCCATAGCAGGATGGGTAGGTACCCACGATGGCGTAGTCTATCCTGATGAACATCCACCTCAATGAAGCTCAAAAAAACTCTTCCTAAGAATTGGTTGCCTAGTGTATTGGCAGCATGGTTCATTGTGCCAATGGCCATTGCACTTTGGCTTATATTTGGCAGTGATATCAAGGCTGGATTGTTTAATTTGTTGGAGAAAAAAACCGTTATGCACAGTAATGTCGTTGTTGAGATCGGCGAGTCCGGTAAAGACTTTGCACAGAAATACAAAGAAATCGTTGATGTTAATGATCGTAATCCGGGATCGCATTTTTACAGGGTTAATTGGTCCGACGGTACGCTAGGCACTGTCATCATAAAAAATGGTTCTAGCAATCTGGCTGTGGATTCAGTTCTTTCTGTAATGGGGAACTCCGATGACACATATCCCACGGAGGGAATATCTGGTTTTTCTATCAGTATGGGACTGCCTCCACGAAATAACGTCCTTCACGATGACGCGCGCCTCAAGTTTTACGCTTTACTGCAGAGAATTCAGGAAGCGGGCTGGAAACGATGGATTGACCCCAGTATGCCGCGCCTTAACGGTACTGAAGCACTACGTTATCAGATGAGCGAGATTGAAAATGGAGCAGGCTTGCTGTCACTTGATCCTAGTTATGTACCTTCATTGGATATATGGATGAAGATCAAGGATATGACAGGGTGGCAATTTTATCTAAATGATGTCTACATGAATGTGCAGCTTATGCGGGATAAAAAAAGGATGGATCCTAATTTACCTGGGGCCTATTTCCTCACTCTTGGTCTTGAGAGCAAAGACAGTTTTCAGCGTAGTGAGCAAACTTTTGAAGACCGGCAGCGCTGGAAGGAATTGTACCCGGCCGTGCGCACAAGACAGGCTGAAGAACGGCTACATTCTGAAGAAAAACTCAGTAACTTAGGCTTCAAGATTGATGCTAAGTACCAGAATCCAGATGAATAAAATGCGATTTCTGGCAACTTGAGTTGAGCGCAACTGACCAAAACTATTTGGTTTTAAAAATCTCAATGGGCAGAATGTAAATGTGTTTTCGGGATGGTGCTGCCAAAAGTCATCAACATGAGTTGGTGCTCGGAGTGCCGCCGCATCGAACAAGACAAGAAGAAGCTATTGGATAACGCGAAGAAAAAAGAACGCTTCTCCATGCCGAAATTGCTTTAAGCGGCATTCGCCAAGAGCCTATTTTTACGCAGCCTGGAGCGTGACCGCTGCTTGGTATTCCGTCTGCAAAGCGGAATATAGTTCCTCCGGCTGCAGGTTCGGGAATTTGTCGGTGATTTTGACCAGAACCTGATTGTCTTCCAGGCTATCGGCGCCTGTCTGCGGCCAGATTTTCAGATAGGTGCCTTCCTTGTAGCCGTTGTCTTGCCGGAACAGGTTCAGTACGTTCTTGCCGACATATTGGCAGTACAGCTCATCCCATGACACGCCGACATCGGTGAGCAAGGTCTCGAACAACGGGATGGATGAGCGACGCGACACCGAGATGCCGATGAGCAGTTCGACGCGGTCAATGGTATCCAGCTTGGCAAACTTGTAGTATCGACCATCAAACATCAGACCTTCGCGTCCGTAGGTCGATTCCAGGCCGTTCAGGACCAGGGATGCGGCGGCGTCCATATCGCCTTTTGCGACGACAATCGCATGACTCAACGTGAAATGCCAGATATCGACCAGCTCCATCGCGAACTGGGCTTTGTCCATCTCTTGCTTCTTCCACCATTTCCAACCGTGGTGCTCCATCGCTTCAGCACCCTCGACGACGCTGGCGCGCAAGAACGGGTAGCACCAAACACAAACCGGCTGATGGCTCGACGCACTGGTCGACGCGCAAGCTGACGGCCGAACTGGGCGGTGATATTTCGCACATGACGATCGCTCGCATCTGGGCTAAACACGGCATCAAGCCACATCGCCTCGAAGGCTATCTCGCATCGAACGATCCGGATTTCGAGACCAAAGCGGCGGAAGTGATCGGTCTCTACATGAACCCGCCACGGAACGCGGCGGTATTTTGCGTCGAAGAGAAGACCGCGATTCAGGCGCTGGATCGGAAAGACCCGGTGTTGCAGGAGCGGATGGTCGTCCCGACGTAACAACGCCAAGTGTGTTTGCAATAATCTCTACATATCTAACTGATCAAACCGCGCTTGGCAAGCATAGGCTCCACCTTCGGATCACGCCCACGAAATGCACGGAAAGCCAGCGCAGGATCTTGCTTGTTGCCAGAACTATAGATATGACGCTGCAAACGCCCGGCAATCGCCTGGTCGAACGGATCGCCGGCTTCAGTGAATGCATCGTAGGCATCCGCATCCAGCACTTCGGCCCACATATAGACGTAATAACCGGCGGCATAGTCAGAACCCGTGAACAAATGCTGGAAGTGGCTCAGATAATGGCGCTGGCCGATATCTTGCGGCACGCCCAAGAGTTCGCACTGCTGCGCTTCAAAGGCGGCAATGTCGACAGCGCTGCCGTTGGGCAGCGAGTGCAGCGCCATATCGATCAGGGCCGGACCGGCATACATGATGGTGGCCCAGGCCTGGTCAAACTGGCGCGCCCGCTTCAGTTTGTCCAGCAAAGCTGAAGGCATCGCTTCACCGGTCTGGTAGTGCCGCGCATGGCGTTTCAGCACGGTTTCTTCTTCAGCCCAGTTTTCAAAAATCTGCGAAGGCAGTTCAACGTAATCCTGCAGTACCTGGGTGCCGGCCAGGCGTTCGTACTTCACCTGTGACAACAGGCCATGCAAGCCATGACCGAACTCATGGAACAAGGTGCGCACATCGTCAAAGCTCAACAACGCAGGTTCGACTGAGGCCTTCGCGAAATTATTGTTATTAATGACGATCGGCAGCGTGCCGCCGTCATGGCCGGACTGGTTGCGGAAGACGTGCATCCAGGCGCCGCTGCGCTTGCTGGGGCGTGCGTAGTTGTCGCCGATGAACAAGCCGATCAGAGCGCTGTCGCGGCTGCGGACTTCCCATAGCCGCGCATCGGGATGATGCAAAACGACGCCATGCTGCTCGATAAAGCTGACGCCGAAAAGCCGCCCGGCACAGTCGAACATGGCGGATATCATGTTTTCCAGCGCAAAGTATGGCTTCAGTTCTGCATCGTCGAGATCGTAACGTGCCTGCCGCACTTTCTCGGCCAGGTAGCGCCAGTCCCAGGCGGCAATCGGCGTCGGCTGGCCCAGGCGACGCGCCATTTCGGTCAGCGCAATGCGGTCGTCTTCAGCCTTGGCCTTGGCCGGTTCCCAGACCTTGCCAAGCAAGGCCGATACCGCTTCCGGCTTGCCGGCCATGCGGTCAACCAGTTGGTAATCTGCATAGGTAGGATAGCCATGCATTTGCGCCTGTTCCTGGCGTAAGGCCATGATTTCAGCCGCCACCGGCCGATTGTCGTGCGCGCCAGCATGCGCACCGCGCGCTACCCGGCCGCGCCAGACCGTCTCACGCAGATCCCGCCGTTCCGAGAACGTCAGGAAAGGCTCCGCGAGCGACGGCGACAGCGTAATCGCGTGGCAGTCTTCCGGCAAGCCGCGCTGCTGCGCCGCCGCCTTCGCCGAAGCAAGCAGGAATTCCGGCAAGCCAGCCAGCGCTGCCTCATCTTTCAGCTCCAGCGCAAAACCGGATTCATCGGCCAGCACGTTTTGCGTGAACTCGGTGCTCAGGGTCGCCAGCCTTTCCGTCACTGTGCTGTAGCGCGCCCGGGATTGCGGCGGCAGGTTCGCGCCAGCACGCACGAAATCCAGGTGCACGCGTTCCAGCAAGCGCAGTTGAACTGGGTCCAGATCCAGTTCCGTGCGTCGCGCATACAGCGCATCGATGCGCGCAAACAGGCCCGCATGCAGGTATATCGCATTCTTGTGCGCCGCCAGCCGCGGCGCAAGTGCTGTCTCGGCTGCTTGCAAGGCAGGCGAGGTTTCGCTGGCGGTCAGGTTTTCGAACAGCAGGGTGATGCGGCTGTTCAGGCGGCCTGACGCGTCGAACGCGGCTAGCGTATTGGCAAAATCAGGCGTTGCGGATTGCCCGGCAATTGCGTCAATTTCGGCCAGGTGAGCAGGCAGCGCAACTTCGAAGGCGGGGGCGAAATATTCAGCCTTCACCTGACAGAAAGGCGGCAAACCGTAGGGGGTATTCCAATCCTGTAACAGCGGATTGTTGGCGTGAATGTCCGTCATGGCAGTGAGCATCTGGCTAATGAAGAGAACGCTATTGTATAGCCTGATGGAAATTTTTTACGTGCCGATATCCACGCCGCCTAGAGGCTCAGATTTTAGCGCGTCCAGGAAGGCGGCAAGATTGTCGACTACGCGCAATCCTGGATATGCCTGCTAGGCGAGGGCGCGGATTCAGGTCGGGATAACGAAAATTTGATGCCGATACGTGAGAATTACAAATTGTGAGGTTGGAGACTGCTATTGAGAAAGTACTTGCTAGGGCTGTAATTTCGAATGTTCGTGAGGTAGAATCGGTGCCCTTAAATTAGATGCCGCATGGAAATCTATTCATGGCAGCATTTATTGCCAAACTAAATATTCAGCTGGGCATCAAAATGAACTGTTATCGCCACACCAGTAGTTCTGCCGTAGGACTCTGCAAAATCCCTGCATGAAAAAAATAACTCTCATCCTCGCACTTGTCCTGTCCGCATCCGCAATCCCCGTTACTTATGCTGGAACATCCAATCAATCCAAAGTAGAAAATGCATTCTCTCCCGAAGGCGGAGCAGAACAGCTTGTACTAAAAGCCATTGATGCGGCGCATTCATCGATCAGATTGGCCGCTTACTCGTTTACTTCGCCTGTGATCGTGCGCGGGCTACTGGATGCAAAGAAGCGGGGCGTGGATGTACGAGTGGTTGTGGATGATCGCGGCAATCGAGCAAAGGCCGGCCAAGCTGCCCTCAACCTTCTTGTAAACGCCGGAATCCCCGCGCGCACCATTTCAACCTACACCATCCATCATGACAAATACATTGTGGTCGATGATCGCAACGTTGAGACAGGTTCGTTTAATTTCAGCAAAGCAGCGGCCAAGTCGAATAGCGAGAACGTAATCGTGGTCTGGAATGACCCTGATCTGGCAGCTTCTTATTTGAAGCATTGGAAGAACAGATTTGAGCAGGGCATCGATCACGCTTCGACGTATTGAACGTCGTGAATCTGGGGTTCGGGGAGCAATGGGGCCGCGATCCGACTTAAGCACTTGGCATCATCCGGTGCGGCCCGAGAGCGAGACGCGGCTGTCGCCTTTCGGTCATGCGCATATCAACATGCTCGGGCACTATTCGTTCTCGGTGCCGGAGGCCGTCGCGCGCGGCTATTTGCGTCCGCTCAATGTCGGGCATGAAACATGATCGTAGACAGATTTCTTCAACAACCAAGAAAGGGAAAACATGAGAAAGGTAGTAGGCGGTGCCATCGCAATGACAATCTTGCTTGCGGGCTGTGGCAGCAAGACCGATGCGAACGAAAAGAACTTCGGGGCAGCCATCGTGCAATACCTCGACAAGAAGGGCGAGCTATGCCTGAACATCACCAAGTGGCCGGTCGATGTCAATGAGATGGACTTGCTCCTGCAAAAGTCCATGCCGACGGGCACGGCTGGACGCATGGTCGCACTGGAAGCCGTGGGCCTTGCGAAGGGAGTCGATACAGAGCTCGAAGGAGCGGGCTTTGACGGCAAGCCGAATGGCGTCAAGTTCAAGGTCAAGCGCTACACCCTGACCGATGCGGCCAAGCCGTTCGAGCGGCAAAAGGATGTCGAACACATCGGCCTGAACGGCAGGATCAAGGAAGTGCAGACAGACCTATGCTGGGGCAAGATGGCTCTCGACAAGGTGGTTAAGTGGGAAGGCCCGATGAAGTTTGGCGATTACCAGGAAGCCAGCGTGAAGTACCAGTACAAGATCGAAGGATTGGCTGATTGGGCGAAGAAGCCGGAATTCCTAACGGCCTTTCCCCATGTCGCGCAGATCGCCGAAGACGCGGGCAAAAAAGAGCAGCAGCAAAGTGTGAAGCTGACCAGCGTGAGCTGGGAAGCCAACGGTCTGGATAACTAACCAGCCAACGACGACGAGAGAAAAATGCGCTTATTGATTTCTTGATTCTGCCGTGGCTGACGTTCTTCACCATTGGCGGGCTTCCCGCGACCATCTGGGCGGTGTACGCGTTGAGCCAGTACCAGACCGACAGGAAGATCGAGAAGGCGCTTGCTCAACGCACCATCGAGCTCTCTAACCAAACCCGCACTCGGGAAAATGTCATGAACAAATCACCTTACGATGAGGCGCTGCGCCAGTTGCTTGACTCGAATGCGCAGCTCGACGTGGAAGGCAAAGGCACGACCAACCACTGTCCAATGGCGCTGTGCGCGCTTGCCGGCATGGGGGCGGGACCGGAGCGCTTGCAGGCGTTTTTCGACATGTGGGTGCGGCGATTCGGTCTGCCGGCGCCTGAGATCACGATGCGGGTCGATGCACAGAATTGGACGGAAATGACCGGCAACGCTGCGGCGTTCGGGGCGTTGCGTGCGTACTTTGCACACTGGATTGTCAGGTCGGGGGCGAATGCGGTCGTCGCGCAGGTGCTGGGGCGGGTGCCGTTTGCACCGGCCAGCGGCGCTTTTCATGCGCTGATCCGGCTCGGATACGGGTTGGAGGCAGAGCATTCGGGTGAAATTGCCGCCGGGCTGGCAGCGCTGGTCAGCAGAAATCTGCCTATCAATATGCAATCGGTCGAGCGCCGCCGGGCGGCTTCGGTGCATGAGGGGTGGGCCGCATTGTCGAATGCGCTGAATGGCGCAGTTTTTAGCGATGACTTGATTTCCTCGCGATTACGCGCCGTGGCGAGCGAGCCCTTGTTTGGTGCGCACCTTCTTGCGCCGCCGGAGCATGCTGGATTGCTTGATGAGATGGCGCACGCTGCGTTGGCCCTGTATTGGAAAACAAACAGCTTCACGGTCATGCATATGGTGACGGGGCTGTTTGCAACGCGGCAGGTATTCGCGCATATTCCCGGGACTTTGGCGCAGCGTCTGTTGCCGGATGTCTGGGCAGCACTTTGCGCCGCCTATGTGTCGATTGGTGCGCCGCCTGTTGCCGCCGATGAACTTGCGTTGCCGGTCGATCCGGTAGCGGCAGGTGAGCAGGTCGCTTGGCCCGAATTATTGCAGTTGGCGATTGCATCCGACGACGATCATGTCATCAAGATGACTTTCACCTGTTGGCGCGAATACCAGCGGCAGCCGTCGTCCTTGTATTTATTGGCGGCTAAGAGAGTCATCAAATCGTAGCGCGGCGTGGTTGGGTTTTCCTGAGCAGCGCGTAGGTTCGCGTCCAATCGTGGCAAGCTATTTCCGGCGCATAAATCCGTGCTTGGGCTGTGGCAGCTCTGGTTGGTGTGGCTCGTCCGCATAATGGTGGATTTGACCGGTTGAAATCGGTTCGAGGCGACACTCGATCGCCTACGCAATTCCAAACGGCGGCGGACGTCTCTTGATCGGTTGCGCCTTGACGATCGCGGTGCTGGTCTCGGCTTTGTCGGCAATGCGATCGATGATCTGGTCGAGCTGTTCGATCGACCGGACGAATAGTCGAACGATAAAGCAATCATCTCCAGTCACCTTGTCGCACTCGCAGAACTCGGGAGTTTCCTCGATCAACTTCTGGACGATGTGTAGTTTGCCGGGTAAAGGCCGGATGCGAACGATCGCCTGCAACTGGTAGCCGAGAGCTTGCGGGTCGATCTCAATGCTGAAGGCACGGATGACGCCGCGTTCCTCAAGGCGGTGTAGCCGCTCCGAAATGCTTGGCGAGGAAAGGCCGACTTGCTGCGCCAGCTCTTTCAGCGAAATTCGCGAGTCCTTCAGCAGTACCTCAAGGATGCGTTGGTCGATATTGTTCAACATTTGTCATTTCCTCGAAAATAAGCAAAATTGCCTTATATAATAAGGCATTTGCGAAAAATATCCTTCTATAAATTATGGAAAGAGACATTGCAACGTGAGATTATCAGCCCCAGACAATTCTCCGGGGGTATTGATGGACAATAAGGTACGCGGGACGGTCGAGATGGCCGCCGCCATGGTGATTTCGGGAACGATAGGCTGGTTTGTCGTGTTCTCGGGCCAGCCCGTGATGGACGTGGTGTTCTGGCGCTGCGTGTTCGGCGCGATAACGCTGCTCATTGTCTGTGCCGCGCTGGGGCTGCTGCGCGGAGTCTTCTCTTTGCGCATGCTGGGCCTCGCGGCGCTCGGCGGCGTGGCCATTGTCGTCAACTGGCTGCTGCTGTTTAACGCATTCTCCCGGGTCTCAATCTCGATCGCCACGGCGCTCTACAACACCCAGCCCTTCATGCTGGTGGTCCTTGGCGCGCTGTTTTTCCGGGAACGGTTGACGATGACGAAGCTGACGTGGCTGGCGATTGCCTTTGCCGGCATGCTCTTGATCGTGCAGGTGAAACCTGATGTCGAATATATCGGTATGGACTATTTTTCAGGCGCCATGATGGCGCTCGGTGCGGCTTTTTTCTATGCCATCGCAGCCATCATTACTAAAAAGCTCGCCGACACGCCGCCGCATCTGATTGCCTTGATCCAGGTCTGCGTCGGGGTCGTGATGCTCGCGCCTTTTGCGCATCTGTCGGACTTTCCTGTTGATATGAAAACGTGGGGCGCGCTGGTTGCGGTCGGCGTTGTGCATACCGGACTGGTGTATATCCTGCTTTATGGCGCGATTCAAAAACTGCCGACGCACCTGACCGGATCGCTATCCTTCATCTACCCGATTGTCGCGATCACGGTAGATTTCCTGGCCTTCGGCCATCGGCTGCATCCGGCCCAGTTGGTCGGCGCGGCCGCCATTCTGATCGCGGCCGCCGGGATGAATCTTGGCTGGTCATTGTGGAAACCGAAAGCGCGCGTCGAGGACCCTCAAGCCATCAGTTGAATGCCCGGCAATTCTCGCAACTGCCCTGATTTGCGCGATAAGGCAGGACTGTCAAAAGCGCTCGTCAATAATCAGAAAGAAACAGGAATGTCATCGGCAAGCAGTATACTGCCTTCCTTTTTACGATTTTTGCCTTACCCGGAAGGATGACATCATGAGCGCTCTACCAGCATGCCCCAAATGCAATTCTGAATTTACGTACGAAGACGGCGGCCTGTACATCTGCCCCGAGTGCGCCCATGAATGGCCAGTGCACGCTGCCGTCGAGTCGGCCGCGGATGGCATCAAGATCTACCGCGACTCCGCTGGCAATGTATTGCAGGACGGCGATACAGTCACCGTGATCAAGGACTTGAAATTGAAAGGTTCTGGCGGAGTCGTCAAAATGGGGACCAAGGTCAAGAATATTCGCTTGGTTGATGGCGACCATGATATCGACTGTAAAATTGATGGCTTTGGGGCCATGAGCTTGAAATCGGAGTTCGTCAAAAAAGTGTGATGTTGCGAGGGCGGTGTCAGATTCTCCTCGCGTTACGATAATTTATCTGCAATGTGATCCATATGTCCCAATCAATTCCCTTTCCGATTCGCAAGGAGTGCCCACCGGGTGCTTGCACCTGTGATCGGGACGGTTTATTGAATGACCCTGGCGGCGATCTTCGGATACTGAGGTTGACGATGGCGGATGAGAAAAAACTCATTACGCGCATCGAGAATATTTCAAGCTATGCTGATTTGAAGCACATCGAAGTACGCATGCAGGCACAACTGGGTATTGTTCTTCAGATTAATCCAGGCAGTCGCGAAGTGCGTACCGTGCGCGGCCTCAACATCCAGCTTGTGGAGCGTCCGGGGCTGTGCAGGAAGACGCGGCAGTCCATTCCTGCAGCCGTCCGCCGGTGTCTCGAAAAGAATCCGGAGATTGTCTATGCCATCCTTAACGCAAGCGACCTTCTTGGCGCAGCCTAAACCAGCGCAAGACATTTGTTGAAATACTGTCGGCAATAAAAAAGCCCGCTTCCTGATGGTCGCGGGCTTTTTTTGTGTCTGGTTATATCCTGTGGATCTCTTCCCCTGTCTGGATAATGACAAATTTCTTATCCGAGATTGGCTTTAATGGACGTCCGTCTAACAGTCGGTAAATCTTTTCCCCCGGTAGCGGGCTAGTGGCATCGCTTAACGTTGATGCGTCTATGGGGTTCTGGTATCCCTCCACATGATACCCAGTCCCTGAAGCGCCTTTAGCGTCGAATTTTTCTACCAAATCCATAAGAGTCTCCTTGTGGTTAAGCGGGGTAATATCCGAGGCAACAATACCAGATTTTATTTATCGGCTTCGCTTCTCGATGAATGATGCGGCGGTGTTCAACTTCGGTCTCGCAAAATCCGTGTTACGCCACGGATGCGGCGAACATTGCGTAACAATCGCGCAAGATGGACGCGATCTTCAACTTGAATGGTGAAGATCAATTGGGTCATCATTTGATCCTTGTCGTCATCCATATTGACGTAGATGATGTTGGCATCGGAATCGCCGATTTCGGCGGCAACACGCGCCAGAATGCCCTTGTCGTTATAAACCAGTACCTTGATCCGGCAGTCGAAACGGCGGTTCAATTCTTCGCCCCATTGCACTTCGATCCAGCGATCCGGCTCTTTATTGCGTTGGCGCTTGGCTATGTTGCAATCTTCAGCGTGGACCACCAGGCCCTGATCGCGTTTCAGTTGACCCGTGATGTGGTCGCCGGGGATCGGCAGGCAGCAGGGTGAAAGCTGTACGGACACACCTTCGCTGCCATAGATCACCACCGGATCCGGCTTGTTCGGAATCGCAATGCCTTCCATGTCCAGCAGCGGTACCGATAAGGATTCATTCTCGATCAGGCCCATGATGTGTCGCGCTACCAGTGCGGCCATGCGTTTGCCGACGCCGATGTCAGCATAGATTTCATCCAGCGATTTGGCGCTGGACTCATTGAGCAGGCGATCGACGACTATCTGGGCCAATACCGGATTGAGGTTGAGCGTGGCCAATGCCTGTGACAATAGCCGCTTGCCGAGATCAACCGATTCATTCAAGTTGATGGTGCGCAGATGATGGCGGATCGCCGAACGGGCTTTGCCGGTACGGACAAAGCTGAGCCAGTTGGGACTCGGGCGCGAACTGGTCGAAGTGATGATTTCGACGATATCGCCATTGTGTAATTCCGTGCGCAGGGGGGCCGACTCGTGATTGATTTTGGCGGCGATGGTTTGATCGCCGACATCGGTGTGAATGGTGTACGCGAAATCAAGCGCAGTTGCGCCGCGGGGTAATGCAATGATTTTTGATTTCGGCGTGAATACATAGACCGAATCGGGGAATAGGTCGACCTTGACGTGCTCCAGAAACTCGGCCGAATCGCCTGTTTGTTTTTGGATGTCGAGCAGCGATTGCAGCCAGGCGTGGGTGCGCTGTTGCAAGTCGCTCAGATTGCCTTCGTCATCCTTGTAAAGCCAGTGTGCGGCAACGCCTGACTCGGCCACGCGGTGCATGTCCTGGGTGCGGATCTGAAATTCGACCGGCGTGCCGTAAGGACCGATCAGTGTCGTATGTAGCGACTGGTAGCCATTCAATTTTGGTATTGCGATGTAATCCTTGAACTTGCCCGGCATCGGCTTGTACAGCGCATGCAGAGTGCCGAGCGCAAGGTAGCAGTTGGCAAAAGTGTCGACTACGATCCGAAAACCGTAAACATCCAGCACTTGTGAAAACGACAGATGTTTGCTGTGCATCTTGCGGTAGATGCCGAACAGGCTTTTTTCGCGGCCTTCGATTTGTGCGTTGATGCCAGTCGCCGCCAGTGTTGTGCTGACCGATTCGAGAATCTTGCTGACCACCTCGCGGCGGTTGCCGCGTGCGGCCTTGACCGCCTTCATCAGGGTTCGGTGGCGCAGCGGATACAAATGTGAGAACGCCAGTTCTTGCAGTTCTCGGTAGATGTTGTTGAGGCCGAGTCGATGCGCGATCGGCACATAGACTTCCATCGTCTCGCGGGCAATGCGGCGTTTTTTTTCCGGAGCCATCACGCCCAGCGTGCGCATGTTGTGCAAGCGATCGGCCAGCTTGACCAGGATCACGCGGACATCGCGCGCCATCGCCAGCAGCATTTTGCGGAAATTTTCCGCCTGCGCTTCAATCTGGCTCTGGAACTCGATTTTATCCAGCTTGGACAGGCCATCCACCAATGTCGCCACCTGCGCGCCGAAACGCTCGATCAGCTCATCTTTCTTGACGTCCTGATCTTCCATTACGTCGTGCAGCAGCGCTGCCATGATTGCCTGTGCGTCCAGCTTCCAGTCGGCACAGATTTCAGCCACGGCAATCGGATGGGAAATGTACGGCTCGCCTGACTTTCGCATCTGGCCCAGATGCATTTCGTCCGAAAAGCGATATGCTTCCTTGACCTTCTTCAGCTCTGCAGAGGTCAGGTATTCGGCTAGTTTGGTAGTTAGGTGAGTGATCGACGCAACGCTATTTTTAGACGTTAGCTGATCAGGTATTGGCGAGGTATTGGCGGTTTTACTGGCTGAGCGAGAGGATGCCGCGCGCTTTTTTGTGGTTGCGGCTGATGACAGGCTTGAATCTGGAGAAGTCAGGTTCATACTGGGTCGCTATCAGCCGCATGATGTGAAAGATTAACCAGGTACCTTTTTCAGCATTTCTATGCCGACTTTGCCGGCGGCGATTTCGCGCAGCGCAACAACGGTTGGTTTATCTTTTGCTTCTACTTTTGCTGTGTGACCTTGCAACAATTGGCGTGCGCGATAAGTCGCTGCTAGCGTCAATTGAAAGCGGTTAGGGATCTGTTTCAAGCAATCTTCGATGGTAATGCGGGCCATATATTCTCCAGAAATCTGTGACAGCTTAGTCTTAACTTGCGTGTTAACTTAAGTTGGCATGGATGCCCAATTGGGCAAATAAAGATGCGTTGCGTACTGCCTGTTGCGTGAAGCGGCAACGAGTCGCTTTGACGATAGCCGTTAACTCCGATAAAGCAGACGCAAACTCTTGATTAATAATAACATATTCAAACTCGGGAGCGTGTGCGATTTCGCCGCCTGCCGCAAGAATCCTGTGGGTAATAACCTGAGGTTCATCTTGACCGCGTTTTTTCAGTCGTTCTTCCAGTGCGGCAATAGATGGTGGAAGGATGAAAATGCCGACCGCGTGCGGAAATTGTTTCTTTACTTGCTGCGCGCCTTGCCAATCGATTTCCAGCAATACATCGGTGCCGGATTGGATTTGTTCGGCAATTGCCAGTCGCGAGGTGCCGTAATAATTGGTGTGCACTTCAGCCCATTCCAGGAATTCGCCTTGTTTGTGACGTGCGCGGAAATCCTCGACTGACGTGAAGTGGTATTCGCGGCCATTCTGTTCGCCGGGACGCGGTGGTCGAGTTGTGTAGGAAATCGACAGCTTTATCGCCGGTTCTTGTGCCAGCAACGCATTGACAAGCGTCGACTTGCCGGCGCCGGAAGGTGCTACCACCATGAACAAGCTGCCGGAACTCGGGTGCTCATCGGGCATCGCCGAGCTGTTCAGTAGATCGGATGGGGATGACGGCGGATTTGAGGGGGTCATGACAATTAAATATTCTGAAACGGATGGTGGTAAGTTGACAGTGGGTTCCTGCCTGGTCCATGAGGGTTCTTGGTTTGGCTATATACCCAAAATATGTTCGCTATTATATCAGCGGGGCAATAAGACTCTAAAGCGGATTCGAATGGATTTGCAGCTGTTGAATTAGCCCTGCGGAAACTCTGTGGCTTGCGCGTCGATAGCGATGGCGCCGTGCTTATAGTACATTTGTGCCGGCGGCCAAAAATGTCGGCGTCGCCGCACCGGCAGCTATAATGGCAATCGACTCAACGCAACCCAGTTCAACGCTAATCCAGCTATCCGATACACCAGTTGCTGCATTTGCAGCGCAATAAAAACCATCCAATTCTATGCAATACGTTTCCACCCGTGGTCGCTCGGCGGCACAATCTTTTTCCGAAATTCTGCTGGGCGGCTTGGCGCCGGATGGCGGCCTGTACCTGCCTGCCGAATATCCGCAAGTGAGCGGGGCCGAACTGGATCATTGGCGTACGCTGTCCTACGCCGACCTGGCGTTTGAAGTGTTGCAGAAATTTGCGACGGATATCCCGGCCGCTGACCTGAAGGCGTTGGCGCATAAAACATATAGTGCCGAGGTTTACCGGAATGTCCGCGCCGGCGAGGACGCCAGCCAAATTACGCCGTTGCGCGTACTGGAAGAAAAAGACGGCAGCAAGCTGGTGCTGCAAGCATTGTCGAATGGTCCGACCTTGGCGTTCAAGGACATGGCGATGCAATTGCTCGGCAATCTGTTCGAGTACACCTTGGCCAAGAAGGATGCCGAGTTGAATATCTTTGGCGCGACCTCCGGCGATACCGGCAGCGCTGCCGAGTATGCGATGCGCGGCAAAAAAGGCATTCGGGTGTTCATGTTGTCGCCGCATAAGAAAATGAGCGCGTTCCAGACCGCGCAGATGTTCAGTCTGCAAGACCCGAACATTTTTAACCTGGCGGTGGAAGGCGTGTTCGACGATTGCCAGGACATGGTCAAAGCGGTTTCCAACGACCACGACTTTAAAGCGGCTCAAAAAATCGGCACCGTCAATTCGATCAATTGGGCGCGCGTGGTGGCGCAAGTGGTGTATTACTTCCGCGGCTACTTGAGTGCTACCACCAGCAGCGATCAAAAGGTGTCGTTCACCGTCCCGTCCGGCAATTTCGGCAATATCTGCGCCGGCCACATCGCCCGCATGATGGGCCTGCCGATTGACAAGCTGGTTGTAGCTACCAACGAAAACGACGTACTCGACGAATTTTTCCGCACCGGCATTTATCGCGTGCGCAATTCGGCCGAGACATATCACACCAGCAGCCCCAGCATGGATATCAGCAAGGCTTCCAATTTCGAACGTTTCATCCACGATTTGCTGGGCCGGGACAGCGACCGGGTGCGGGCCTTGTTCCAGCAGGTCGAAACGCAAGGCGGTTTTGACCTGTCGGGCAACAGCGGCAGCGACGGTCATGAGTTCGCCGACATCGGACGATTCGGCTTCCAGTCCGGCCGCTCGACGCACCAGGATAGAGTCGATACCATCCGCGATGTACAGGCCCGCTACGGTATCACCATTGATACGCACACCGCCGACGGCATCAAGGTAGCCCGCGAGAATTTGACCCCCGGGGTGCCGATGATCGTGCTGGAAACCGCATTGCCTGCCAAGTTCAACGAAACCATACGCGAAGCGCTGGGGCGCGATGCCGAACGGCCGGCCGGCTTTGAAAATATCGAAGCGCTGCCGCAGCGGTTTGAAGTGATGGCGGCCGATGTGTCGCAGGTCAAGGCTTTCATCGCCGCCCATACCGGCTTGTAATTTGCAGCGCCTATCCATCCACTTTGAAAAATGACACAAAAATCATCAATGCTGAGCGCCGCTGAAGCGCTGGATGTCCTGCTGGCCGCGGTGCGCCCCCTGCAGCACGCTGCCGACGTCGAACAAATACCGACGCTGGCGGCCAATGGCCGGGTGCTGGCGACAGCCCAAGTTTCGCAATTGAATGTGCCGCCGGCC
The DNA here is from genome assembly GCF_042654985.1 of Paraherbaspirillum soli. Classification (NCBI taxonomy): domain Bacteria; kingdom Pseudomonadati; phylum Pseudomonadota; class Betaproteobacteria; order Burkholderiales; family Oxalobacteraceae; genus Paraherbaspirillum; species Paraherbaspirillum soli. Next base: position 149,920 of record NZ_JBHSMT010000012.1, on the reverse strand, counting down.
GACAACACGCAAATGGATGGCTATGCGGTACGTGCTGTCGACTGCAGCAGCGCTCAGGCCAGACTGCCGGTCTCGCAACGGATCCCGGCCGGTCATGTCGGTCAGATGCTGCAAGCGGGCACTGCGGCCCGTATTTTTACCGGCGCCATGATTCCGGCCGGCGCCGATGCGGTGGTGATGCAGGAGATGTGCGAACTGGATAAAACCGCGGACGGCGATATGGTGCTGGTCAAGCATGCGCCGGCATCAGGCGAGTGGATTCGCCGCGCCGGCGAAGATATCTGCAGCGGCAGCGTGATCCTGCCGGCCGGCACCCGTTTGCGTGCGCAACATCTGGGGCTGGCGGCCTCGGTTGGACTGGCAAGCTTGCCGGTGCTGCGCAAGTTGCGGGTCGCCGTGTTTTTTACCGGCGATGAATTGACCATGCCGGACGAGCCGTTGAAGCCGGGCGCCATTTACAACTCCAATCGCTTTGTGCTGCGCGGCTTGCTTGAAAACCTGGGCTGTGAAATTACCGATTACGGCATCGTGCCGGATGCTTTGGATGCTACCCGCGAGACTTTGCGTCGCGCCGCCCGACAGCACGATTTGATTATTACTTCCGGCGGCGTTTCGGTCGGCGAAGAAGATTACGTCAAACCGGCGGTAGAAGCCGAAGGACGCCTGAATATGTGGCAAATCGCGATGAAGCCAGGCAAGCCGCTGGCGTTCGGCGAAGTGCGGCGTGACGCTGAAGGCACGCCGGGAACATCGGCATTTTTTATCGGCTTGCCCGGCAATCCGGTGTCCAGCTTCGTCACCTTTTTGCTGTTCGTGCGGCCGTTCATCCTGCGTCTGCAGGGTGTGACCGACGTGGCGCCGCAAGCGATGACGATGCGGGCGGATTTCGTCTGGCCTAAAGCCGACCGCCGCCAGGAGTTTTTACGCGCAAAAATCAATCAAAACGGCGGTCTGGATTTGTTTCCGCATCAAGGCTCTGGGGTATTGACCTCGGTGGTATGGGGCGACGGCCTGATCGACAATCCGGCAGGACAAACCATTGCCGCCGGAGATCGGGTGCGCTTCCTGCCATTTTCTGCCTTGCTGCAATAATTCCGATCGGACCAGGATTGCGCTGTGAAGCCAAGGAAAATCCAATGAAAATCCAAATACGTTTTTTTGCCAGCGTGCGAGAGGCGCTCAAACTGTCCGAGGAAACCGTGGAGCTGCCGGCTACTGTCAAAACCGTCGGTGACCTGCGTTGTTATTTACGTGCACGCGGCGGCGCTTGGGCGGAAGTCCTGGCGGAAGGGCGCGCGTTGCTGATGGCGCTCAATCAGGAAATGACCAGCGCCGACACGCTGCTGAGCCACGATTGCGAAGTGGCATTTTTCCCGCCTGTCACCGGCGGCTGACGGTTTCAATAAGCGCTGACAGGAATACATCATGCCAATTCGCGTTCAGACCGAGGACTTCGATCTTGCTGCCGAGCTTGCGCAATTGCGGCTGGGCAATCCCAAAGTCGGCGCGGTGGTCAGTTTTATCGGTACCGTGCGCGATCTGAGCGACGGCAGCGCGGTAGCGCAAATGGAGCTGGAACATTATCCCGGAATGACCGAAAAAGCCTTGTCCGCCATCGTGGCGCAGGCCAAACAGCGCTGGGATATCTTCGATGCCTTGGTGATTCATCGGGTCGGGCCATTGTTGCCGCTGGATCAGATCGTGCTGGTCGCGGTGACCTCGGCGCATCGCGGTGAAGCGTTCGCGGCATGCGAATTCATCATCGATTACCTGAAAACCGAAGCGCCTTTCTGGAAGAAAGAGCAAACTCCCCAAGGTGCACGCTGGGTCGATGCCCGTGTCAGCGATGAGACGGCGTTGGCCAAGTGGCGGCAAGATGGCGAGGAGACCATTCGAAACCTGTAGTCGTCAGTATCCTCATCGCTTCCTTGAAATAAGCTGGCCAGTCCCAATTTTCTCCTCATTAGATCTTTTGGAGGAACCATGCGTTTCGATAAATTAACCACCAAGCTGCAGGAAGCGATTGCCGATGCCCAAAGTCAGGCCGTCGGCAATGACAATCAATACATCGAGCCGGTCCATGCCTTGCTGGCGCTGCTGAACCAGGAGGACGGCAGCGCCCGTTCGCTGTTGCAACGGGCGGGTGTCAATGTCGCCGCCTTGACGACCGGGCTCAAGACGACGCTGGAACGGCTGCCTAAAGTCTCCGGCACCGGCGGCGAAGTGCAGATCGGTCGCGATCTGCTGGGATTACTCAATCTGGCCGACAAAGAAGCGCAAAAGCGCGGTGATCAATTCATCGCCAGCGAGATGTTGTTGCTCGGCCTGCTCGACGACAAATCGGATGCCGGCCGGCTGGCGCGTGAACACGGCCTGACCCGCAAGGCGCTGGAAGCCGCGATTGAAGCCGTGCGCGGCGGCGCCAACGTCGCTTCACAGGGCGACGAAGGGCAGCGCGAAGCATTGAAAAAATACACTCTTGACCTGACCGAGCGGGCGCGCCTTGGCAAGCTCGATCCGGTGATCGGCCGCGACGATGAAATCCGGCGCGCGATCCAGGTATTGCAACGCCGCAGCAAGAACAATCCGGTACTGATCGGCGAACCGGGTGTCGGCAAGACCGCGATTGTAGAAGGTCTGGCGCAACGCATCGTCAATGGCGAAGTGCCGGACAGCCTGAAATCCAAGCGCGTGCTGTCGCTCGATATGGCGGCGCTGCTGGCAGGCGCCAAATTCCGAGGCGAGTTTGAAGAACGGCTGAAAGCGGTATTGAAGGAAATCGCCCAGGACGAAGGTCAGACCATTGTTTTCATCGACGAGCTGCACACCATGGTCGGGGCCGGCAAGGCGGAAGGCGCGATCGATGCCGGCAATATGCTGAAGCCGGCATTGGCGCGCGGCGAATTGCATTGCGTAGGCGCGACGACGCTGGACGAGTATCGCAAGTACATCGAAAAGGATGCGGCGCTGGAACGCCGCTTCCAGAAGATCCTGGTGGATGAGCCCAGCGTCGAGGCGACCATCGCCATTTTGCGCGGCTTGCAGGAAAAGTACGAAGTCCATCACGGCGTTCAAATTACCGACCCGGCGATTGTCGCGGCGGCGGAATTGTCGCATCGCTATATCACCGACCGCTTCTTGCCGGACAAGGCGATCGACCTAATCGATGAAGCCGCGGCCAAGATCAAGATTGAAATCGACTCCAAGCCGGAGGTCATGGACAAGCTCGACCGCCGTCTGATCCAACTGAAAATCGAGCGCGAAGCGGTCCGCCGCGAGATGGATGAGGCGTCGCAAAAACGCTTCGCCCTGATCGAAGAAGAAATCGCCAAACTGGAGCGCGAATACGCCGACCTGGAAGAAATCTGGAAGTCAGAGAAAGCTGCCGCCCAGGGCAGCAAGCATTTGAAAGAAGAAATCGAAAAGCTGCGTCTGCAAATCGACGAAGCGACCCGCAACAGCGACTGGCAGAAAGTATCCGAGCTGAAGTACGGCAAGCTCAACGAGCTGGAAAAGGCGCTCGAGGCGCAATCCAAGCAGGATGAGCTGGCCGCGCCGCATGCCGAAGCGAGCGGCAAGCCGAAGTTGGTGCGGACCCAGGTCGGAGTCGATGAAATTGCCGAGATCGTGTCGCGTGCTACCGGCATTCCGGTGGCCAAGATGCTGCAGGGCGAGCGCGACAAACTGCTTAAGATGGAAGAGGAATTGCATCGCCGGGTGGTCGGTCAGGATGAGGCGATTGAAGCCGTTTCGGATGCGATCCGACGCCAACGTGCGGGATTGGGCGACCCGGACCGGCCATATGGCTCGTTCATGTTCCTGGGGCCGACCGGGGTCGGCAAAACCGAGCTGTGCAAGGCGCTTGCAGGCTTTTTGTTCGATAGCACGGACGCGTTGATCCGGATCGACATGAGCGAGTTCATGGAGAAGCATTCGGTAGCGCGTCTGATCGGTGCGCCTCCCGGTTATGTTGGTTACGAAGAAGGCGGCTATCTGACTGAGCTGGTGCGGCGCAAACCGTACAGCGTGATCCTGCTCGACGAAATCGAGAAGGCCCATCCCGATGTGTTCAACGTGCTGTTGCAAGTGCTGGACGACGGCCGTCTGACCGACGGCCAGGGCCGCACCGTGGATTTCAAGAACACAGTGATCGTGATGACCTCGAATCTGGGCTCGCATCGGATTCAGGCGGTGGGAGAGAGCGATCCGGCTTCCATCAAGCAGGAAGTGATGGACGAAGTCAGAAGCCATTTCCGTCCGGAGTTCATTAACCGCATCGATGAAATCGTGGTGTTCCATGCGCTGGATGAAAAGAATATCGGCGCGATTGCCAAGATCCAGCTGAAAATTCTGGAGCAGCGTCTGGCGCAGATGGATATGCGATTGGAGATTTCGGAAGCCGGACTGCAAAAGATCGCGGAGGCCGGTTTTGATCCTGTGTACGGTGCGCGACCGTTGAAGCGCGCGATCCAGCAGAAGATCGAAAATCCGTTGTCGAAGCTGATCCTGGAAGGGAAATTCGGCCCGAAGGACACTATTCATGTGACAGTCAACCATGATGAGCTGGTGTTTAAGGCAACGGCTTAACTGTTTTCAAACACGATAGGTTTGTGATGACTTTTTCGACTTGCGATATTTGCGATGCCAATGAAGATAAGCTCGGCACCGGCATTCTGGCGGTATTGCCGCCGATGTTCCTGGCGTTCGGCAAGCAGCAAAGCTTTTCCGGCCCGGCCCGCACCTTAAAGGTATTCGAGGACAACGTGCTGGTCCGTGCAACGCTGGAAGTCCCGGGGGAAGGCCAGGTGCTGGTGATCGATGGCGGCGCTAGTCTGCGCTGCGCCTTGGTCGGTGGCAATCTCGGCATGCTGGCTGAAAAAAACGGCTGGGCCGGGATTGTCGTCAATGGCTGCGTGCGCGATTCGGCCGAGCTGAATGCCTGCAACATCGGCGTTCGCGCGCTCGCCACGCATCCGCAGCGCAGCGTGCGCAAGGGCTTGGGCGAGCGCGACATCCGGGTGTCGATTGGTGGTGTCGCGGTGGCGCCGGGAGACTGGATTTACGCGGACGCCGATGGCGTGCTGGTGGCGCGCGAGAAGCTGGTTATTTCACCGTGAAATAGCGGACGTAGTAAAAAATATCCCGGCCAACCGCGCCGGGATATCGTCGTCAACTTACGGGCACCTCTAAAAACCGTAGCGAGCGGCCCAAGGTCGGGGCGAGAAGCGCAGCCGTACGAAGGTACGGTGAGCATCACAGCCCCGAGATTGGGCCGCGCAGTAGGTTTTTAGAGGTGCCCTTACGTTTTCTTCAACTGATCCCTGATCGGCAGATTGCGGATGCGTTTGCCGGTGGCCGCGAAAATGGCGTTGCACAAGGCCGGTGCGATCGGCGGCGTGGCCGGTTCGCCGACGCCGCCGAGCGGCATGTCGTACTGGTGCGGCACCAGATGCACGCGCAGATCGCGTGGTGCTGAAAATGAACGCAGGATTTCGTATTCATGGAAATTGCCTTGCTCGGCGCTGCCGTTCTTGAAAGTGATTTCGCCGCTCAGCGCCAGACTCAAACCCATGATGCATGCGCCCTCGGCTTGCGAGCGGACCCGATCCGGCGTCACCAGCGGGCCGCAATCGAGCGCCAGGTCAACCCGGGGAAGGCTGATTTCGCCGGCGTCATTGACCGCCACTTCGATCACCGCCGCCACGTAAGTCATGAAGCTGTAAGCCACTGCCAGGCCGAGTCCGTGCCCCTTCGGTAGCTTGCGGCCCCAGCCCGCTTCCTGCGTCGCCATTTCAATCACCTGGCGCATGCGGCCGGTATCGAGCGGATAGCGCAGCGGCGACTCGCCGTAATTGCTGCTGTCGGACATCTCGCGCGGATCGATCTTGCGTGCCGGTCCGATCAACTCCAGTAAAAATTCCCTATGATCGCGCCGGGCCGCCGCCGCCAGTTCGGCGACGAACGATTGCACCGCGAATGCGTGCGGAATATTGGATACCGAGCGGAACCAGCCGATGCGGGTATGCGCCTCCACTTCCGGTGCTTCGATGCGGATATTCGGAATCAGGAACGGGATATTGAGCGCGCTCATGCCGAGTTCGCCGGCCGATTCGCCCTTGGCGCCGGCGACGAAGGTCGAGGAGATGGTCGGCGCCGCAGTGCGATGCAGCCATGCCTGCGGTTTGCCGTTGGCATCGAGGCTGCTTTCCAGGCGCTCCAGCGAGACGGTGTGGAAATAATCATGGCGCAGATCGTCTTCGCGAGTCCAGGTCACCTTGATCGGCGTGCCGTCCATCGCTTGCGACAGCAGCGCCGCTTCGGCCGCAAAGTCGGGTTTCGATTTACGCCCGAAACCGCCGCCGAGCAAGGTCACATTGACTTTGACGTCGTCCGGCCGATAGCCGAGACGGTCGGCAACCGTCTGGCGCGTGGCTTGCGGATCTTGCACGCAGGCCCACACCTCGCATTTGCCGTGAGCGATGCGCGCGGCGGCGGCCGGCGGCTCCATCGTGGCGTGGGCCAGATGCGGGAGATAGTATTCGGCCGTTATCCGTTTTGCGGCCTTGGCCAGCGCCCCCATTGCGTTGCCTTGATCGCGCACCACCTTGGCCGGTTTGCGCGCAGCCTCTTGCAGCGTGGTCTTGAACGTGCCGGAGTCGTAGCCGGCATTGGGGCCGTGGTCCCAGGTGATTTTCAATGCTTCGCGGCCTTTGATCGCCGCCCATGTATTGCGCCCGATCACGGCAATTCCGCCCAACGGGTTGAACAAGGCTGGCGGCGGGCTGCCCTTGAGTTCGATCACGCGCACCACGCCTGGCACTTTCAACGCCTCGGCGGCATCAAAGCTGGCGACCTTGCCGCCGAATACCGGCGGCCGGGCGACCACGGCGTACAGCATGCCTTCCAGTCGGGTGTCGATGCCGTAGTGGGCATGGCCGCTGACGATGTCCTGGAAATCGACGCTGTTGAAGCTGTCTTTGCCGATGTAGCGGAACTGGGCCGGATCTTTCAGGCGGACTTGTGCGGCTGCCGGCAGCGGCAGCTTGGCAGCATCGGCTGCCAGCGCGCCATAGCCCAGCTTGCGGCCGCTGGGCGCATGCAGCACTTCGTGATTTTTTGCGCTGACTTCTGCTAGCGGTACGCCCCAGCGCGCTGCGGCTGCGGTTTCCAGCATCAGGCGGGCGGTGGCGCCGACCTGGCGCATCGGCATGAAGAAGTGGCGCATGCTGCGCGAGCCATCGGTGTTCTGGTTGCCATAGCGTTCTTCATCGGCATGGGCTTGCACCACGCGCACCCGGCTCCAGTCGGCCTCGAGTTCGTCGGCGACCACCAGCGGCAAGCTGCTGCGGATGCCTTGTCCCATCTCCGAGCGGTGGGCGACGATGGTGACCATGCCATCGCTGCCGATCGAGACGAAGATCAATGGATTGTTGACGGTGCCGCCCGGCATGTGATCGGCGCCGTATTTTTGCGCCGGACCGGCGTCGGCTGCGCTGACCATGCCATCGAGGCCGACCGTCAGCGCCAATCCGGTCAATGCGCCGATGCCTTTGAGCCAGATGCGGCGGCTCATGGAAAGGGGTGAATCCAGTTTCTCGATATCGAAGGCGGCGCTCATTGGTCGGCTCCCTGCTTGGCGGCGACCTGTTTGATGGCGGCCCGGATGCGGGTATAGGTGCCGCAACGGCAAAGATTGCCGCTCATCGCTTCGTCGATTTGCTGATCGCTGGGTTTGGGCGTGGTTTTCAGCAGGGCCGTGGCCGACATGATTTGACCGGCCTGGCAATAACCGCATTGCGGCACCCCGAGTGCGATCCATGCCTGCTGCAGCGCATGGCCTACGCGGTCTTCGGCCATCGCCTCGATGGTGCTCACTTTTTTACCGGCCGCGGCGCTGATCGGGGTGACGCAGGAGCGGATCGGTTCACCGTCGAGATGCACGGTGCAGGCTCCGCACAGCGCCATGCCGCAGCCGAATTTGGTGCCGGTCAGCCCGATGTGATCGCGTAGCGCCCAAAGCAGGGGAGTGTCCTCCGGTAAATCGATTTCATGCTGCTTGCCGTTGATATTCAGGTTTGTCATGAGTCGTCTCTTTCCTACTTGGAGTTGATCGGCTACTGCGGTCCGGCTGGATATTCTAGACCGTACATTTATTTTGATGTTTAGCAACTGTTTCGGGGATAATTGGCGACCAGCATTTTTCATAATGGAGTTTCGATGTCTTTAACCGGTCGCATTCCCGACTCTGCATCCCTGCCCGAATTAACCATACGCGGCATTATTATTGGCGCTTTGATCACGGTGGTGTTTACCGCTTCCAACGTGTATCTGGGCTTGAAAGTAGGCCTGACCTTTTCGTCCGCGATCCCGGCCGCCGTGATTTCCATGGCGGTGCTGCGGATGTTCAAGGGCGCCAACATCCTTGAAAACAATATGGTGCAAACCCAGGCTTCCGCAGCCGGAACCCTGTCCGCCATCATCTTTATTTTGCCGGGGCTGGTGATGATCGGCCATTGGCAAGGCTTTCCGTTTTGGCAAACCCTGGCGATCTGCGTCGCCGGCGGCATGCTGGGCGTGATGTTCACGATCCCGTTGCGACATGCGATGGTGGTGCAAAGCGACCTGCCATATCCGGAAGGCGTCGCCGCCGCGGAAATCCTGCGGGTCGGCAGCGCGGATGCAGGCGCCGATCAGAACTCCTCAGGCGCCAATTCCGAAACCGGTATTGTCGACATCATGGCCGGCGGCTTGACGGCGGCGCTGGTGACCTTGGCGTCATCGGGCTTGCGGGTGCTGGGCGAGGGCATCAATTTGTGGTTCGCGGCGGGGGCTGCGGTGGTACGGGTTTCGACCGGATTCTCGCTGGCGCTGCTGGGTGCCGGCTACCTGATCGGCATCGTCGCCGGGATCGCGATGCTGATCGGCTTGTTGATTGCCTGGGGAGTGGCGGTACCGGTATTGACCTCGATGCATAGCATGCCGGACGGCATGACTCTAGCCAAGTTCGCGACCGGATTCTGGACCAAGGACGTGCGCTTCATCGGTGCCGGCACCATCGGCGTGGCCGCGGTCTGGACCTTGGGCACACTATTCAAGCCGATGGTGGAAGGCATGAAGGCGTCATCGCAGGCTTTGCGCAGCGGTGCCGGACGGGTCAACATCCCGCGCACCGAGCTCGATCTGGCGCCGAAGTGGATCATCGGCATCACGCTGGTAGTGGTGGCGGTGTTGGTCGCGACCTTTGCCAGCTTCTTGAGCGCGGCGCCGATCACGCCGGGCATCATGTGGCGCCTGGTCGCCTACAGCGTGCTGTTTGCCGTCATTTTCGGATTCCTGGTGGCCGCCGCTTGCGCCTACATGGCGGGGTTGATCGGTTCCTCGGCTAGCCCGATTTCGGGGATCGGCATCATCGCCGTGATCCTGGTCTCGCTGTTGATCCTGCTGGCCAGCAGCGCCGACGGTTTGTTGGCAACCGAGGCCGGCAACAAATTAGGAATTGCCTTGGCGATTTTCACCACGTCGGCAGTGATCGCGGTGGCGACTATTTCCAACGACAATATGCAGGACCTGAAAACCGGTTGGCTGGTTGGCGCTACGCCATGGCGGCAACAGGTGGCCTTGCTGATCGGCTGCGTGGTTGGGGCGCTGGTGATTCCTCCGGTGCTGGAGCTGCTGTATAACGCGTACGGTTTTGCCGGCGCCATGCCGCGTGCCGATATGGACGCGGCGAATGCCTTGTCGGCACCGCAAGCAACCCTGATGACCGCGATTGCGACCGGCATTTTTACGCACCAGCTGAACTGGAACATGATCGAGATCGGCATGGGACTGGGCGTGGTGATGGTGCTGATCGACGAAATCCTGCGCCGCCGCGGTGGCGCGGCGCGCCTGCCGGTACTGGCGGTGGGGATCGGCATCTATCTGCCGCCGACTGTAGCGTCGGTGCTGGTATTGGGGGCTGTATTGGCATGGCTGGTTGAGCGCACGTTGAAGAAGCGGGCGCAGAAGCAAGGTGTGCCGTATCACCAATTTGCGGAATCGGCCAACCGGCGCGGCGTGCTGCTGGCATCCGGTTTGATCGTCGGGGAAAGCTTGATCGGCGTACTGTTGGCCGCCGTCATCGGCTTCACCGGCAACGATGCACCGCTGGCGATGGTCGGTGCGTCTTTCGAAAATACGGCGCAGTTGCTCGGCCTGCTGGTGTTTGTGCTGGTCGGCTGGGGATTTGCGCGGCGGGTGTTGGCTGCGCGCAGCTAGATCGCCTAGTAGAAAGATAGAAATGAAAATGATCCCCGCCTAGACGGGGATCATTGGTTTCAAGCGGTAATAATCACATCACTCGCTGCGACCTTGTCTGGAAACAGCCCAACCACCTCCCAATACCAACAGCAAGCCGGCCACGGTAGCGACGTGGCGTAGCCACGGCAGACTTTCCCACAGCGGACGCGCCAGCGGCTCCGAGGTAATCATGCTCATCGCGGTGTACACCAGGATTGCAGCGCCGACATAGATCGTGACCGGGAACCGTTCGATCAGCTTCAGCGCCAGGGTCGAGCCCCAAACCATGATGGGGACCGAAATCAGCAGGCCGGCAATGACCAGCGCGATGCTGCCATGGGCGGCGCCGGCGACTGCCAGCACGTTGTCGATGCCCATCACGGTATCGGCGATGATGATGGTTTTCAGTGCGGCCAGCATGGTGTTGGCGCCCGAGCCATGGCTTTCGCCGCTGTCGGACTGGGTCAGCAAGCGGTAGGCAATCCACAGCAGAGCGACGCCGCCGATCAGCAGTAGACCGGGGATCTTGAGTAGCCAGACCATCGCGATGGTCATCAATACCCGCGTTACTACGGCGCCCAGCGTGCCCCAGACAATCGCCTTGCGGCGCAGATGGTCAGGCAAGGTGCGCGCCGCCATCGCAATCACGATGGCATTGTCTCCGGCCAGTACCAGGTCGATCACGACGATAGATAAGAGTGCGGCAAAAAAAGCGCCAACGTTCCAGTCGGCCATGCCGAGCAGGGCAAGAAAGTGAGATAAATCCATAAAAGTCTCCAACAAGGGTTAGTCGATAACCTCAAGCATGGACAACAACAGGAGTGACGAGGAGTGAATACGCGACACTTTGCCTGCATGGGATCCATGCTGACAAAGGTCTTGCTCAACAGCTAGAACAACTAAGCTGCCAAGGTAACCGGGTGCAGACGCTGTGCCTGTTCCGTGATGACGACTACCTTGCAAAACATCGAAGGCAAACTTCAATGTTCAGGAGCTACTCCCCTTTGAGAGGGCGCTGCACGGCGAGATCGTCGTGCAGCAGGGCGCTATTGTACATCAGCAATCCCTTAAATTGAAACAGCTCTGGCTGAATTATCCGTTGCGCCAATAGTCGGGCTGGGCGTAAGCGCGCCGTAGAAAGTCGATAAATACTCTGATCCGCAACGGCAAATGCCGTCGCTGGGCAAATACGGCATAGATGTCGTTGCCGGGAGCGGCAAATTCATCCAGCACCGTGACCAGTTCGCCGGATTCGATCTCGGTCCCGACTTCCCACATCGAGCGCCAGGCCAGCCCCTTGCCGCTGAGCGCCCAATCGTGCAGCACCTGGCCATCGTTGCACACCATGTTGCCGGCGACTTTGAGGGTCACGATCTTGCCGTTGTGACGAAAGCTCCAGCCGCGCTGGCTGCCTTCGCTGCTGATCGCGAGGCAGTTGTGCTTTTGCAGATCGTCCAGGGTTTGCGGTTTGCCATGGCGTTTGATGTAGGCTGGCGAAGCCACCACGATGCGCTTGTTGTCGGCCAATTTGGTGCCGACTAGCGTCGAATCCGACAGCGCGGCGATGCGGATCGCGACGTCTATCCCTTCGCCGATCAGGTCGACCACGCGGTCGTTCAGGTTCAGGGTCAGCGTGACGTCGCGATGTTCGGTCAGGAAGGAGGGCATCAGCGGCGCCACGTGCTGGCGGCCGAAGCCGGCCGGTGCCGAAATCAGCAAATGGCCGCTGGCATGCGCGCTGCGCTCCGAAACCGCCGATTCGGCATCCTCCAGATCGGCCAAAATCCGCTGGCAATCCTCGAGGAAGGCTTGGCCTTCGTTGGTGAGGGCGATCTTGCGGGTGGTGCGCTGCAACAGTTTGACGCCGAGCCGTTCTTCCAACGCATCCAGTCGCCGCCCGATCATCGCCGGTGCGATGCCTTCGGCGCGCGCTGCGGCCGACAGGCTGCCTTTGGCGACGACTTCCACAAAGGTGGAAATTTGCTTGAATTGATCCACTGATTCCCAATTATCCTGAAATTTTCATTTGTGACTTAAACACATAGATCAAGTGATAAATCGTCTCACCTGTGATGATTTGGTTTAAATATACTACATAGCCTAAAAGTTAGATAATGCCATATCAAATTTTGCATATCCGATATGGCGCAATGCAAAATTCAGCGGCGGAGAATGGGATCTTGTCGTCGTTGAGGATAAAGAATTTCTTTAATTTATAAAAAACAGGAGCTAAACATGACTCAATTGACACTGCCGGCCGGAATGGAAATCAACGGCGCCATTCAAGCTGGTTACGACGAAATCCTGACGCCGGACGCGCTGGCGCTGGTCGCCAAACTCAGCCGTGCGTTCGAATCGCGCCGCCAGGAGTTGCTGGCAGCGCGGGTGGAGCGGGCCAAGCGTCTGGACGCCGGCGAGCGCCCTGACTTTTTGCCTGAAACCGCGCATATCCGCAATGGCGACTGGAAAATTGCGCCGATCCCGCCGGCACTGGAATGCCGTCGCGTTGAAATCACCGGCCCGGTCGAACGAAAGATGGTGATCAACGCCTTCAATTCCGGCGCCGACAGCTACATGACCGACTTTGAAGATTCGAATTCGCCGGTGTGGGACAACCAGATCAGCGGCCAGATCAATCTGCGCGACGCAATCCGCAAGACGATTTCGCTGGAACAGAATGGCAAATCGTACAAATTGAACGAGAAGGTGGCAACGCTGGTGGTGCGCCCACGCGGCTGGCACCTGGATGAAAAGCACGTGCTGGTGGACGGCAAGCGTGTCTCCGGCGGTATTTTCGATTTTGCGCTGTTCATGTTCCACAACGCCAAGGAGCAGCTGGCCCGCGGTGCCGGTCCATATTTCTATCTGCCGAAGATGGAATCGCATCTGGAAGCCCGTCTGTGGAATGACATCTTCGTGATGACCCAGAACGAACTCGGCCTGCCGCAAGGCACGATCAAGGCTACCGTCCTGATCGAAACGATTCTGGCAGCGTTCGAAATGGATGAAATCCTGTATGAACTGCGCGAGCACAGCTCGGGCCTGAACGCCGGCCGCTGGGATTACATCTTTTCGTGCATCAAGAAATTCAAGCTGGACAAAGACTTCTGCCTGGCCGACCGCGCCAAGGTAACGATGACAGCGCCGTTCATGCGTTCTTATGCATTGCTGTTGCTGAAGACTTGCCACAAGCGCAACGCACCGGCGATCGGCGGCATGGCAGCCTTGATCCCGATCAAGAACGATCCTGAAAAGAACGAAATCGCGATGGGCGGTGTGCGCACCGACAAGGCGCGCGACGCGACCGATGGCTACGACGGCGGCTGGGTCGCCCATCCAGGCCTGGTCGAACTGGCGATGACCGAGTTCAAGAAAGTCCTGGGCGACAAGCCGAACCAGATCAGCAAGCAGCGCGACGACATCAACGTCAGCGCCGCCGATCTGCTCGACTTCAAGCCGGAAGCGCCGATCACCGAAGCCGGCCTGCGTTACAACATCAACGTCGGCATCCACTATCTGGGCGCCTGGCTGGCCGGTAATGGTTGCGTGCCGATCCACAACCTGATGGAAGATGCGGCAACCGCAGAAATCAGCCGCGCCCAAGTCTGGCAATGGATACGCTCCAGCAAAGGCGTGCTGGAAGATGGTCGCAAAGTCACGGCTGAGATGGTGCTGGCGATGATCCCGGAAGAGTTGGTCAAGGTGAAGAGCTTGGTCGGCGAAGGCGCGACTTACGACCGTGCCGCGAAAATCTTTGAAGAAATGTCGACCTCGGCTTCGTTCGCGGAATTTTTGACCTTGCCGCTGTACGAAGAAATCTGATTGAGAGGGGCGGTTGATGGGTTAATATGCCGCCTTCAGTTGCAAAAAAAGCCGATCGCAGGATCGGCTTTTTTATTAAGACATTGATTTTATTCGAGGTTCTGCACTTGCTCACGCATCTGGTCGATCAGCAATTTCAATTCCATCGACGCATCGGCCAATTCCTTGATGGCCGCTTTGGAGCCGACAGTATTTGCTTCGCGATTCAGTTCCTGCATCATGAAATCCAGGCGCTTGCCGACTTGGCCGCCTTTTTTCAGGATATGCCGGGTTTCGGTCAGGTGCGCTGCCAGTCGCGACAGTTCTTCGGCAATGTCGATGCGGATGCCATACAGCGTGACTTCTTGCCGGATCCGGTCCAGCACTTCGTCGCGCGACAGGGTGGGGCTGTTGCCATTCGAATTTTGCTGGGCCAGGCCGAGCGCTTCCTGCATGCGTTCGGTCGCTTTTTGCTGGAATTGCGCAATCACTTGCGGCACCAGCGGCGCAATCCGTTGCACGATCGCTTCCATGGCGTCGATGCGGGTGATCAGCGTCGCTTGCAGTGCCGCGCCTTCACGTGCCCGCGATTCGACAAATGCCTCCAGCGTCGCATTCATCGTGGCCTGGACTTCGGCTTGCAGGGTGTCCTGGCTAATCACGGCCTCTTCGATGACGCCGGGCCAGCGCAGCAATTCGTTGACCGAGAGCGGTGTCGCAGTGCCGAACTGTTGTAGCACAGCTACTTGCATATCCGCCAGCGAAGCCAGCAATGCGGTATTCAGCGCCTGGCTGGTGCCGCCGGCAATCTTGCGGCCAAAGCTGAGCCGGCATTCGACTTTGCCGCGCGCGATACGGCCGATGATGGCTTCGCGCAAGGCCGGCTCCAGCGAGCGCAAATCGTCGTTGAGCCGGAATTGCAAATCCAGGAAGCGCGAATTGACGCTCTTGAGTTCGATGGTAATGGTGCCCGCGGCGGTTTCGCGATTGATGACGGCATAGCCGGTCATGCTACAGATAGTCAAAATGCTGTCCTTTATTTCTCGTTTGCAAGGGTTCTACTTTACAATTCGGCGATTTATCAAGACAATCCACTCTAATATTGACTAAGGTAGGATCGCATGGCCGCGCAAAACAATGCCCCACTGCCTGACGGGCTCAAAATCGCTGGATATCGCATTGTAAAGAAGATTGCTTCTGGCGGGTTCAGTATTGTCTATCTGGCATACGACGAAGATGGCAACGCAGTCGCCATCAAGGAATATCTGCCGAGTTCGCTGGCGCTGCGCCAGTGGGGCGAGCTGGCACCGGCGATTTCGCCGGAAAATCTGCCGACTTTCCGGATCGGCCTCAAATGCTTTTTCGAGGAAGGCCGCGCATTGGCGCGTATCACGCACCCTAACGTGGTGAGCGTGATTAACTTTTTCCGCGCCAACGAAACGGTTTATATGGTGATGGCTTACGAGTCGGGCCGTTCGCTGCAAGAGCATATCCTGCGTCGCCGCGACAAGGGCGAGAAGCCGCTGGTGTCCGAAAAATTCATCCGCAAGATGTTCCGTCACGTGATGAACGGCTTGCGCGAAGTGCATACCCACAAGTTGCTGCATCTGGATCTGAAGCCGGCAAATATTTATTTGCGCGCTGACGGCACGCCGATTCTGCTGGATTTCGGCGCGGCTCGCCAAACCTTGCGCTCCGATTCGCCGAAGCTGTATCCGATGTACACACCGGGCTTTGCGCCGGCCGAGTTGTATGAGCGGAACGGCAATCTGGGTCCGTGGACCGATATTTACAGCATCGGCGCGTCGATTTTCGCCTGCATGGTGGGTGCGCCGCCGCAACCGGTCGATCAACGCAAGCTGAACGACAAAATGGAAGGCCATTTCCGCAGATTGGAAGGGCTGTATTCAGCGGAGCTGATCCAGGTGGTGCGCTGGTGCCTGATGATCGATCCGATGCAAAGACCGCAAAGCGTGTTCGCGGTGCAGCGAGCTTTGATGGAACCGGTGCAGGAAGAGGTGGTGAGCATACCGGATCGGATCACGCGCAAAATTCGCAGCGTCTTCTTTACCCAACTCGAGTTTCGCAGAAAGCCAGTGAGCAACCCGAACACGATGATTCAGGAAAACACGCAATAGTTCGCCGTCTAGCGTTATGGGCGGGTTATTCCAAGAGTGTTTTTTTGAGCGATATTTCCAATAAGAATTACTTACTGAGTTTTCATGCGATTTTCTGTTTATCAAGAGAGCCATATCGGCGGCCGCAAGGTCAATCAAGACCGGATGGGCTACAGCTTTACACGCGACGCTTTGCTGCTGTTGCTGACCGACGGCATGGGCGGCCACCTGCACGGCGAGATCGCGGCCAATATCGCGATGCAGACGATCGGTTCGCTGTTTCAGAAAAATGCGCAACCCTATATCAAGAAGCCGGAACGTTTTCTGGAAGACAGTTTTTATGCCGCCCACATGGAAATCCATCGTTACAAGGATGTCCATAAACTGTCGGAAACTCCCCGTACTACCGTGGTTGCCTGCCTGATTCAGCATAACAGCGCATTTTGGGCGCACTGCGGCGATTCGCGGCTGTACTGGATGCGCGACGGGCAAATCCTGGCCCGCACCCGCGATCATTCGAGGATCGAGAGCCTGATTGCACAAGGCAAGGCCGATCCATCGGAACGGGCCACGCATCCTGATCGCAACAAATTGTTCAATTGCCTCGGCGCCAACAATATGCCGATAGTCGAACTGTCGCGGCGCGTGAGTCTGCAGGCCGGCGACGTCATGTTGCTGTGTTCCGATGGCTTGTGGTCGGTGCTGCCGGATCACACCATGGCGCAGCGCCTGCAAACCAGCACCATTGTGCGGGCGATACCGGAGCTCATTACCAGCGCGCTCGGGATTGCCGGCAAGACCAGCGACAATGTGACCGCACTGGCGATGGCTTGGGGCAGCGACCCGAATCTCGACGATCCATCCAGTATCGTCACCCACACCTTGCCGATCGGCAGTCTGACCACCACCATTCAGGCTCCGCGGCTTGGCGCTACCGATGCCGATGAGGCATTTAACGATGCCGATATCGAGAAGGCGATCGCAGAAATCCGCGGCGCGATCGAAAAAACATCCAGCCTCACACCTAAGGAATAAATTCTCATGTCGTCCATTACCCGCCCCAGCGGACGCGCCGCCGATGCCTTGCGCGACGTGCGCCTGACCCGTAATTACACCAAGCACGCCGAGGGTTCGGTGCTGGTCGAATTCGGCGACACCAAAGTGATCTGTACCGCCAGCCTGGAAGAAAAAGTCCCCGGTTTTTTGAAAGGCAAAGGCCAGGGCTGGTTGACGGCCGAGTACGGCATGCTGCCGCGCTCCACCAATACCCGCATGGATCGCGAAGCAGCCAGAGGCAAGCAATCCGGCCGCACGCAGGAAATCCAGCGCCTGATCGGCCGCTCGTTGCGCGCCGCCTTCGATTTGCAGGCATTCGGCGAGCGCACCTTGCATCTCGATTGCGATGTAATCCAGGCTGATGGCGGCACGCGCACCGCGTCGATTACCGGGGCCATGGTCGCCGCCTACGATGCTTTTTCGGGACTGGTGGAAAGCAAGGCGATTGCCGCGATGCCGCTCAAGCATTTTGTCGCCGCGATCTCGGTCGGCGTCTATCAAGGAACACCGGTGCTGGACCTGGATTATGTGGAGGACTCCGGCTGCGATACCGACATGAACGTCGTCATGACCGATGCCGGTCACTTTATTGAGGTGCAGGGAACCGCCGAAGGCGTCGCCTTCGACCGTCCGACCTTGAATAGCTTGCTGGATCTGGCGCAAGTCGGGATTAGCGATCTTATCCTGTTGCAGCGACAGGTTCTTGGCTTGTCTGCATAAATAGGTTTGTCGTTGAGAAATTGAATGGGGCGGAGTCTTTTCGCAGTTGCAATGCGAAAAAACTCCGCCCCTTTTTAACGCCGCTTACTTCGTGAGCGCCGTCTGCAGCCTATATAATCGCCCCCATGTATATCGATTCCCACTGCCATATAAATTTCCCCGAACTGTCCGCCAGGCTTCCGGAAATTCTCGCCAGGATGGCGCAAAATCACGTCACCCATGCACTTTGCGTATCGGTCGATTTGCCCGATTTTCCGCAAGTGCTGGAACTGGCAAAAAACTATCCGAATATCTATGCATCGGTCGGCGTTCATCCCGATTACGAGGACACACCCGAACCCAGCGTGGATGATTTGATCCGGCTGTCCGATCATCCGAAAATTATCGCCATCGGCGAAACCGGACTCGACTATTTCCGCTTGCAAGGCGATCTGGAATGGCAGCGTGAACGCTTCCGCCGTCACATTCGTGCTTCCCGCGCAACCGGCAAACCGTTGATCATTCACACCCGCGCCGCGTCCGCCGACACCATCCGCATCATGCAGGAAGAGGGCGCCGGTACCGACGCCGGCGGCGCTGGCGGCGTGATGCACTGCTTTACCGAATCGCTGGAAGTGGCCGAGGCAGCCATCGCGATGGGGTTTTATATTTCGTTTTCCGGCATCGTGACTTTCAAGAGCGCCAAGGAGTTGCAGGCGGTGGCGCTGGCGGTGCCGCTGGAAAGCACCTTGATCGAGACCGATTCGCCCTACCTGGCGCCGGTGCCGCACCGTGGGAAAATGAACGAGCCGGGATGGGTCATGCACGTCGGCGAGTTTCTGGCCAACCTGAAACAGGTGCCGGCAGCCCAGGTGGCGCAACAGACGACAGATAATTTTTTCAAATTGTTCAAGCTAACAAAGGACCAAGCGCATGTTTAATCCGCAGAGTCATAGTCGAACTTCGGCTTTCTTTCGTATGGTGCTGGTATTGGTGCTTGTATTTGGCTGTTTGCCACTGTCAAGCAAGGCGAATAAGACCGATGATTATTTCAAGGCGGTCAAAATGGATGACGAGCGCGGCATGCAGGCGCTGTTGGCGCATGGCGTCGATCCTAATCTGGTCGAGCCCCAGCGCGGCGAGAGCGGATTGATGCTGGCCTTGCAGGAGGACTCGAAGAAGGTCTTTGCGGTGCTACTGAACGCCCGCGGCATCGACCTCAATGCGCGTGCCCGCAACGGCGATACCGCTCTGATGATTGCCTCATATAAAGGCAAGGTGGCCGCGGTCAAGGCTTTGCTGGATAAGGAGGCAGAACCCAACAACACCGGCTGGACCGCGCTGCATTATGCCGCTGCGGTAGGCAACGACGAGATCGTCCAGATGTTGCTGGACGCCTCCGCCTATATCGATGCCGGCTCGCCCAACCATACAACGCCGATCATGATGGCGGCCCGCGCCGGGAAAATCCTGACGGTCAAGCTGCTGCTGGATGCCGGCGCCGACGCGACTTTGAAAAACGATGTCGGCATGACGGCGATTGATCTGGCCAGGAAATTCGATCATCAGGATATTGTCGATGGCTTGACGTATCGGTTGAAGAAGGCGGGAAAATTGTAAATATTTGCAGGACAGAGAAGCCACAACAATTGCGGGACAGAGTTTAAGAGTCGCCGTAGCGCGACGAATTACTCTGTCCCCAACTAGTTAGAAGCGGCGTATCAATTGGAATAAAAGAAGGCAGTCACGGAGCCGGGTAATTGGATAAAACCTGCTGTCCTACATCCCGAATATCCCTGGTCCCGGTCAGCGCCATGCTGACATCCAGTTCCTGCCTCAGAATCTCCAGCATCTTGGTGACCCCAGCTTCGCCCATCGCACCCAGGCTATACAGAAAGGCGCGGCCGATCATGGTGCCTTTGGCGCCGAGGGCGACGGCTTTCAACACGTCCTGGCCGCTGCGAATGCCGCCGTCGAACCAGACTTCAATCCGATCGCCTACCGCATCGACAATCGCCGGCAGCGCCGAAATCGACGATACCGCACCGTCCAATTGGCGCCCGCCGTGGTTGCTGACGACGATCGCATCGGCGCCGGTGGTGGCGGCAATCCTGGCGTCTTCGACATCCAGGATCCCTTTCAGAATCAGCTTGCCGCCCCATTGCTCCTTGATCCAGGCAATGTCGTCCCAACACAAGGTCGGGTCGAACTGGCTCGCGGTCCACTGACTGAGCGTCAGGATGCCGGAGCCGCCCTTGACGTGGCCGGCCAGGTTGCCGAACGTCTTGCGGGCACCGAGCGCGCGCAAGACCCAGCCGGGTTTGGTGGCCAGGTCCAGCACATTGGCCAGCGTCAGTTTGGGCGGCACCGACATGCCGTTTTTCAAATCCTTGTGGCGCTGGCCGAGAATTTGCAGGTCCAGCGTCAGTACCAGCGCCGAACACTTGGCCGCCTTGGCGCGCTCGATCAGCGATCTGACGAAGCCGCGATCGCGCATCACGTACAACTGAAACCAGAATGGCTTGGTGGTCACGCTGGCAACGTCTTCGATCGAACAAATGCTCATGGTCGACAGGGTGAAGGGGATACCGAATTTTTCGGCGGCGATCGCACCTAGCATTTCGCCGTTGGCCCATTGCATGCCGGTCAGGCCGGTCGGGGCAATTGCCACCGGCATCGTCACGTCTTGCCCGATCATCTGGGTAGCGATGTTGCGTTGATCGACGTTGATGGCTACCCGCTGGCGCAATTTCAGCGCCGCCAGATCGCTGCTGTTGGCGCGGTAGGTGCATTCGGTATAAGAACCACTGTCGGCGTAATCGTAAAACGCTTTCGGCACCCGCTTCTGGGCAAGTATGCGCAGATCTTCGACGCAGGTAATGACGGGCATGTGGGTTCTCCGTGAATCTGATTTTGGCTATTGGAAATGAGTTTGCTGCCATGGCTTAGGCCAGCCCTCTATCGTAGAGGAAAAAATAGTAGCCATGGGGGAAAGTCGATTGCCGTTTGGCATCAGGCATCTCGGATCAGGTCCAAATCGTCTTTGACATCCATCCCTGTAAACCTATGCTTGAATTCTGGAGCGAACCCGCTGAAGCAGCGACGGATTGGCGTTTCAGTGCAACCTAATGACATCTATTCAGGAGCTACCATGCCACGCAAATACATCGACTGCCGCGAATATCCGAGCGACATGAACTGCTCGGTGGCGATCAGCGCAGATACCGATAGCGAACTGCTGGAGGCGGCAGTCCAGCATGCGGTCAGCGTGCATCACCATGAAGACACGCCGGACTTGCGCAAACAGCTTGGCCAGTTGTTCAAGGAGGGCACGCCGCCATTGAAAAAAGAAAGTACACCGCCGATCACCTGAGCTGGCGCCGGTTCAGCTGCCAAGCAATTCCTGCGCCGCCAGCATGCCGCTGCGCACCGCAGCCTCCAACGTTGCCGGATAGTCGCTGACGGTGTAATCGCCGGCCAGCATCACACCGTCCAACTCGGGTACGCGGTTGGCTGGGCGGATCAGGCCCGGGGTGCAGGCGAAGGTTGCCCGTTTCTCTGAAATGACCTTGATCCAGTCTGGATGCGCCAGTTGCGGTTGGCGGAAGACCTCGGCCAGTTGTGCCGCAACCGCTTGTCCCAGCATGTCGCGGCCGGCTTCGATGGCGGCGGACGAGGTGCTGATCACCACGGCCAGCAAGCCAGCCTGAGCCGGATCGAGCTGGCCGCGATCGAATACGAATTGACCCCAGGCGGCGCTATTCGAGGTGCTGCCCGGACGGTCTACCAATGCGAAGAACGGCCGTTCGAGCCGCGTGTCGGCGGCATATTGCAAGTAGCAGGTGGTGATCGGTTCATAACTGAAACCGCGCAATACGGAAGTCAGTGCCGGCGCTATCAGGCCGCTCAGCAAATTGGCTGCCATGTCGGGCGGCGTGGCGATCACGACTGCATCGAACTCTTCGCTGAATCCATTTCCCGCAAGCTTCCACCGGCGATCGTGGCGATTCGGGTACTCGCGCAGTTGCCTGACGTGGCAGCCGTGCCGGACGCTGCCGCCGCGTTGTTCGATAAAAGCGGCAGCGCGCTCTGGAAACAGGCCGCTCAGGTTGACGCGCGGCAGCAGCATGTCGGAAGCGCTGCGGCGCGCACCCAGGCTGTCGCGCAGCACAGCCAGGAAAACCTGGGCCGAAGCCTGTTCCGGCGGCGTATTTAGCGCGGCGATGCACAATGGCCGCCACATCAGCTGGATCAGGCGTTCGGTCTGGTTGAAGCGTTCCAGCAAAGTGCTGACGCTGCAATCGTCGTTCAATTGCCAGCCCATCCAGCGCGCAGCGGAAGAGAAGCGCGCCAGCGCCAGCTTGTCGTCGCGCTTGAGCCCGCGCGCACGGCACAGCGCCAGCAACAAATGCAGCGGAGCCGGCAGGCGCGGCGCGGCGAAGGTCATGCCGCCGCTATCGGCCGGGTAGCACATCTGCAACGGCAAGCGTAGCGTCGCGGCGGACGGATCGATGCCGACCGTGCGCATCAATTGCAGGCTTTGGCGGTAAGCGCCGAGCAAAATGTGCTGGCCGTTATCCAGCGTGCTGCCGTTGATCTCGACCCGGCGCGCCCGCCCGCCGAGGTAACGGCCGGCCTCGAACAAGGTGACCTGGCGGCCGGCGCGCGCCAGTTCGACCGCTGCCGCACAGCCGGCCCAGCCAGCGCCGATAACGGCGATATTTTTTGCGGAGACAGTCATTTCAGCATGGTTGAGCGTGCCGGTTCAACCGCGCACATAGGTTTTCCATGCCAGCCACAATTTACGGATCGGCGTCAGCGATATGCGTTGATTCAGCACGTGAAAGCCGTCGCGCTCGATTTCGGTCAGCAGCGCGCGATAGATGGCGGCCATCATCAGGCCGGGACGCTGCGCACGTCGATCTTCCTTCGGCAGCAAGGCAAATGCCTCGTCGTAGGCTTGCTGCGCGCGCGCTACCTGGAACCGCATCAGGCTGACAAAGTTGTCAGTGTGGCGGGCGTTCAGGATGTCGGCGGCGGTGACATTGAACTGCTGCAATTCGTTGACCGGCAGGTAAATCCGGCCCTTGCGGCCATCTTCGCCGACGTCGCGAATGATGTTGGTCAATTGAAACGCCAGGCCGAGTTTTTCGGCGAATTCGAGAGTCTGCGGCTGGCTGACGCCAAAGATGCTGGCCGATAAGATGCCGACGACGCTGGCGACATGCCAGCAATATCGCTTCAGGCCAGGGAAGTCGAGATAACGGGTCTGGTCCAGATCCATCTCCATGCCGTCGATGATGGCTTGCAGGTGCTTGCCGTCGAGTCCGTAAGGCTGCAAATGCGGTTGTAACGCCTGCGTCACTGGATGGGATGGATTGCCGGCCAACATGGCGGCGATTTCCTTGCGCCACCACATCAATTTGTTGCGGGCTACGCTGGCATCCGTGCATTCGTCGACGGTGTCGTCGACTTCACGGCAGAACGCATAGAGCGCGGTGATGGCGCGGCGACGTTCCTGCGGCAAAAACAGGAAGCTGTAATAAAAACTGGAACCGCTCTGAGCGGCTTTTTGCTGACAGTAATCGTCGGGGGACATGGATATAAAGGCTGATAAAAATGACAAGGGCAACCGCCGCGCATTGCTGAATTCGGCTTGCCCGGGAGTATACGTAAAAACGGATGACTGAAAGAATAACTTTTTACAGAGTCATCTTTTAGAGCCTACGCAGCACCTTTTTGTCATGGATAGTAGGGCGGAAAAGCGTAGCGCCTTCCGCCGCAATGCCGGTTGCAATGCCGGTCGCAATCGTCGCATGTTGAGCGTCACATGACGGATAACCCTGCGCTCATCCGCCGGCTGTTGCAGATCTTAGGCGTGCCCCATGCGCACGGCACGCCATGCCAGCAGTATCCAATCGGCTTTATTGAGTTTTGGCCGATGACGGAACACGTCGTAATCGACCGCTTCCAGCCGCTCCAGGATGCGCAATCCGCCTTGTATCACCAGGCGCAGTTCCCAGCCGATCCGGCCCGGCAGCCGCAGCGCCAGCGGCTTGGCGCCGGTCATCATGGTGCGCGCACGCTGCACCTCGAACTGCATCAATCGGCGCCAGGCATGATCGACGATGCCTTCGGCAATGTGGGCCTGGGTCACGCCGAAGCGTTGCAGGTCTTCCAGCGGCAGGTAAATCCGCGCCTTGGGCCAGTCGATCGCGACATCCTGCCAGAAGTTTATTAACTGCAATGCCGAGCAGATCGCATCCGAATCGCGCAAATTCAATGTGGTCGCCTCGCCATATAAATGCAGCATCAGGCAGCCGACCGGATTGGCCGAGCGCCGGCAATAATCCAGCAAATCGCCAAACTGGGTGTAACGGGTGGTCACGACATCCTGCTTGAATGCCGACAGCAAGTCGCGAAACGGTGTCAGCGGCAGCCGATGGCTGGCGATGGTTTGTTCCAGTGTCTGGAACAACGCGCTTTCAGCCGGTTGGCCTTGTTCGATCAGGTCCAGTGCCGCTTCATAGGCGCGCAACGCGCGCAAGCGATCTTCGGGCGTGGCATCACCTTCATCGGCGATATCGTCGGCGCTGCGCGCGAAGGCGTATATTGCCCGTACTGCAGGGCGCAGAGGCGCTGGCAGCAGCAGCGACGCCACCGGGAAATTTTCGTAATGATTGACAGACATTTAGCGCGTAAACAGTGTGTTGTTGTTTGGAAAAAAGAAATTGGACTGTTGCTGTTTGCCTGATCGGTTACCAAATAGCCGTGGTCAATCATGATCACGGGCAACTATAATTGCCGACTTAAAAGCTGGACTTAAAGCTGTTTATGAACTTGCCGGCACGCTCGCATCGCAGTGCCGCGATGGCCTGCTCAAGCAGCGGCAGTCAATCGCAGGCGCATTTTCAGCCCCGAATAGTAAAGGAAAAACCGTGTTGACCCCGATAAATCCGCGTCAAGCAGCACTGCCAGAAGTTGCCGCGCGTACTGCCAAATTGTTTGCCGCCTGCCTGTTGGTTGCGCTAACAGCCTGTTCCAAGCCGGCCGAAAAGGCAGAAGACATCCGGCCGGTAAGAGTGATAGTGCTGACGCCGGCGAATGCCGACGTCATATCGGAATTTCCTGGGGAAGTCCAGGCGCGCTATGAGTCGCAGCTCGGATTCCGGGTCGGCGGCAAGATTATCGCCCGCCAGGTCGAGGTCGGCAGCACTGTCAAGCGCGGTCAGGTGTTGATGCGGCTCGACCCGCAAGATTTGCAATTGTCGCAGGCGCAGGCCGTGGCGGCGGTGAAGTCTGCGGCAAGCAATCGGGATCTGGCGCAAGCCGATTTGAAGCGCTATCAGGAATTGCGCGACAAGAATTTCGTCAGCCAGGCAGTGTTGGAGGCCAAGGACACCGCGTTCAAGGCGGCCCAATCGACTTACGATCAAGCCCAGGCGGCTTTCAAGGGGCAGCTCAATCAAACCGCTTATGCCACGCTGGCATCGGATGTGGATGGCGTGGTGACCGGGATTCATGCCGAAGCCGGGCAGGTGGTCGCTGCCGGCACGCCGGTGGTCAATGTGGCGCGCCAGGGCGCCAAGCAAGTGGTGGTCGGTGCGCCGGAAAACCAGGTTGATGCATTACGTCGCAGCACCGATGTGCGCGTGCGCTTATGGGCCGATCCGCAACAGGTGATTCATGGCACGGTGCGCGAGGTGTCGCCGATTGCCGATCCTGTCACTCGTACCTATAGCATCAAGATTGCGATTCCCGACGATGCGCCCAATGTCAAACTTGGCATGACCGCGTATGCCGCGTTCGCCAGCAAAACCAGCGACAACGCGATCAAGGTCCCGCTCACCGCGCTATTGCGGGTCCAGGATCACAGCGTAGTGTGGGTGGTCGAGCATGGCGCCGTGCGGCAAGTGCCGGTGCAAATCGCCGGTCAGCAAGGGAACGATGTCCTGATCGCCGGCGCCCTGGCTGCCGGTCAGCAAGTGGTGACCGCAGGCGTCAACCAGCTGAAATCAGGGCAAAAAGTCACCATCCTGAACGCGCCCGAGCCCGTAGCGCATGGCGATAAGACGGCATCGACTCCAGCCAAGGTAGCCCAAACTTCTTCCACAGCCAGTGGGGCTGTGCAATGAGCAAGGGAAACGGTTTCAATCTATCGCGCTGGGCGCTCGAACATATCCCGCTGACGCGTTACCTGATGGTGGCGCTGCTGATTGGCGGCATCATGAGTTATGGCCGTCTGGGGCAGGACGAAGATCCGCCGTTTACCTTCCGCGCGATGGTGGTGTCGGCCCAGTGGCCGGGCGCCACAGCACTGCAGATGGCCGATCAGGTCACCGACAAGCTGGAGAAAAAGCTTCAGGAAACGCCGCACGTCGATACCATTCGCAGCTATTCCAAGCCGGGCGAGACGCTGATCATCTTGCAATTGCAAGAGGCCGCAACGCCAAAAGACACGGTCGACGCCTGGTACCAGGTCCGCAAGAAAATCAACGACATGCGCCTGACTTTGCCGCAAGGGGTGCTGGGGCCGTTTTTTAATGATGAATTCGGCGATACCTACGGCTCGATTTTTGCGATTTCCGGCGATGGTTTCAATTATGCCGATGTCAAGGATTACGCCGATTTTGTGCGTCAGCAATTGCTGACTGTGCCGTCGGTGGACAAGGTTGAAATGTTCGGCGTCCAGGATGAAAAAATATTCATCGAGTTTTCGCAGAAAAAATTCTCGCAACTAGGCATCACGCTGCAGGACATCGTCAATCAATTGAGTGCGCAAAATGCGCTGCAATCGACCGGGTTGCTGGCAACCCCCAGTGACAATCTGCAAATCCGCGTCAGCGGGGCACTGGCATCGCCGAAAGACTTGGAAAATCTGCAATTGCGGGCCGGTGCGCCGGGTGCCGCCACCACTTTCCGGCTCGGCGACTTCGCTGTGATCAAGCGCGAATACCAGGATCCGCCCATAAGCAAAATGCACTTCAACGGTAAGGAAGTGATCGGCTTGGGTGTCTCAATGGCGAAAGGCGGCGACATCATCACGCTGGGCAAGGAGATGGAGAAGGTGGTGGCCGCAATCAAGGCCAAATTGCCGGTGGGGATAGAGCTGGAGCGGGTATCCAACCAGCCGAAGGTGGTTGCGGAATCGGTCAATGAATTCATCAAAACATTGATCGAAGCCGTGCTGATCGTACTGGCGGTCAGCTTTTTTTCGCTTGGCTTGCACACCAAACCGTTCCGCGTCGATGTGCGCCCCGGCTTGGTGGTGGCGTTGACGATTCCGCTGGTGCTGGCCGTGACTTTTTTGTGTATGCGGATTTTCAACATCGACTTGCACAAAATATCGTTGGGTGCGTTGATCATCGCGCTCGGTTTGCTGGTGGATGACGCCATCATCGCGGTCGAAATGATGGTGCGCAAGATGGAAGAGGGGTTGTCGCGGTTGGAAGCGGCGACCTTCGCCTATACCTCGACCGCGATGCCGATGTTGACCGGCACCTTGATTACGGCCGCCGGATTTTTGCCGATCGGCCTGGCTAAATCGGCGGCTGGCGAATATACCTTTTCAATATTTTCGGTGAATGCGCTGGCCTTGCTGATTTCCTGGCTGGCGGCGGTGCTGTTTACGCCTTACCTCGGTTATTTGTTGTTGAAAGTGAAGCCGGCCGCCGGCGCCGATGGTCATCATGAGCTGTTCGATACGCCGTTCTATACCCGCGTCAGAAGGACAGTCAACTGGTGCGTCGAATGGCGCAAGACCACGATTTTGCTGACGCTGGCGGCGTTTGGCCTGGGCCTGTTCGGCTTCAAGTTTATCGAGCAGCAATTTTTCCCGGATTCCAGTCGGACGGAATTGATGGTCGAATTATGGCTGCCGGAAGGTTCGTCTTTCAGCGCTACCGAGGCGCAGGCAAAAAAATTCGAGGCTTTCATCCGGCGTCAGGATGGCTTGGAAAGCGTCACCAGTTACATCGGCACCGGCAGTCCGCGTTTCTATCTGCCTCTGGATCAGATTTTTCCGCAGACTAATCTTGCGCAAATGGTGGTGCTGGCCAAAGATCTGGCATCGCGCGACAAATTGCGGCTGAAAATCGAAGATGTCTTCAAGCATGATTTCCCCGAAGTGCGCGGACGCGTGAAATTGCTGCAAAGCGGTCCGCCGGTGCCCTATGCGGTGCAGTTCCGCGTCAGCGGCACCGATGCGCTCAAGGTCAGGGCCATCGCCGATCAGGTGAAAGAGGTAATGAATGGCAATCGCAACATCGTCGGCCTCAATGACAACTGGAATGAGTCGGTCAAGGTGCTGCGGGTGGATCTCGATCAAGATAAATTGCGTGCTCTAGGGATCGGTTCGCAAACCGTGATGCAGACGGTCAACACACTGTTGACTGGTAGCACGATCGGCCAATATCGCGAACATGACCGCCTGATCGACATCGTTGTAAGGCAGCCGTCCGATGAGCGGTCGACGATGGATGCGCTCAATCAAGCCAATGTGCCGACGGCCAGCGGCAAGTCGGTGCCGCTGGCGCAAATCGCCAGCGTTAAATTGGTGTGGGAGCCGGGGGTGGCCTGGCGCGAGTGGCGCAACTGGGCGATCACGGTTCAGGCCGATGTGGTGGATGGTGTGCAGGGGCCGACGGTGACGGCTCAGATCAATCCGCAACTGGACAAAATCCGCGCGCAATTGCCGCCTGGTTATGTCATTGATGTCGCCGGCGCCGCGCATGACGCTGGCCGGGCGCAGGACTCGATCGCAGCCAATGTGCCCTTGGTGATTTTCATTATCTTCACTTTGCTGATGCTGCAATTGCATAGTTTTTCGCGGGCATTGCTGGTGTTCCTGACCGGACCGCTGGGGATCGCCGGTGCGGCGATGGCCTTGCTGATATTGCAGCGGCCATTCGGATTTGTCGCGCAACTCGGGGTGATTGCACTGTTCGGCATGATCATTCGCAATTCGGTGATTTTGATCGACCAGATCGAGCACGATATCGCCGCAGGTGTGGCGCCGTGGAATGCCGTGGTCGAATCGGCTGTGCGGCGCTGCCGGCCTATCATGCTGACCGCGGCGGCGGCGGTGCTGGCTATGATTCCTTTATCGCGTTCGGTGTTTTGGGGGCCGATGGCGGTGGCGATCATGGGTGGCCTGATCGTTGCCACCGGCTTGACCCTGCTATTCCTGCCGGCTTTATATGCAGCCTGGTTCCGGGTCAGGAAGCCGGGCTAGCGAATATTTCCACCATAAAAATATGGCGAAAGTGGGTGGTTCCCCTCTCGCCATATTTCAAAGCTTGAAGTAGAATAGCCGGCTGTTCAATCGCGTAGACCGATTGATTCAAATGCGACCGTGGCGAAATTGGTAGACGCAACAGGTTTAGGTCCTGTCGAGAGCAATCTTGTGGAGGTTCGAGTCCTCTCGGTCGCACCAGGCTTGTCGGTAAATATTGTCCGGCTGGCTGGAAATGTAGAAACCCTCTCAGGAGGGTTTTTTTATGCCTGGAGCATTTTTTGACTTTTCTGTCGGGGGAGCTATGCGTGCAAAATCTTTGGTTCTGATAACGTTGCTCGGACTTAGCGCCGTCGCGTCCGGTGTCGTGCAGGCGGCGTCTGAGCAGATTGGCGAGGTAAGCACGGCATTCCGCTGGATCGGGCGCAATGATAGGGTCGTGGTTGAGGCTTATGACGATCCCAAGGTGCAGGGCGTTACCTGCTATGTATCGAGAGCGCGTACCGGCGGCGTCAAGGGCACGGTTGGTTTGGCCGAAGATCGTGCCGAGGCATCGATTGCCTGTCGCCAGGTTGCGGCTACGGTGCAATTCACGGGCAAACTGCCATTGCAGGAAGATGTATTTACAGAGCGGATGTCGGTGCTGTTCAAGCGCCTGCATATCGTTCGCGTGATCGACCCGAAGCGCAATACGCTTATCTACCTGACTTACTCCGATAAGTTGGTTGACGGCAGCCCGCAAAACAGCGTTACAGCGGTGCCGGTACCGGCAAATAGCCCGATTCCTGTCAAATAAGCAGGTATTGCCGGGGCGGTATTGCTGGTTTTGGCGCAACAACCAAATTTACGTATAGAATAACGGACTTTAGCGCGACAGAGATGGGATGAAAGCGGCGATAATCCGCCGCTCTGGTCAACAGGGAATCCGGAGTTCCGGGATTCTCAGGCGGCTTGATCACCTCTGGTCGCTCCACAGAATTTTTTATTTTTGGACGATTCACATGGCAACTGCAGTCGAAACTCTGGATAAACTTGAACGCCGTATTACCCTCACCATCGCATTGAGCGAAGTGCAGACTGAAGTCGAAAAGCGCTTGAAAGTTCGCGCTCGCACGGCTAAGGCTCCTGGCTTCCGCCCAGGTAAAGTGCCGATGAAAATGGTCGCTGCACAATATGGATATCAAGTGGAAACCGAAGTGCTGAACGACAAAGTTGGCAGCGCATTCAACAATGCCGCCAATGAAAACAATCTGCGCGTTGCCGGTTTTCCAAAGATCGAGCCCAAGACCAGCGAAGGCGTGGCTGAGGGCACACTCGCATTTGATGCGACTTTCGAAGTCTATCCTGAAGTCAAGATCGGTGATCTGGCTGGCGTAGAAGTCGAAAAAACCAAAGCGGAAGTCAGCGACGCTGAAATCGACAAGACCATCGACATCCTGCGCAAGCAACGTGTGCACTATCACGTTAAAGGCGAGCAGGGCGCGCATGGCGATGGCGGCAGCGATCTGTCGGCTCAAAACGGCGACCGCGTTACAGTCGATTTCGTCGGCAAGATCGACGGCGTCGAATTCCAGGGTGGCAAAGCTGACGACTACGCATACGTACTGGGCGAAGGCCGCATGCTGCCAGAATTCGAAAGCGCTACGATCGGACTCAAAGTCGGCGAAGCCAAGACCTTTGATCTGGCATTCCCTACTGACTATCACGGCAAGGATGTTGCCGGCAAAACTGCCGAATTCACGATTACTCTGAAGAAATTGGAGTGGGCGCACCTGCCTGAAGTTGACGCTGAGTTCGCTAAAACACTGGGCATCGAAGACGGTGATCTGGTAAAAATGCGCGCCGACATCAAACTCAACCTGGAGCGCGAAGTGGGTTCCCGCGTCAAGGCCAAGAACAAAGATAGCGTGATGGACGCGTTGATCAAGGTAAGCGATCTGGACGTGCCAAAATCATTGGTCGAGCAAGACGTGCAACGCCTGGTCGAAATGACCCGTCAGGATATGGCGCAACGCGGCATGAACGTCAACGACATGCCATTCCCTCCAGAACTGTTCACAGCGCAAGCCGAGCGTCGCGTTCGCCTGGGATTGATCCTGGCCGAAGTGGTCAAGGAAAACAAACTGCAAGCGACACCGGAACAGGTGAAGGCGCAGGTTGAAGACTTCGCTCAAAGCTACGAAGATCCGCAACAAGTATTGAAATATTATTTCAGCGATCGCCGTCGTTTGTCCGAAGTCGAAGCCCTTGTTTTGGAAGAAAACGTCGTTAACTACGTGCTGGGCAAATCAAAGGTCACCGAGAAATCGGTAGCGTTTGATGAATTGATGAGCAACAACGGGCAACAGGCTTAATTGTCCTGGAACACCTATAAGAATCGTAGCAAGCGACCCAAGCTCGTGATGAGCTTGGGTGACGCAACAGGTTTTATAGGTGGCAGCGTCAATCAGGTTTTGAGCGCTCTCCATAAGGAAAAATATGACAGGCTTTAATCGTAATTCGGCACTCGATACTGACATGCTCGGAATGGTGCCGATCGTGATCGAACAAAGTGGTCGCGGCGAGCGTTCGTACGATATTTATTCGCGCTTGTTACGCGAGCGTGTGATCTTCCTGGTCGGTCCGGTCAATGACCAGACTGCCAATCTGGTGGTCGCGCAATTGCTGTTTCTCGAAAGCGAAAATCCTGAGAAGGATATCTCCCTGTATATCAACTCTCCCGGCGGATCGGTCTCTGCCGGTATGGCGATTTACGATACGATGCAGTTCATCAAGCCGGACGTGTCGACGCTGTGCACGGGCATGGCTGCATCGATGGGCGCGTTCTTGTTGGCTGCAGGCGCCAAGGGCAAGCGCTTTTCACTGCCAAACTCGCGCATCATGATTCATCAACCGCTAGGCGGTGCACAAGGGCAAGCTTCGGATATCGAAATCCAGGCGCGTGAGATTTTGTATCTGCGCGAGCGTCTGAACGGTATTCTGGCGGAAAAAACCGGCAGAACCGTTGACCAGATCAGCAAGGATACCGATCGCGATAATTTCATGTCTGCGCACGCAGCGGTGGAATACGGTCTGATTGATAAGGTTCTGGCGACACGCTCTTGATTGGTATGTATCGCGCAAAACGCCCGGACCCGAAGGTTCGGGCGTTTTGCTTTTCAAACCGGTTCTAGATGTTCTTGCGTGGCTACAATCGATACGGCAATGTGCCTCAAAGACAGTTGTCCGAAGCGCTTTTGTTGGCTGGTGTCGTGACGAATTTGCTTTTCGCAGGTAATATCAAATCAATGCCAAACGTACTCTTACTTAAACAGTGTCTCTATGCCTGATAAAAAATCTTCCAGCGGCGAAAAACTGCTTTATTGCTCCTTTTGTGGCAAAAGCCAGCACGAGGTAAAAAAACTCATCGCGGGTCCGTCGGTATTCATTTGTGATGAATGCATCGACCTCTGCAATGACATCATTACTGATGAGGCCTCAAATGTCGAAACGCTGGATGGGCAAAAATCGGAACTGCCGATTCCGCAGGAAATCTGCGATTTGCTCGACCAGTATGTGATCGGGCAAAAAACTGCCAAGCGGATCTTGTCGGTGGCGGTCTATAACCACTATAAGCGCCTCAAGCACCTTGGCAAGAAGGATGACGTCGAGCTAGCTAAAAGCAATATCCTGCTGATCGGTCCAACCGGATCAGGCAAGACCTTACTGGCGCAAACGCTGGCGCGCATGCTGAATGTGCCGTTCGTGATCGCCGATGCCACCACGTTGACCGAAGCCGGGTATGTCGGCGAAGACGTCGAAAACATCATTCAAAAATTGCTGCAAAATTGCAATTACGAAGTAGAGAAGGCGCAAAAAGGTATTGTCTACATTGATGAGATCGATAAGATCTCGCGCAAGTCGGATAATCCGTCGATTACCCGCGATGTGTCAGGTGAGGGCGTGCAGCAAGCGCTGTTGAAACTGGTCGAAGGCACCATGGCTTCGGTGCCGCCGCAAGGCGGGCGCAAGCACCCGAATCAGGATTTCGTGCAGATTGACACCACCAATATCCTGTTCATTTGCGGCGGCGCTTTCGATGGTCTTGCCAAGATCATTTCAGAACGCTCGGAAAAAAGCGGGATCGGCTTTTCGGCAAATGTTAAGAGCCAGAGCGAGCGCACCTCAAGCGAAGTGCTGCTGGACGCGGAGCCAGAGGACTTAACCCGTTTCGGATTGATCCCAGAGCTGGTCGGCCGCCTGCCGGTGATTGCTACCTTGACGGAGTTGAACGAGGCTGCATTGATCGAGATTTTGATTGAACCGAAGAATGCGCTTGTTAAGCAATACTCCAAGCTGCTGCAGATGGAGGGGGCCGAGCTTGAAATCCGACCAGCTGCGCTCCATGCCATCGCCAAGAAAGCGCTGGCGCGCAAGACCGGTGCGCGTGGTTTGCGATCGATCCTGGAGCATGTGCTGCTTGACGTGATGTATGACCTGCCAAGTCAGCAAAATGTCGCCAAGGTGGTGGTTGATGAAAATACGGTCACGAGCGGTGCGAAACCATTGTTGATCTATCATGAGCAACCGAAGGTGTCCGGCGCGAAGTAACTGGAGTTAATTGATGTTTTGCCAGCTGCCATCATCTGATGGCAGCTCTTTACAGATCTTGACGGCGTTCTAGAGATTTGTAAAAACATGAAGGGAATAAGGTTTTAAGCCATCTTTTCGCGCAATCGCAGTACAATTTGCCGAAATATAATTCATCTGGCTTCAATCGCAAAGCCACCCGAAGGTAACTTCGCGTGTGGCTTTTTTTATTTGCCATAACAAATAGAAGTAGTGATTTATTGTTGAGACTGGGGCTTGAGTTTCGGCCACTCGTGCCAACATCATTAATAAGTTTTTTTGATAAGGCTCGTCATGACGACTTCTACATTTACTGAACAAACGCAGTTGCCGCTTTTGCCGTTACGGGATGTGGTTGTATTCCCGCATATGGTGATCCCTTTATTTGTCGGGCGTCCAAAATCG
The DNA here is from genome assembly GCF_042654985.1 of Paraherbaspirillum soli. NCBI lineage: Bacteria > Pseudomonadati > Pseudomonadota > Betaproteobacteria > Burkholderiales > Oxalobacteraceae > Paraherbaspirillum > Paraherbaspirillum soli. The sequence continues at coordinate 115,723 of NZ_JBHSMT010000012.1, read as the reverse complement.
ATCAAGGCGCTCGAAGCTGCGATGGAGCAGGGCAAGAGCATCATGCTGGCCGCTCAGAAAGCGGCTGCCAAGGATGAGCCTTCGGCAGACGATATTTATGAAATCGGCTGCGTCGCCAACATTTTGCAAATGTTGAAATTGCCTGATGGTACCGTCAAAGTATTGGTGGAAGGTGCCCAGCGCGCCCGTATTCATCACATCAGCGAACTGGACACGCATTTCGTCTCAGACCTGACTCCGGTCGACTCGGAGCTGGGTGATGAGGCGGAAGTGGAGGCAATGCGTCGCGCAATCGTTCAACAATTTGACCAATACGTCAAATTGAACAAGAAAATTCCACCGGAAATATTGACCTCGTTGTCCGGCATTGATGACGCGGGTCGACTCGCCGATACCATCGCTGCACATTTGCCTCTGAAGCTGGAGCAAAAGCAGGTCATCCTGGAAATCTTCAATATCGCCAAGCGCTACGAGCACTTGCTTGGGCAGCTGGAAGGCGAGCTGGATATTCTTCAAGTCGAAAAGCGTATCCGCGGTCGCGTCAAGCGGCAGATGGAAAAGTCTCAGCGCGAGTACTACCTGAACGAACAGGTCAAAGCGATCCAGAAAGAGCTTGGCGAAGGCGAAGAAGGTGCCGATCTGGATGAGCTGGAAAAGAAAATCCTGTCTGCCAAGATGCCGAAGGAAGCGTTTGAAAAAGCGCAGAGCGAACTAAAAAAACTGAAGCTTATGTCGCCAATGTCTGCGGAAGCAACAGTGGTGCGAAATTACATCGACACACTGGTTGGTTTGCCGTGGAAGAAAAAATCCAAGGTCAATAATGAACTTGGAAATGCCGAGAAGGTGCTGGAAGGCGATCATTACGGTCTCGATAAGGTCAAGGAACGCATTCTGGAATATCTCGCCGTACAACAGCGCGTCGATAAACTGAAAGCGCCGATTCTGTGCTTCGTTGGTCCTCCTGGTGTTGGCAAGACCTCGCTGGGGCAGTCGATCGCCCGCGCCACCAATCGCAAGTTCGTGCGGATGGCTTTGGGCGGCGTGCGCGACGAGGCTGAGATCCGCGGCCACCGTCGTACTTACATCGGCTCGATGCCGGGCAAGATTTTGCAAAGCCTGGCTAAGGTTGGCGTGCGTAACCCGTTGTTCCTGCTCGACGAGATCGACAAGCTGGGCATGGATTTCCGAGGCGATCCGTCTTCCGCTTTGCTTGAGGTGCTTGATCCAGAGCAGAACCATACGTTTTCGGACCACTACATCGAAGTCGATTTCGACTTGTCGGATGTGATGTTTGTCGCAACCTCGAACTCATTTAACATCCCGCCGGCTTTGCTGGATCGGATGGAGGTAATCCGACTGTCGGGTTACACGGAGGACGAAAAGACGAATATCGCGCAACGCTATCTGCTGCCTAAACAAGTCAAAAACAACGGTCTGAAAGCAGAGGAAATCAGCATTGCCGAGGGTGCGATCCGCGACATCATTCGTTACTACACACGGGAAGCTGGAGTGCGTTCTCTCGAACGTGAAATTTCCAAGATTTGCCGTAAGGTGGTAAAGCTGTTGCTGCTGAAAAAGCAGGAGAAAAAAGTTGCGGTGACCTCCAAGAACATCGACAAATTCCTCGGCGTTCGACGTTTCGATTACGGCATCGCCGAAAAAGAAAACCAAATCGGCCAGGTGGTCGGCTTGGCGTGGACGGAAGTCGGCGGCGACTTGCTGACAATTGAAGCCATGACTATGCCCGGCAAAGGCGCGATCATTCGCACCGGTACATTGGGCGACGTGATGAAAGAGTCGATTGAGGCGGCGCGCACCGTGATGCGCAGTCGCGCGAAGAAGCTCGGCATCAAGAGTGAAGTGTTCGAGAAGAGCGACATTCACATCCACGTGCCTGAAGGTGCAACGCCGAAAGACGGACCATCGGCAGGGATCGCGATGACAACCGCATTGGTCTCGATTTTTACCGGGATTCCGGTGCGGGCCGATGTTGCGATGACGGGCGAGATTACCTTGCGTGGAGAGGTGTTGCCGATCGGCGGCCTGAAAGAAAAGCTGTTGGCGGCACATCGCGGAGGGATCAAGATGGTATTGATCCCCGAGCAGAATGTGAAGGACCTGGCCGAGATCCCGGACAACGTCAAGAACAAGCTGGAAATCGTACCGGTGCGCTGGATCGACAAGGTGCTTGAGCTCGCCTTGGAGCGGCAGCCGGTGGCTTTGACCGACGAAGAGGCAGTGGTCGATACCGCGGTTACCAAGAGCAGCGAGAAATCGGATCCTAGCGTGGTCAAGCATTAAAAGAGCTTGCGTGGCTTGGTCAAATTTCTGCCCATGAAAGAAGCGCTCGCAAGGGCGCTTTTTTTATGCGCGAAGGAATTTGAGTTTGAATATTTTAGTTTGTTAAATCGGCTTGAACTGGTGCGGATGCTCCGCAAACCGCTTGACACAAGGCTTTGCGACTTGTTTAATACGGGCTGCGGATTTTTTTCTGCATTCTCTGCGATGATGTCCGCAAAAATGTAGGTAAAAAATATCATCTCGAATTTCAATCTTTGTGAGGGGCCCTAAGTGAACAAAACCGAATTAATCGATCACATTGCCAAATCAGCAGACATTTCCAAAGCTGCTTCGACACGTGCGCTGGATGCAGTGATCGCTGCAGTTAAAACCACGCTGAAAAAGAATGGCTCCGTGACGCTGGTCGGCTTCGGCACATTCTCTGTTGGTAAGCGTGCCGCACGGACAGGCCGTAATCCACGTACAGGCGAAGCAATTAAAATCAAAGCTGCCAAAGTTCCTAAATTTAAACCTGGTAAAGCTTTGAAAGATGCTGTAAACTAATGCTTTTGGCGTGGTGACAAACGCCAATGTTTGACTGTTCTTATCCTCGCGTTTTGTATCAGGTACTGTTTGAATAGAAGCGATACGGGGTGCTTAGCTCAGTTGGTAGAGCGGCGCCCTTACAAGGCGTAGGTCGGGAGTTCGAGCCTCTCAGCACCCACCAGGCAGTCAAGCATGAAAATTTGCGATCGCGCTGTAAGGCGTTTGCAATAGCAGTTTTAGGAGTGGTAGTTCAGCTGGTTAGAATACCGGCCTGTCACGCCGGGGGTCGCGGGTTCGAGTCCCGTCCACTCCGCCAAAACACAAAAGGCGAACGAGAGTTCGCCTTTTTTCATATGTGCCACTGATTCATTTCATCAGTCTGTTCTTGATTGGCCAACCATGTTTGAATTTATTCGTACCCATCAGCGTTTGATGCAGTTTTTATTGCTGCTGTTAATCATCCCTTCCTTTGCTCTTGTCGGGCTGCAAAGCTATAGCAGTTTTGGCGAAGGGGCTAACACGATCGCCAAAGTTGCTGGCCAGTCGGTTACCCAGCAAGATCTGGATGCGGCGCTGCGCGACCAAATGAATCGCCTGCGACAAATGTTCGGTGATCAGTTCGATCCTAAAATGGTCGAAACGCCGGAAGCCAAACAGGGTGTGTTGGATAACTTGATTTCGCAGCGCGCATTGACTGCAGCGGTTGGGCGCGAGCATCTGGCTGTCTCTGATCAAACCCTGCAACAAGCCATTCTGGCTGTGCCGGACCTGATCGGAGCCGACGGTAAATTCGATAACGACAAATACAAGGCGCTATTGGCGGCGCAAGGTCTGAACCCCGCTATGTACGAGGCACGGTTGCGCCAGGACATGGTCATGCAACAAATGAACGGTGCTGTGCAGTCGACAGCGTTCGCGCCAATGACAGTGGCGGCGCGTATGTCGGATATCAATGACCAGGAGCGAGAAGTACAGGAATTGCTATTCAAGGCAACCGACTATGCATCGCAGGCTAAAGTCAGCGACGACATGGTGAAGGCCTATTACGAAAAGAATGGTCGTCAGTTCGAGATCCCGGAACAAGTGAAGGCTGAGTATGTGGTGCTGGATAGCGCCACCGTCGCCGCGCAAGTGGCGGTCAGCGATGCCGACGTCAAGTCCTATTACGATCAAAACGTGGATAAGCGCTACACAACGCCGGAACAGCGTCGCGCCAGTCATATCCTGATCTCCTTGAAGAAAGATGCTTCCGCTGTCGAGCAGGCTGCGGCCAAAGCCAAGGCAGAGAATTTACTGGCGCAAGTTCGCAAAAACCCAGCTGAATTTGCCAAGCTGGCGAAAGCGAATTCGCAAGATACCGCGTCCGCTGAATTGGGTGGTGATCTCGGTTACTTCGGTAACGGCATGATGGTCAAGCCGTTCGAGGACGCCGTATCCAAGCTGAAGCAGGGCGAGATCAGTGGCCTGGTGCAGTCCGACTTTGGTTATCACATCATCGAGTTGACCGGTATCAAACCGGCCGGCGTCAAGCCACTCGACGAAGTCAAGGCTGACATTACCGCGGAAATCAAAAAGCAACTGGCGGCAAAGAAGTTTACCGAGTTGGCAGAGATTTTCAGCAATACCGTTTACGAGCAAGCGGACAGCCTGAAGTCGGTGGCGGACAAATTGAAGCTGCAGATTCAGACGGCATCGAATCTGGGGCGTCAACCGAATCCGGCGATCGCGCCTACCGCGCCGTTCAATAATCAGAAATTCCTGACTGCCTTGTACTCAAACGAAGCACTCAAGAATAAACACAATACGGAAGCTGTCGAAGTCGCGCCGAACACGCTGATTGCGGGCCATGTGGTCGAATATAAGCCGGTAAGCAAGCGTCCATTCGAAGAAGTTCAGGCGGCGATACGCGATAAGGTGATGCAGACGGAAGAGGCTGCACTGGCTCAAAAAACAGGCGAGGCAAAGCTGGCTGCGTTGAAGGCGCAAGACAATGCAACCGGTTTTGCTGCAGCTCAAAGCGTGTCGCGAATCAAGAATCAAGGTGTTGCCCCGGCTGCATTTGATGCGGTAATGAAAGCCGATGTCAGCAAGCTGCCGGCTTATGTCGGTGTGGTTTTGCCGCAGCAGGGTTATGCTGTTTATCGCATCGGCAAGGTGGGTCAGCCGGCTACTCCTGATCAGGCCCGTCGCCAAGCGGAGCAGCAGCAAGTGACTGGTGTGCTGGCACAGCAAGAGATGCAGGCTTTCATCAATGTTTTAAAAGAAAAGGCCAAGGTCAAAATTCTGAAGCCGCTGACTGCTGCATCTTCTGTCAGCGATGATGAGAAACTCGACAGCGGATCGTCGGCAGCCTCGAAATAAACACATTGGTAGAAATAAAAAAAAGCCGCTGAAGAGCGGCTTTTTTTATACTGCTGCAGTCAGAACGCATTTTGAATGCAGCTCGAACACTGATGCTTCAATGCGCCAGCAGCGGTTTCAACTGCGGCCAGACATTGTTCAACATGATGGGATGTGCTTGCGCTATCGGGTGTATGCGATCAGCTTGAAACAGGTCTGGCTTGTCAGCCACGCCGTCCAGCAAAAAACTGACGAGCGGAATCTTGGCTTGCTTTGCCACTGTTGCATATAGCGACGCAAATCTTTCGGTATAGTCGCGCCCATAGTTAGGCGGGATGCGCATTCCGACCAACAACACCTTGGCATGCGCTCCTTGAGCTGCGGCGATCATCGTGCGTAAATTGCTTTCGGTGGCGCTCAACTGCAGCCCGCGTAGCGCGTCATTGGCGCCCAGTTCGATTATCACGATGTCCGGTCGCTGTTTCAATAATGCCGGCAGACGCGCTTGGCCGCCGCTGGTGGTCTCGCCGCTGATGCTGGCATTGGTGATGCTGCCAGCTACATGCTCCGCCTTCAGACGCTGTTCCAGCAAAGCGACCCAGCCACTGCCTCGCGCCAGTCCGTATTCCGCCGATAAACTATCCCCTAACACCAGAATCGAATTTGATGCAGAATAGGCGCTGCTCATGCACATCAGGCCGAATAGCAAGGCGGTCAGCTGCAAGCCGGTAGTAACCTTGATGCCAACGCGTTGCTTCCACCTCTGAATTACATTCCACAATCTGGAGTCGATAATCTGCATGCATCAATCCTCTTCTGTTATTCCTGCCACGATGATGACTACGGTCCCCGCTATTGATGTTTGCCGCTTGAGCAAGCGGGTTGCCGATACCAACGGCGAACTGGTGATTCTGGATGATATCAATTTTAACGTTCAGAGCGGCACCACTCTCGCGATTGTCGGGGCCTCAGGTTCCGGCAAGTCGACCTTGCTGGGCTTGTTGGCCGGCTTGGATACGCCTTCGTCAGGGACGGTGATGATCGATGGCATCGATATTTTTGCGGAGGATGAAGATGGACGCGCCGGATTGCGCAAGGACAAACTTGGTTTCGTGTTCCAGTCATTCCAATTGCTGAGTCACTTGAATGCATTGGAAAACGTCATGCTGCCGCTTGAGTTGCGGGGCGACAAGGATGCCAAGGATAAAGCGCAAACGATGCTGGGAAGGGTAGGGCTGGCAAGCCGATTGCGGCATTATCCAAAATATCTGTCGGGCGGCGAGCAGCAAAGAGTGGCCTTGGCGCGTGCTTTCGTTACCGAACCGCCGCTGTTGTTTGCCGATGAGCCGACCGGCAGTCTGGATGCGGCCACCGGCGATGCAGTGATCCAGTTGATGTTCGACCTGAATCAAGAGCGCGGCTCCACCTTGGTCCTGGTCACCCACGATGCATCGATTGCAATGCAATGCCGGCAAACGATTACGATTGCGGCCGGCCGGCTGCTGCGGCCGGGGGATAGTACGCCTGCCGATGCGCAGATATTTCAATAATGAGATTGGAGCAAGTTCGATGGCAGCATGGCTTCCGGTGGCAAAAGCAATTCTTCCCTATGTGAGTGACATCATTGCCGTTGCCGTGCCGGTTTTTACCAGGCGTAAAGGCGCTTCCGAGGAAAGCAAGATCCAGATTTTGCAGCAGCAGGTCATCGAGTTGCAAGGCGCATCCTTGCAAAACATCAGCGACATCAAGGCCTTGGCCGAGCAACTGAAAACGGCGTTGCCGCTGCTGGAGCAAGAAGTGCTGACGGTCGACGCGAAATTGCGTCGCGCGAATGTGTTGTGCGGTGTCGCAGTCGGGGTGGCGGTGTTGGCGCTGGCGGTCGCGTCAATAGCGCTGTTTCGATAAGGTCTGAGGCTGGTAATGTCGATTGCGACGCATATGAAAAACAAATCAGAAAGTCACCATGCAGGACGGAAAACCTGAAAAAAAATCGCGCCGCCGCTTCATCCTCGGCGGTCTCGGCATCGGCGGCGCGCTGATTGTCGGCTGGGGCCTGCTGCCGCCGCGGCAGCGCCTCGTCAGTTCTCATCCATTGCCTACGCAGAATGGAGAAATTGCGTTGAACGGCTGGCTCAAGATCGCGCCGGATGGGATTGTTACGGTGGCGATGCCGCGCAGTGAAATGGGGCAGGGAGTGCATACGGCATTGCCGATGCTGGTTGCGGAAGAGCTGGACGTGCCGTTGTCCCAAGTACGTATCGAGCAAGCGCCGATCGACGGCATCTACGGCAACGTCGCTTTATGGTCGGAGGCCTTGCCGTTTCATCCGGATGACGAAGGCGCGCTCAAATACGCCGCGCAGTGGCTGACGGCCAAAGTCGGGCGCGAATTGGGCATCATGATTACCGGCGGTTCTTCCAGCATCAAAGATGCGTGGCAGCCGATGCGTCTGGCGGGCGCTTCCGCGCGGGCGATGCTGGTGCAGGCCGCCGCCCAGGAGTGGCAGGTTGCGCCGGGCGAGTGCACAGTCAGCGATGGCGTAGTGCGGCATGCCAGCGGCCGTCAGGCTAACTATGGTGCGTTGGCGGCCAAGGCCGCCGGCCTCACGCCGGGTGTCGTCGCGCTCAAACAGCCGCAGGATTTCAAATTGATCGGCCAGTCGCAAGCGCGGCGCGATTCCGCCGTTAAAGTCAACGGCAGCGCCAAATTCGGTATTGATGCCCGCCCGGCCGGCTTGCTGTATGCGGCAGTCAGGATGGCGCCGGTGTTCGGCAGTACGCTGCAGCGCTTCGATGCGACGGCAATCGCACCGTTGCCGGGAGTGGTGAAGGTGGTCGATTTTTCGGCCGCGATCGGTGAACACTTCGGCGCGACCGTTGGCGTTGCGGTGATCGCCAAATCGTTTTGGCAAGCCAGGCAGGCGGCTGAAAAATTGCCGATCGAATGGCAGGAAGGTGCTAGCCATGCCTTGTCGAACGAGGCGATATTCAAGCAATTCTCCGACAGCCTGGAGTCGGAATCCGGTTTCGTGTATCACAGCAGCGGCGATCCTGATTTGGCCATCCCGGCCGCGGCCGGCGCCACGACTTTGGTGCAAGCGACTTACAGCGCGCCGTTTCTGGCGCACGCGACGATGGAGCCTATCAACTGCACCGCCCAGGTCAAGGATGGCAAAGTCAATCTCTGGGTCTCGACCCAAGTACCCAGTATCGCGGTTGACATTGCCGCCAAAATTGCCGGCGTAAAAAGTGACGATGTCGCTATCGAAGTCTTGTACCTGGGCGGCGGTTTCGGCCGGCGGCTGGAGACCGACATGATCGCGCAGGCGGTGGCCATCGCCAAACAGGCTGATGGCGCGCCGGTGCAGATGATCTGGACCCGCGAAGACGACATCCAGCACGATGTCTATCGACCCGCGGCGTTAGCCCAGTTCTCAGCCAGGCTGGATGGCGCCGGCAACGTGCTGGTTTATCACAGCAAGTCGGCCAGCGGTTCGCTGACCTCCCAATTCCTGAAGCGCAATCTGGGCTTGCCGGCTGCCGGACCCGACAAGGCGACCGCGGAAGGCGAGTACGACATGCAGTATGAAATCCCGAATCAGCGGATCGCGCATGTGATCGTGCCAAGTGCGATACCGCTGGGTAATTGGCGTTCCGTCGGGCATTCGCATAATGCGTTTTTCAAAGAAAGCTTTATCGAGGAACTGGCGCATGCCGCTGGTCGCGACCCGGCTGAATTCCGTCTCGGTTTGCTAAAGCGGCATCCGCGTCACAGTGCTGTACTCAAAGCTGCTTTGGAGAAGGCCGGCAAGCCGGAGGCGGGCCGTGCGCATGGCGTGGCGCTGCATCAATCCTTTGGCACCATCGTGGCGCAAGTGGCGGAGGTATCCGTCGCCGATAAGGAAATTCGCGTGCATAAAATTGTTTGCGCAGTCGATTGCGGGATTGCCGTCAATCCCAACATCATTGCCCAGCAAATGGAGTCGGCCGTGATCTATGGCTTGAGTGCGGCGTTAATGGGGGAAGTGACGATCAAGGATGGTCGCGTTGCGCAAAACAATTTCCATGACTATCCGGTACTGCGGATGCATGAAGCGCCGCTGGTCGAAACCGTCATTATCAAGAGCGCCGAGCCGCCGCAAGGCATTGGCGAGCCTGGTGTGCCGCCGGTGGCCCCGGCGGTCGCTGCTGCGGTATTCGCAATTACGGGAAAGCGCTTGCGTAGTTTGCCGTTACGCCTGTCTTAGCCTTTAGCCGCGGTCGCATTCGGCCAGGCGCTTCAGCAGATTGCCTTCCAGCTGCCAGTTGCGCCGTTCGGCGCTGCTGGCGGCTTCGGCTTGAAGCTCGCTTGGGCTTTTTTCCATTTGCGCAAGAATGATTCTTTCCGCCAGGCGCAAGTCCATTTCGACCGGCGCCAGAAAAGCCACCACATCGCCGCGTTGTATCAATAAGGTCGGAAAATTGTCGACGTCCAGATCGCCGATCAGGTCGGCCTGGTCCTCGATGTCGATCCAGGCAAACTGCAGTTGCGGATGGCGCTGCGACAGGGCGGTGAAATTCGTCAGATAATCGCGGCAACTGCCGCACCATCTGGCGCATAGGCAGGCCACTACCCAGCCGTCGTCGGCCAGAACGCGCGCTATTTCGGCGCGATTATCGTTGTCGAGAGTCAAAATTGGCATGGGCGGTATTTTACCGTGAGTGGGCTTTATCTTGCTTGGATTACTGCACTTTGCGCCGATGCCGGGTATTTGGCAAAAGAGGGTGTTGCAGAGTGCAGCCAGAGCACGGGCGGGCGCGGTAAAATACCGCCCATGCCGACTATTCTTGCTATCGAAACTTCGACCGAACTCGCCTCCGCCGCATTATTGCGTGACGGTCAGGTGATTACCCGCGAATCAGCGGGCGTTCAGACCCACTCCCAAACCATATTGCCGATGGTGCAAAGCTTGCTGGCGGAAGCCGGGATAGGCTTATCCCACTGCGACGCGCTGGCGTTTGGCGTCGGCCCCGGTTCGTTTACCGGCGTCCGCACCGCCTGCGGCATCGTGCAAGGACTGGCATTCGGCGTCGATTTGCCGGTACTGCCGGTAGTGACGCTGCAGGCCATGGCGCAGGCTTGTCGCGACCTGGATGGCGCCAGCGAGGTGCTGGCCTTGCTGGATGCGCGCATGGGTGAACTCTACTGGGCGCAATACCGTTATCTGGACGGCGGCTGGCAGGTGCTGGTGGAGCCGACCTTGTCGGCGCCGTCGCAAGTGCTGCCACTGGCCAGCCAACAAGGACCGCTCCAGGCTTGCGGCAATGGCCTGACGGCGTATGCAGACGCTTTTATTGACGCGCAATTTGCCGTCAATGCCCGTCCCGAGGTGATGCCGCATGCGCGCCAGATTGCGCAGCTGGGCAGCGTCGCCTTCGCCCAGGGGCGCGGTTTGAGTGCGGTCGAAGCGCAACCTTTATATTTGCGCAATCAAGTCGCGCTGACTATCGCCGAACGCGCTGCCAAGGTGAAGCCATGAGCGCCAACCTGCTGCCGGACGAGCTGGACTTGTCGCTGTCGTTTGCAGAGATGCGCATGGATGACCTGGATCAGGTGCTTGAGATCGAACAGCGGGTGTATTCGCACCCATGGACGCGCGGTAATTTTGCCGATTCCATCGAGAGCGGATATCAATGCTGGGTATTGCGCGATGCGGCCCAGCTTGTGGTCGCCTATTTCTTCATGATGCTGGCGGTGGATGAAGCGCATTTGCTCAATATCAGCGTGCGTGAGGATAGTCAACGGCGCGGCATCGGCAAAATGCTGCTCGATAAAGTGTGTGCGCTGGCGCGTGAAAACGCCATGCGCTCGGTGCTGCTGGAAGTGCGGCCATCGAACACGCGCGCGATCGCGATCTACCAGCGTTATGGTTTTGCCGAAATCGGCCGCCGCCGCGCTTATTATCCCGCTGCCGGCGATAGCCGCGAAGATGCCATTGTGATGAGCTTGCCGCTATGAATTCAATCTCAAGACGAACGGCTTTTCTTGATGAGATCGGTATCGGTCCGGTCTGGCTGAGGCGGCATTCCGGCGATGAGCCGCTGCAGCCCGTGTCGGAATTGGCGCAAGAATTAATCGTAGTAGCAGAACCGGCGGTAGAGCTACCGGTTGCACCAGCTCCGGTCGTTGTCGAACCAATGCCGCCGGCAGCCCCAGTGCAAGCGCCGCCAAGTACAGCGGAAGCGACAGCCCCGACCGTCTCCGCCTGGTCGGATGAGCCCGAACCGCCAGTTGTCTGGCCGGCCGTCCCCAAGGCGCCGGACAATCCGGCAAGCGCATCGCTGCAGGTCGCAGAACTCGACTGGTCGCAATTGCAAGATGCAGTGGCCGGATGTACCCGCTGCGGCCTGTGCCACGGCCGCCGCAATACCGTATTCGGCGTCGGCGACAAGCAGGCGAAATGGCTGTTCATCGGCGAAGGGCCGGGGCGCAACGAGGATATGCAAGGTGAACCCTTTGTCGGTCCTGCCGGCAAGCTGCTGGATAACATGCTGGTGGCAATGGGACTCAAGCGCGGCGACAACGCCTACATCGCCAATATCGTCAAATGCCGGCCGACCGACGACAACGGCCGCGACCGGCCGCCTTCTGCGGAAGAAGTTGCTGCCTGCCTGCCGTATTTGCAACGGCAAATCGCATTGATCCAGCCGACCGTGCTGGTGGCGCTGGGTAAAACCGCGGCGCTGTCACTGCTCGAATTGGACCCCAAGACCCCGGTGTCGACACTGCGCGGCAAAGTCCATCGCTATGCGGGGCGGCCATTGGTGGTGACATATCACCCCGCCTACCTGTTGCGCCAGCTGGCCGATAAAGGCAAGGTCTGGAGCGATCTGTGTCTAGCCATGAGCACCTATGCCAACCCCGGTGAGTGATATCAGCCCAGATTCAGCTGAATTCCAGGCCCAGTTTCATCAGCGCTGGAACCATCTCAACGATCCGCATGTTCGGGCCTTGGCCTGGTTGCTGGATGCGCCTGACCTGCTGGATGCGCAAGCGCCGCAGTGGCAAGGCAAGATCGCCACTTACGCCGACCGGAATTTGGCGGCATGGCTGGCCTCGCTGGAGAGCGAGCCGGAGCAATTGCAGCAATTGCACAACTATATCGGCAGCTTGCCGTCGGCCCGGCTCGGGCTGTACGCAGAAAAACTGATGGCGTTTTACTTCCAGCAGCGACAGTTGCTGGTAGCGCACAGCGTGCAAGTCAGGGCCAGCAAAAACGACACCATCGGCGAATTCGATTTTTTATTGCGTTTGAACGGAGAGTTGGTGCACTGGGAGTTCGCCACCAAGTTTTACCTGCTTGAAACCAGCGACGACAGCCGTCAGGCGGAAGATTTTCTCGGCCCCAACCTGGCAGATTCGCTAGGTGCAAAAATGCAAAAGATTTTGCATCGCCAACTGGCGTTGTCGCAGCATCCCGCTGCACAACCCCATCTGGAACAAGGGATCGCATCCGCGCAGGCGCTGGTGAAAGGGTGGCTGTTTTATCAGAACGATCACTTGGCACTGCCCGCTGTATTGGGAGTCTCCGCCAACGCTTGCCGCGGTTATTGGTGCGGCTTGTCGACCGTGCCGCTGGACGATGCCGCAACATATGTGTTGTTGACGCGCCAACGTTGGCTGGCGCCGGCAAAAATTCCATTGGAGCAGTCGTTCAGCGCGATGCAAGTCCGGCAAATTTTGCTGCAGCACTTCAGCGCGGACGAGTCGCCGGTGATGTTGGCGACCTTGCGTCCGCAGGATGGCTATGGACTTGAAACTTGCAGGGGATTTGTGGTGCCGGACGACTGGGGACAGCGGGCTGCCGAACAGCGCCGCGTGGCGGCAGCGAAATCCAGTTGATTTCGCCGCGGCCCACGGCTTACGGGGCTGATAAAGCTCAATGCTTGGCTTCACCAATCAACGCCAGCGAATCATGTTCGCGCTGATTGGCCGCATGCCAACGCATGATGAAAAACATGATGCCGGCGACAAACAGCCCGAACATGAAGATCACCACGTTCACATCCAGATCCATTTTGATCATCCCTGCATACAGCACCAGCATGGTCAAAATGGACAGGTTCTCGTTGAAATTTTGCACCGCAATCGAGTGGCCTGCGCTCATCAGCACATGACCGCGATGCTGTAGCAGCGCATTCATCGGCACCACAAAATACCCGGACAGCGCGCCGATGATAATCAGCAGCGGATAGGCGGTCCAGACCGAATGCACCACCGTCATCAACATGACGACGATCCCCATCACAATCCCCATGGGCATCACCGACAGCGATTTTTTCAGCGGGATGATGCGGGCTGCGGTAATCGCTCCAAGCGCGACGCCGAATGCCACGATGCCTTGCAGGATGGCGGCTTTGTCGAGCGGCATATTGAGCGATTTCTCGGCCCACTTCAGCACGATAAATTGCAGCGTCGCGCCGGCTCCCCAGAATAGCGTGGTGACCGCCAGTGAAATCTGGCCCAGCTTGTCTTTCCATAAAATCGCGCAGCAGTTGGCGAAATCAGTGACCAGCTTGGCCGGATTGCGCTCCTGGTGGGCGTAGCGGGCACCGGTATCTGGGATTTTAAGATTGAAAATGGTGGCGGCCAGATACAGCGCTCCAATCACGCTCAAGGCCGCATGGGTAGGGGTATGCAAACTCCATTTGAGCACCGGCACCTGCAATTGCAGCAGGACCGAGGTGACTTGCGGGTTGACCAATGCGCCGCCCAGAACCGTGCCGAGAATGATGGACGCCATGGTCAAGCCTTCGATCCAGCCGTTGGCGGCGACCAGTTTTTCGGCTGGCAGCAACTCGGTCAGGATGCCGTACTTGGCCGGTGAATACGCTGCCGCGCCGAAGCCGACGATGCCATAGGCTATCAGCGGATGGACATTAACGAACATCATCAGGCAGCCGAAAATCTTGATCATGTTGGTAATGAACATCACGCGGCCTTTCGGCAGCGAATCGGCAAAAGCACCGACAAAAGCTGCCAACAGCACGTAAGACAATACAAAAAACAGCTTGAGCAAAGGCGTCATCCAGGCCGGCGACGCAATTTCAGCCAGCAATGCAATCGCCGCTATAAGCAGGGCGTTATCGGCCAGCGAGGAAAAAAACTGCGCCGCCATGATGGTATAAAAACCGCGATTCATTCGCATCTTAGAATGTAACAATGTGTCTCCGGCCTGCTTTATACCATGAAAATATGACACTCCCGTGATTATGGATGAGCATTGGAAGGAATTATCCAGACGCTGTAATTCATCCAGTAAAATGCTTCCCTTCTAATAAAAATACCTGCCAGAGCCTTCATTCATGCCCAGACCAATCGTCGCGACCATTGATATTTCGGCGTTAAAACACAACTTGCGTGTAGCCAAATCCCATGCGCCAAACGCAAAAGTATGGGCGGTGCTCAAGGCAAACGCATACGGTCATGGCCTGGAACGCGGCATGCGCGGCTTTGCCGAGGCCGACGGTCTGGCCTTGGTCGAGCCGGAATATGCGTTGCGCCTGCGCGAACTGGGCTGGCGCAAGCCGATCTTGCTGCTGGAGGGCGTCTTCGATGGTGCTGATCTGGCAACCGTGGTGCAGGCACGGCTTGAGTTCACGGTGCATTGCGTCGAACAGATTGCGTTGCTTGAGCGGGCAGGCCTCGGTTCGGACCCAACGCTGGACATCCATTTGAAAATGAATAGCGGCATGAACCGGCTAGGCTTCAAACCGGATGCGTATCGCGCCGCCTACGCCCGCCTGCGTGCGATCCCGGCGGTGCGCAACATCAGTCTGATGACGCATTTTGCCAATGCCGACGATCCGCTCAACCCTGGCTTGCCATTGCTGCAACAGATGCAGCGTTTCGAGCAAGGCGCGGCTGGCTTGCCTGGCGAGCGCAGCGTCGCCAATTCTGCTGCCGATCTGATGCATCCTGAATTGCGCGCCGACTGGATCCGGCCCGGCATCATGTTGTACGGCGCCACGCCGGGTGCCGCAAGCGCCGAGACTTTCGGCTTGAAACCGGCGATGACGCTGACCAGCGAGATCATCGGCATTCAACGCATCGAGGCCGGCGAGACGGTCGGTTACGGTAGCCGCTTTGTGGCGGCCGGGCCGATGACGATCGGCGTGGTGGCTTGCGGTTATGCCGACGGTTATCCGCGGCATGCGCCGAATGGCGGACCGGTGCTGGTCGATGGGGTGCGTTGCGGGATTGTCGGGCGGGTTTCGATGGATATGTTTTCGGTTGATTTGACGCAGGTGGCGGGGGCTGGGGTAGGGAGTAAGGTCACTTTGTGGGGGGAGGGGTTGCCGATTGATGAGGTGGCGCATGCTGCGGGGACGATTGGGTATGAGTTGATGTGTGCGTTAGCGGCGCGGGTGCGGGTGGTGGAGGTGGGGGGATAGGGCTGGCGGCTGCTCCGCCAATCAACGAGTTAAATGGGGTCAGAGTTTTTTTACGGCTGTCTTATCGCCGTAAATTACTCTGACCCCTTTTAACGGGCCACGGAGCGCCGAGGGTTGTTTTTAGCTGTTTTGGTTTTGACGATCTCAGCTTTTCGCCCTGACGGCGACTTACTTTATTTTGCTTCGCTTCGCCAAAATAAAGTAAGCAAACAAAAGGCGACCGCAAGCCACTGCCCTCCCTTTGGTCGGGTCCCCAAATGTGTCGTCTATCAGTCGGGTGTGAAGACAAACTCGCTACGCTCAAACATGTCTTCCCACAATTCCCGACTGACAGCCGCCACATTTGGCAGCGTCCCAATGCGGAATGCAGGTCAAAATCAACTGCAACTGCAACTGCAACCCAAATTTTGTTTCATGTTTTTCACTAAATAGATTGTTGAACCGAATGGCCAAAGCTAAAACCAATTACACCTGTACCGAATGCGGCGGCGTCGCTAATAAGTGGACTGGGCAATGTCCGTCCTGCGGGCAGTGGAATACGCTGGTGGAAACCCTCGTGGAGGCGGTCGGCAATCGCTTTTCGAATCAGCATCAGGGGCTGGCGCAGACCGCGCCGGTGATGACCTTGGCCGATATCGAGGCGATCGACGTGCCGCGCTTCGGTACCGGGATCGAGGAGTTCGACCGGGTGCTGGGCGGCGGACTGGTCGCGGGCGGGGTGGTGCTGATCGGCGGCGATCCTGGGATCGGCAAGTCGACGCTGTTGTTGCAGGCGCTGGCCAATCTGTCGCAGGTAAAAAAAGTCCTGTACGTCAGCGGCGAAGAATCCGGGGCGCAAATTGCATTGCGCGCCAAACGGCTGGCAGTCGATGCCAAGGATCTGAAGCTGCAAGCTGAAATCCAGCTCGAAAAAATTCTCAACACACTGGTCGAACACAAGCCCGAAGTGGCGGTCATCGACTCGATCCAGACCGTGTATTCCGATGCGCTCAGTTCGGCCCCGGGATCGGTGGCGCAGGTGCGCGAGTGCGCGGCGCAATTGACCCGGGTGGCCAAGCAGTCGGGCATCACCATCATCATGGTCGGCCACGTGACCAAGGAAGGGGCGCTGGCCGGGCCGCGCGTGCTGGAGCATATCGTCGATACCGTGTTGTATTTCGAAGGCGATACCCATTCCAGTTTCCGCCTGGTGCGGGCGTTTAAAAACCGCTTCGGCGCCGTCAATGAACTGGGCGTTTTTGCGATGACCGAAAAAGGCTTGAAGGGCGTATCGAATCCATCCGCGCTGTTCTTGTCGCAGCATGACAACCAGGTGCCGGGTTCCTGCGTGATGGTGACACAAGAAGGCACGCGGCCGTTGCTGGTCGAAATCCAGGCGCTGGTCGATGCCTCGCATGTGCCGAACGCACGCCGCTTGTCGGTCGGTCTGGAGCAGAACCGCCTGGCAATGCTGCTGGCGGTGCTGCATCGGCATGCCGGGATTGCTGCTTTCGACCAGGATGTGTTTATCAATGCGGTCGGCGGCGTCAAGATCACCGAGCCGGCGGCCGATCTGGCGGTGCTGCTGGCGATCCATTCGTCGATGCGCAACCGGCCGCTGCCGCGCGGCTTGGTGGTGTTCGGGGAAGTCGGTCTGGCCGGTGAAATCCGCCCTGCGCCGCGTGGTCAGGAACGTTTGCGCGAAGCGGCCAAACTGGGGTTTTCGATTGCGATGATCCCGAAATCGAATGCGCCCAAACAAAAGATCGAAGGTTTGACCGTGCTGGCGGTGGAGCGCATCGACGATGCTTTGACTAAAATACGCGAGGCCGAATAGGGCCACCGTGGCTTGTTTAAATAAAAGGACAAAAAAATGAAAACCAAAGCAGCTATCGCATGGAAAGCCGGTCAGCCATTGACCATCGAGGAAGTCGAGTTGGGCGGCCCGCGGGCCGGTGAAGTGCTGGTTGAAATCAAGGCCACCGGGATTTGCCACACCGATTATTACACTCTGTCCGGA
Organism: Paraherbaspirillum soli; assembly: GCF_042654985.1. Lineage (NCBI taxonomy): Bacteria > Pseudomonadati > Pseudomonadota > Betaproteobacteria > Burkholderiales > Oxalobacteraceae > Paraherbaspirillum > Paraherbaspirillum soli. Next base: position 98,125 of record NZ_JBHSMT010000012.1, on the reverse strand, counting down.
GCCGACCCGGAAGGTATTTTTCCGTCGATCCTGGGCCATGAGGGCGCCGGCATCGTGGTCGATGTCGGCCCCGACGTCAAAAGCCTGAAGAAAGACGATCATGTGATCCCGCTGTACACGCCGGAATGCCGTCAATGCAAATTCTGCCTGTCGCAAAAAACCAATCTGTGCCAATCGATCCGCTCGACTCAGGGACGCGGCTTGATGCCGGATGCAACTAGCCGCTTTTCGATAGACGGCAAGCCGATTTTTCATTACATGGGCACATCGACCTTTTCCAATTACATCGTGGTGCCGGAAATCGCGCTGGCCAAGATCCGCGAAGATGCGCCGTTCGACAAGGTCTGCTACATCGGCTGCGGCGTCACCACCGGGGTCGGCGCGGTGCTGTTCACCGCCCAGGTGGAAGCCGGCGCCAATGTGGTGGTGTTCGGTCTCGGCGGCATCGGCTTGAACGTGATCCAGGCGGCGCGCATGGTCGGCGCCGACAAGATCATCGGCATCGACATCAACCCGGCGCGCGAGCAGATGGCGCGCAAATTCGGCATGACCCATTTCATCAACCCGAACGACGTCGAAAACGTGGTCGATGCCATCATCGGCCTGACCGATGGCGGCGCCGACTATAGTTTTGAATGCATCGGCAACACCACCACCATGCGCCAGGCGCTGGAGTGCTGCCATAAGGGCTGGGGCCAGTCTATCGTGATCGGGGTGGCCGCCGCCGGTCAGGAAATCAGCACCCGGCCGTTCCAGCTGGTGACCGGCCGGGTCTGGAAAGGTTCGGCATTCGGCGGCGCCCGCGGCCGTACCGACGTCCCGAAAATCGTCGACTGGTACATGGACGGCAAACTGAATATCGACGACCTGATCACCCATCGTTTGCCACTGGACCGGATCAACGAAGGCTTCGATCTGATGAAGAGCGGCGAGTCGATTCGCTCGGTGGTTATTTATTGACGGACAGTGCCAATTCGGTAGGTCGGAAAAGCGTAGCGTCTTCCGACGGCGTGAATTGCATCAGCCGGTCAGGCCCGTGGTTTTTTTAGCGGCTGGAGGCACGTCGGAAGGCGCTGCGCTTTTCCGACCTACGCCGTATTTTTAGTCAACAGGATTATCGGGACGCATATGGAGCTCATCAGCGAACATGCCTGCTTTGGCGGCATACAAGGTTTTTACCGGCACGCATCGGCTGAAATCGGCTTGCCGATGCGGTTTTCGGTATTCCAGCCGCCGCAAGCCCGGCTGGGGCCGGTGCCGGTGCTGATGTATCTGGCCGGCCTGACCTGTACCGAAGAAACCTTCATGATCAAGGCCGGCGCCCAGCGTTACGCGGCGCAGCACGGCATCATGCTGGTGGCGCCGGATACCAGTCCGCGCGGCACCGGTATCGCCGGCGTTGCCGATAGCTGGGATTTCGGCGATGGCGCAGGGTTTTACCTGGACGCGACGCAAGCGCCGTGGGCCTCGAATTTCCGGATGTATTCGTACGTGCTGCACGAGCTGCGACAAACGATTTTGAAGCAGTTCCCGGCGCAGCCCGACCGCATCGGTATTTTCGGTCATTCGATGGGCGGCCATGGGGCGCTGGTGCTGGCCTTGCGCAATCCGGCGATTTTTCATTCGGTGTCGGCGTTTGCGCCGATCGCCGCACCCAGCCACTGCCCGTGGGGGCAAAAGGCTTTCGGAAATTATCTGGGCGCGGATCAAGCCGCGTGGCAGCAGTACGACGCAACGGCCTTGATGCAGGGGCTGCAGCAGCCGTTCCCGCAGGGGATATTGATCGATCAGGGCCTGGGCGATAAATTCCTGACCGAGCAATTAATGCCGGAACGCTTCGAAGCCGCCTGCGCGCAGGCGCAACAACCGCTGACCCTGCGCCGCCACGCCGGCTACGACCACGGCTATTACTTCATCTCGACCATGATTGAGGATCATCTGGCTTTTCACCATCGGATACTGACGGCGAATTAGTCCTTAGTGACTGTGTTGATGGTGGATGTCAGGGTAATGCGCATGACTGTGGGTAATCGGCAGATGCCGATGTTGGTGGGTATGCGGCTCGCTGCCGTCCCATTCGAAGTCATGCTCGTGCTGATGGTGCTGGTCGTGGCGATGGCTGTGAGTGTGGGCCAGTTCCTGATGGGTATGCGGGTGCTCGTGGCGCTCGGTCAGGTGCAGCCAGATACCGACCGCCATCAATGCCGCGGCGAGCCAGAACAGTAGGCCGACAGTGTCGTTCAGCAGTAACAGGGAAATCGCGGCGCCGACAAACGGCGCGATCGAGAAATAAGCGCCAGTCCTGGCGCTGCCGAGATGCCGCAAGGCCAGCACGAACAGCACCAGACTGACGCCATAACCGCAAAAACCGATCAGTCCTGCCGCCATTATTTTTTGCAAGCCCGGCAGTTGCGCTCCCAGCATCAGCGCCAATCCCAGATTGACCGAGCCGGCCACCAATCCCTTGATGCTCGCAATCTGGACCGCATCGCTGGCCGAAATGCGGCGCGTCAGGTTGTTGTCGATCGCCCAGCACAGGCAGGCGGCGACAATCGCCAGCGGTCCCCACGGCACGCCGAACTCCGGCATTTGCTGCCACGACAACAGCACGCCGGCCAAGATGATGGCGAGCATCCCCAGCACGATACGCCGATCGTAGTTTTCCTTGAAGATGAACCACGCCAGCAGCGCAGTCATGACGCCTTCCATATTCAACAGCAGCGAGGCAGTCGAGGCCGGTGTTTGCGCCAAGCCGAACATCAGCAACATCGGACCGGCAATTCCGCCGCTGACAATCGCAGCGCCTAGCCAAGGCAGGTCGGCGGCGACCAAATGGCCGGTGCCAGCTTGCTTGTCATGCGCTTGAAGTCGCCGCACGCCGTACCAAACCGACAGGCCAAGACCGCTGCCAAGATACAGCAAGCCGGCCAGCATCACCGGCGGCACTTGGCCTATCAATAGTTTGGCAAAAGGGGTGCTGGCGCCAAACAGTGCCGCCGCCATGAATGCGTAGAGAACGCCTTGGTGCATGATCTTTATCCTGAATTGCTAGAAATTTCAGTCGAGTTTACGCCTTACTTTTGATGCATGATGATCCCGAATTGTGCCTCCAAAGCGCTGTGTCCATCCTCGGTGATGGCTACCACGCGCGAATGTTTACTCCTCGTGAGCCAGCCCAGCGCTATCATGCGCTGGGCCAGCACCGCGCCCAACGCACCGGCCAGATGGTCTTTGCGTTCGCTCCAATCCAGGCAGGGATAGGCGAACCGGCGCCGACTTTTCTTCAGCGCCTGGAGATCGATGCCGAAAGAACTAAACCAGGCAACGCCTGCCGCCGGGATCGAGAATTTCTTGTCCTCCGCCGGGCCGTCATCGGCCTGCAGCAGCCCCCGCTCCAGCAGCACCGCGGTCAGTTGGGTGCCCAGCTTGCCTGCCAGGTGGTCATAACAAAACCGCGCGGTGCAGATGGCGTCCTCGGCATGGTCGGCGCGCTTGCTTTTGCCGGCAGGGGCAACCACCATCAGCGTTTCGATCAGGCGCGCCACATCCGGCGAGGCCAGCCGAAAGTATTTATGTCGGCCTTGGGTGGTCATGCCCACTAAATTGTCGTCCAGCAGCCGGCGTAAATGGGTCGTCGCGGTGGCCGGCTCTACGTCCGTGCCGTAGGCCAGTTCCTTGGCGGTCAAGGCGCGGCCCTCCATCAGCAGGCGCAACATCTTGATGCGGGTCGGGTCGCCGATGGTGCGGGCCAAGCGGCCGATATCAGGTTCGTCGTTCATAGTTTGGTTGAAACCGTACTGTTGATGTGTGACAAGTTATCCGAGCTCCCCCAGAATTGCAACATTGATTCTTAGGGAGCATCACCATGAGCACCATCCAACAGCCTTCAGCCGTGCGCTGGATTCTCGCCGCCACCAGCTTTGCCTTTGTCATCGTGCAACTCGATGTGACGATCGTCAACGTCGCGCTGCCGCAAATGGGGGCCGACCTGGGGGCGCGTGTCGCCGATCTGCAGTGGGTGGTGGATGCTTATACCCTCGGTTTCGCGGTTTTCCTGTTGTCGGCGGGAGCGCTGGGCGATAAGTTCGGTTCCAGGCGCATGTTCCTGGCCGGCTTCCTGTTCTTCGCCGCCGCCTCGCTGGCCTGTGGTTTTGCACCCAATGCGGTGTTCCTGAACGGCGCCAGGGCGCTGCAGGGGCTGGGCGCGGCATTGCTGGTCCCCAGTTCGCTCGCCATCTTGAATCATGCTTGCGCTCACGATAAAAAATTGCTGGCGCGCGCTATCGGCTTGTGGACCGCCGCCGGCGGCGTGTCGATCGCGGCCGGGCCGGTGGTCGGCGGTTTGCTGCTATCGGTCGCTGGCTGGCGCAGCATTTTCCTGGTCAATATTCCGATTTGCGCCTTGGGTTTCTTGCTGACATTGCGGGTCGTGCCGCAACTGCCGGGCAAGCTGCAGTCGCGCTCATTCGATGTGCTGGGGCAGTTGCTTGCCATCCTCGCCCTGACCGGATTGGTGGGGGCCGTGATTGAATTTCATCCGCTGGGCATGCGGCATCCGCTGGTGCTGGGCGGGTTCTTGCTGGCGTTGATAGCGGGCGCGGCGTTCATCCGGGTTGAGCAGAAAACGTCGACGCCGATGTTGCCGCTGCATTTCTTCCGCCAGTTCAGTTTCACGGCAGCGGTGCTGTTTGGCGTACTGGTCAATTTTTCCTATTACGGGGTGATTTTCGTTTTAAGTTTTTATCTGCAAAAGATCTTGGGCTACAGCACGATCGCAGCCGGACTGGCCTTTTTACCCCTCACCGGCACCTTCATTTTTTCCAATCTGGTCAGCGGCTGGCTGATTGGGCGGGTCGGTTTGCGGATACCTATGGTGTTGGGCGGACTGATCGGCGCGTCGGGCTATGCGCTGTTGGCAGGGCTGGGGATAACGACTCACGCCAGCTTCATCGATCTGTTGCCTGGCTTCGTGCTGATTCCGGGCGGCATGGGGCTGGCGGTCCCGGCCATGACCACTTCGATACTCTCCAGCGTGGAAAAGGCGCGCTCGGGCACGGCGTCGGCAGTACTGAATGCCGCCCGGCAGGTTGGCGGGGCGATCGGCGTTGCGGTATTCGGGGCGCTGGTCAGTGGCGGTGCGGATGGGGAAATGATTGCCGGCGTCAAAATCGCTTTGCTGACCGCGTCAATGATGCTGATGGCGGCGGCAGGATTGGCTTATTGGATAAGGCCGTCGGACGCGAGCTTGGCGCGAGGAGTAGGGGTGGGCACGACTGGATAGTTATCTCAGGCGATCCACTTCGACAGTGCGGTAAATGCGCCCAAGGCAAGCATGACGATGGTGCCTAGTTTGATGGTCAGGCGCAGCTCCATTTTTTCCAGCTTGGAGTCAATATCCTTGCGCAAGTCATCCACGTCACGCCTGGTAGCGACATCGACAGACTCATGTGAATCGCGAACTGCGATGGAAATAGCTTCCGCCTGCTGCTCGGGCAAGCCGGCGGCTTCAAGGGTTTTAACGAATTTATGCGTATCGAATGTGACGGTCGCCATCAGCAAATCTCCTATCTGCCGGATTTTATCATGGTGACCAATTCGAAATTATATTCAGCCATGCCAAACGCGTTTGCGTTTGAATCGCGCGTTGAGAGATAAAATACGCCGCTTTGATGAGGCTGATTGCCTCATTCATCGGCAAGCTCAATCGCAACAGAGTCATGACAAATAGAAAAGTAACTGAAACAAGCAGTCGTAGGTTGGGCTGCAAAGCCCAACATTTCTTTAATCGCTATCAAACATTGGGCTTTGCAGCCCAACCTACAATCCTCGCCGCTGTCTTCGCCACAGGTATCGTGCAAGCGCAAAACGTCCCTGTTCAAAACAACGATCCGACTTTGCCGACAGTGACCATTACCGAACCCGGATCCGGCGCCAACGGCTATCGCAGCCGCACAGCCACGGTCGCGGCTTTCGGCGCAGCATCCCTGCTCGATACGCCGGCCTCGGTCTCGGTGGTGACGCGCAGCCAATTGGATGACCAGCAATCGCGGCTTCTGAGCGACGTCGTGAAAAACCAGGCGTCGGTGGGCGCCAATTACGCGCCGCTGGGCTATTACGAAAATTTCAGCATTCGCGGCTTTCCGCTCGATCTGGCGTCCAGCTACCAAATCAACGGCCTGAGCATCGCCGGTGAACAAACCGTCGCCCTTGAAAACAAGGAAAGCGTCGAAATCCTGAAGGGCCTGGCCGGCCTGCAAAGCGGCATGGCGGCGCCCGGCGGGCTGATCAACTACGTCACCAAACGTCCGGCCAATGTGCGCTCGGTCACGTTGGCGACAGATTCCCGCGGATCGCCTTACCTGGCAGCCGATGTCGGCACCGTATTCGGTCCCGGACGGCAGTTCGGCTTGCGCATCAACGCCGCGCATGAGGACATGCACTCCTACGTCAAGAACGACGACGGCCACCGCAATTTCGCCTCGCTGGCCGCGGATTGGCATATTTCGCCGCAAGCCTCGCTACAGTTCGACGCCGAATATCAACATCGCGAGCAGCGCTCGGCGCCGGGTTATCAACTGCTGGGCGGCAGCGCGCTGCCGTCTAATGTGTCGCCATCGACGCTGCTGGGCGGCCAGCCTTGGGCCAAGCCGGTCACGATAGACTCGCTCAATCTCAACCTGCGGCTGGATCTCGATCTGTCCGCCGATTGGCATACTTATGTTGCGGCCAGCCGCAGCCGGGTGGTGATCGACGACAATTCCGCTTTCCCGTACGGTTGCGCGATCTATACCGGTTGCAACGACGGGTCGACGCCGGAGCGCTACTTCAGCGCCGGCGGCAATTTCGACATTTACGATTACCGGTTCCCAGACGATACGCGGCGCAACGATCAGTTGCAGGCGGTGTTGCAAGGGAAGCTCCGTACCGGTGCAATCCGCCATGACCTGACTTTCGGCGCCAGTACTTTCCGGCGTACCGTCAGCCAGAGCGACGGCGTCAATCAGCCTATCGGCATCGACAATATTTACAACCCGAATCCGCAGGTATTTGCAGCGGCAGACGCCACGCCCGATGCCTCCACGCTGCGTCTCGATAGCCGGCAAAAGGCCTTGTTCGTGACAGATCGCCTTCAGTTTGACGAGCAATGGCAGTTGCTGGCCGGTGCGCGTCAGGTGTGGGTTCATGAGCGGGCGCTGGATGCCAGCGGCGCCGCGACCCGCACCACCGACCAATCCATGCTGCTGCCGCAATTGGCCCTGATTTACAAGCCGCAAACCAATCTGGCGCTGTATACCAGCTATAGCAAGGGCTTGAGCATGGGCGGGCAGGCCGCCTACTGGGCCGAGAACAGTCAAGCGTTCCTGCCGCCAACGGTGTCGCGCCAAATCGAGGCCGGCCTCAAGTTCGATTGGCGTGATCAACTGAGCTTGAGCGCCGCCGTGTTCCAGATGACCAAACCCTACGAATATCCAAAACCGGATGCCTTGGGCTTTACCTACGTGCAGCAAGGCAGCGAAGTCCACAAAGGCATCGAGTTGGAAGCGGCCGGCCAAGTCAGCCGGCAATTGCGCCTGACAGCGAGCGCGACCTTGATCCAGGCACAGGCCGACCGGACCGGCACCGCGGCATACGATGCGCATCAGTCGATCAACGTGCCGCGGCTGCGGACCGCGCTGTATGCCGACTACGCGCTGGCGCAGTTGCCGGGCCTGAGCGTGCAAGGCGGCTGGCAATACAGCGGCCGCAAAGCCGCGACCCGGGACGGCAATGTCGAGGTGCCGGCCTACAGCGTGTTCGACGCTGGCCTGCGTTACAAGACTGTGCTGGCCGGCCACGCCGCGCTGCTGCGTCTCAGCGTGGATAACCTGTTCGACAAGCGCTACTGGAAAGACGTCGGCGAATACGTCGGCGACGGCTACTTGCATCTGGGCGCGCCGCGCACCGCGCGCCTGGCGCTGCAATATGACTTCTGACAATTCCCCCTTGTTGAGTCACGGCATGGGCCTGGAGCCGGTGGCGCCTAGCTGGCCGGCATTGCGGCTGGACGAGGTGGTCCGGCTGTTGCAGCGCTATCCGCAAGTCGGCGCGGTGCAAGGCTTGAGCTGGCACAGCCCGCGGCCGTTTTCGAGTGCCTGCACGGTCGATACCGCCTCCGGGCCGGTGTTCGTAAAACGCTTGCTACAGGCGATCAGGAGCGTGGAAGAGTTGATGGAAGAGCATCGCTTCATGGCCCATTTGCAGCAGCGCGGGCTGGCGGCGAGCGAGGTGCTGCACGCCGCCGACGGCGCTTCGGCGATTGCCGATGACGGCTGGACTTACGAGGTGCACCGGATCGGCGCCGGCGTCGATCTGTACCGCGACGCTACTTCCTGGACCCCTTTCCTGAAACCCCAACATGCGGCTGCGGCCGGCACCGCGCTGGCGCACATGCACAGTGCGGCGCGTGGCTACGATGCGCCGGCACGCAGCGCGCAACTGCTGGTGTCCGGCTTTACGATCTTTAATGCGGACGATCCGCTGACCCGGATGCAGCAATACATCGCGCAACGGCCGGCGCTGGCCGACTATCTGGCGCAGCGTCCCTGGCGCGATGACGTGCAGCGGGTATTGATGCCGTTCCATGCGCGCTTGCAGCCGCTGTTGAACGGCTTGACGCCGCTCTGGACCCACAACGACTGGCATGCGTCCAACCTGCTGTGGCACACCAAAGCACCGTCAGCCGCAGCCGAGGTGACCACAATCCTCGATTTCGGCCTGGCGGACCGGACCTGTGCCGTCTACGACATCGCCAACGCCATCGAACGCAACATCATCGAATGGCTGGCGCTGCCATCGCACCCAAGCAGCCAGCGCCAGCTGGTGCATATCGACCAGCTGGATGCCATGCTCGACGCTTACGAAGCGGTCACGCCGTTGTCGCCGCAGGAGGCCGCCGCGCTGCCGGCCTTGCTGCCTTTGGCCCACGTCGAATTTGCGTTGTCGGAGCTGGCTTATTTTCATGGCGTGCTGGGATCGGCAGACAATTCGGCGCTCGCCTACGATACTTATTTGCTCGGCCACGCAGAGTGGTTCCACAGCGATGCCGGCCAGTATCTGCTGGAACACCTGCGGCAGCGCTACGCACATTTGATGAACAAGGAACCGTAATGTCCGCATTGGAAATCGCCGCCGTCGTCGTCAGCGCCCTGGCGGTCTGGCTGACCGCGCGCCGCAAGCTGCTGTGCTGGCCGATCGGGTTTGTCTCGGTGCTGCTGTATGCACGGATATTCTTCGCGGCCAAGCTGTATTCGGACCTGTTGCTGCAATTGATTTTTGCGTTGATGCAATTGTATGGCTGGTGGAAGTGGAGCCGCGCCACCCCGGACCGTTACGACATCCAGCCGCAACGACTGTCCGCATCCGGCTGGGCGGCGGGGCTGCTGATCGGCGCGCTGGGCGGCCTGCTGCTGGGCTATACGATGGCGCGGTTCACCGATGCGCATATTCCGTGGCTCGATTCGGCGTTGACCAGTTTCAGCCTGGTGGCCCAGTTCTGGATGGCGCGCAAATACGTCGCCAACTGGTGGCTCTGGATCGCCGTCGATATCGTCTATGTCGGCGTGTATTTGTACAAGGACCTGACCTTGACCGCCGGATTGTATGCCGCGTTCATCGTGCTGGCGCTGATCGGTTTGCGCAACTGGCGGCGCGAGCTGCGATTGCATGAGCGGGGGCAGGCTGTCGAGCTAGCTGCGGCTATGTAAATAAATGACGATGTACGCGGATCGACGGCAAGCTATTGTCGATTGGCGGTTTTGGGCCGATCTTCGCGATCTACGACGCCGACCGCCTCGGATTGACACGGCGCCAGGTTTGACAAATGTCATTATGAAAAGCACGTCATGGGCTCGCGCAACAGCGTCTTGAGATCGACCTTTATTTTTTTGAGATAACTTCAATGCCAATTTCAACCTCTTCTCCAACTCATCCTGACGTCTTTTCCTATAACAGCGAGGCCTGGGATCGCCAAGCGGCGCAGGCGTGCGAATGGTCGCTCCCGGTTTCATCCGAGGTGGTGGCGGCGGCGCGCGCAGGCCGTTGGTCGGTCAGGCTGACACCCGGCGAGATGCCGGCGAGCTGGCTGGGCGACGTGCGGAACTTGCGCATTCTGTGTCTGGCATCCGGCGGTGGCCAGCAGGCCCCAGTCTTGGCCGCTGCGGGCGCAGCGGTAACGGTACTTGACGCATCCGAGAAACAACTGGAGCAGGATCGCATGGTGGCGCAACGCGATGGCCTGACGCTGGCGACGATACAAGGCGATATGCGGGATTTGTCGGCTTTTGCTGATGAGTCCTTCGATTTGATCTTCAATCCGATCTCGAACCTCTATGTCCCGGATGTCAAACCGGTCTGGCGCGAGTGCGCCCGGGTTTTGAAGCGCGGCGGCAAGCTGCTGGCCAGTTTCTACAATCCTGTCGTCTTTGTCGGCGACCGTCATCCGGAGTACGCCGAACAAGGCATGATCCGGCCGTGTTACAAGATCCCTTACTCGGACTTGGACGATATGCCAGAAGCGGCATTGCAGCAGAAGCTTGCGCGCGGCGAGGCGCTGGTATTCGGTCATAGTCTGGCTGACCAGATCGGCGCCCAGCTGGATGCCGGTCTGTTGATGTCGGGTTACTACGAAGATTTTCAGCCGAATCCGCGTTTTGTGATTGATCGTTTCTTGCCGACTTTTATTGCTACTTGTGCGATCAAGCCTTAACGGGCACCTCTAAAAACCGTAACGAACAGCCTCGAGATTGGGGGGCTTGCTGCAACGTGCTGCAGGTTTTCAGGGTGCCCTTGCGTTGCAGGCGCTGATCAATCAGCTGCCAGGCTCTGAAGGTAGGCCTCGGCTTCCGACTCGGGGATTTGCTTGACCTCGACCACCAGCGTTTTATTGCTGCCATGGATGACTACTTTAGGTACGTGCAAGCCTTTAAAAGACGCTTTTACTGTGTAGGGAGTGGTGCTCGGTGGTTCTGCTAACGGACCGGTCCATCCCATGACATCTATCTTCAAGCCGCCCACAAAATCTTTGTCGCGCAAGAGTTCAATATGGCTGGTGAATTTGCGAACGTGGCCGGAGACCTCTACAAAAAATGCGCCTGGTCCGCCAACGCCCATCCACACATAAGTCACTTTTGCTGTATCAAAAGGTTCGAGTCCAAAAAATGGCATGATGATCCTCGCTTTTCTACACGGTCTGCTGACCGGATGGTCAGTAAAAGTAAGCTAGGCGAACATGTTGCTCTATGCCACTAGTAAATTTGACAGGTGGGCGGCAATATCGCAGTACATGAGATTCTGGAGTGCTGATAGAAGGAGCGACATCATGTTGAAACTGCAGCAGATGATGAGGGCGATGCGGGTCATGAGCAGCGAGCTGGAACTGTCGGAGGCGCAGTTCGGCGAGTTGAGCGAGTTGATCGGGATCGCCTCGGTGATTGTCGACAGCGACGGCGCGATCCTCAGCATCAATGAGATGGCGGCTGGCATGCTGGGCTTCAAAGCAGAGGAGTTGCGCGGAACGCTGTTGACGCGGCTGGTGATCGACGGTTTGAGCGCGTTGGAACAAGTCCTCAAGCCGGGCCGGAGGGCCGACAATCCGGAACTGTTCGACCTGGTTTTCCGGGGGCGCAGCGGCCGCAAAAGCATCCTCTGCGTGATCCCGCAATACCTCGATCATAGCGACGGCGCGACGCACTCGGTGTTGCTGGTGCTGTCGGAAAAAACCAGCCGCAGCGCCTTGCTGCAAACCTTGCAGCGTTCCGAACCGGAGCTGCAGCAATTTTCCAATCGCCTGATTGCCGCCCACGAACTCGAATTGAAACGGGTCTCGTCGGAGCTGCATGACGGCATCGGCCAAGTGCTGGCGATGATCAAGTTCATGGTGGAAGACGCCGCCCGCCACGTGAAGGGCGGCCAATCGGATGAGGGCGGCCGCATCCTGGATGAGACGGTGTTGCGGCTGCGCGAGGCGATGAGTGAAATCCGGCGCATCTCGATCGAGCTGCGGCCCAGCAGCCTGGACGACCTGGGGTTGATTCCGACCATAGAATGGCATTGCCGCAATTATCAAAACGCCTACCGGGACGTGCACTTGAAGCTGGAACTGAACGCGGTTGAAGCAGAGATCCCGGTAGCGCTCAAGCTGGACATCTTCCGCATCATTCAAGAGGCGATGAACAACGCGGCCAAGCATGCCGATGCATCGACCGTGACGCTATCGCTGCAAGTCGAGCACGCCAATCTGCGCTTGCGCATCGGCGACAACGGCAAGGGCTTCGATCTCGATCAAAGTGAGCATGAGGGAGGCGTCGGCTTGAAGAGCATGCGGGAGCGAGTTGAATCGACCGGCGGGCGGTTTTCGATTCAATCGGCGCCCAATAGCGGCACGACAGTAGAAGCTTATTGGTCGTTGGTACCCTAAGACCCTGTTCAAAATCCGCAACGGCCTGTAGGGCGGATGAGCGCAGCGTTATCCGCCGTGTTGGATGCATCGAACGTAAGTGGCGCATCCAACGGCGGAAGGCGCTACGCTTTTCCGCCCTACTTGTTGGGGTTTAACGGACCTCAAGGTCGCCTTTAGAAACCGTAGCGAGCGGCCCAAGGTCGGGGCGACGATGTTGTAACACCTGCAGCCGTACGCTTGTACGGCGAGCATCACAGCCCCGAGATTGGGCCGCACAGTAGGTTTATAAAGGCGACAATCTCACCGGCGAGAGAAAGCTATGCACCAGCCGTTAGGATCGATATCTCCCGCCACGATCTTGCACTTGCCCATGGTCGCGTCCGGCTCCGGGTTGAGGCGGAACGAGGGGCAGTCGGCGCACTTGTCGCCGTCGTTCGGATGGTCTTGATAATGCATGCTGGCTTTGCTGGCGGTACCGGCGATGGCGGGGCGCGACTGCGCCACGAATCGAAGCAGGAAAATTGAGCCCAGCAATTCACCCACCCTACGCAGCGCCCTCCGGCGCGATACTTGTTTAATCGGGCTCATGGTTCCCTCCAAACGGTATAGCTGTAGGTTGTACGAACGACCTCCGCTGCAAGCGAATCAGCAGCTTGCCAGTTAGGTTAAGAATAATTACTGGGGCACTTGACAGCACTACGCTATTTCCCCCGTTGTGGGGGGAGGACTCCCCCCACAACGGCCGTCAGCGCTAAATAAGACCTTCTTGGCTAGAACATGAACCACGCGTACAGATAAAGCGTGTTGTTGTCTTTGGCGTTTCTCATCGTGGAGTCGAAATTCGACGAGCTGCCGTTGAACTTGGTGTAGCCGGTGTACTGCAGGCCGAAGCGGACATTGGCCTGCGGATCAAACGGGAAGACGTACTGCGGCCAGTAGTTCAGCTCAATGATGTAGCCTGAGGTATCCGGTTTGCCGTTGGTGCTGCCGAATCTGGCGAAGTCGGCATCGCCCGTGACGCGGAACACTGCACCTGTGATGCCGTAGGTGCGATCCATCAGGTAGGACAGCTTGGCCCTGGTTGAGCGTATTTTTGAGGTCGGATTGTCAACCCCGCCGTCGTTAAAGCTGGAGCGCCAGTCGGTGTGCTCGGAAATGGTGGAAGCCTGACCCGAGATGATGTGGTGGCCATCCTTGCCTATGTACTGATACTGGGCGTCGAAGCCGATGTCGCGGAAGCGATCGCCTTTGGCATTGCCGTCGCTGGCCTTGAGCGAGGTGACGGTGCCGAAGTGACCGAACGTGACGTTCTGGCGTTCGGAGTCGAAGGTGTAGGTGTAGGCGAGGCGCCAGTAAGGATTGGCGCCATCCAGCGCGACTCGTTGGTCTTCAGGCGTGCCCCAGCGCAGGGCCGACAGCGCGCCCTTGGCGGTCTGGTAGGAGGACGCTTCAAGGTAGATGGAATCTTGCAGGTAGGCGTAGCCGCCAAAGCCGGCTACCCGTGCTCCCGATTCGAGGAAAGTCGGCACGCCGCGGCCGACGGAGGCGATGGTCGGTGCATAGTACGGAAAACTCCAGGCCGGGGTGGTGTTGAAGACGTCTTGCACGGTCGGGTTGTTGTGCAGGGTGAGGCCGAAGATGGTCGGTTTTTCTTCGGTGCCGAAATTCTTGACGAGGCGGAAATCGGTGTTGTCGAGCGCGCCGTGGCCATGGAATTGTTGGCCGTCACTCGTCGCAATATTGTTATAGGTCCACTGGATAAAGGCGCCGGCGTTATCGGTAAAGCGGCCGCCGGAGAACAGGCTGAAGGCTTCGGCGACAAATTCTCTATCCTTGCCGAACAGTTTGTCGCCGGTCGATTTGTCGGTGTTGTCCCTGATCTGGTTCCTGGAAACGATGGCCATCAAGGCCAGCGGAATGGTTTCGCGTTCCCCCAGCGTGTAGCCGCCGAGCTTGAATTTGCGGCCAAAGGGGGTGAGTTCGGGGTAGATGGTGTGGCAGGAAGAACACTTCAGCGCTGTTTGCCTGGCGAACAGCGGATTTGCCATGGCACTGGAGAAAAATCCCAGAAAAACGGTTAAGTACAAGGCGACTGCAATGCGTTTTAAATACGTATGCAAATTCAGCATGATGAACTCTCCCTGATTTGTAAATCGTTGTTGTTTCCTTCGATGCTCTGAATCAAGTTAGCAGACGAGATTAATTTTGCAACTGCTGAGCGCTATTTTTTGCTTCTCCTCGATTTTCAATCAAGCCCATTTCCAGCGCGAGCAGCACTAGTTCCGTCGCATTTTTCAAGCCAAGCTTGTGCATCAGATTGGCGCGATGTTTTTCCACGGTCTTGGAACTGATGTTGAGAAATTGGCCGGTCATGCGATTGGTGCGTCCTTCGGCGATCAGTTTGATGATGCTGCGTTCGCGCGAGGTCAGCGTATCCCAGGGAGTGCTGGACGGCGCCGGGCTGCCGCGATGCAGGATGATGTCGATCAGATGCACGGAGACGTCCGGGCAGATGAATTTTTTGCCGCGGATGACGGTGTGGATGGCGTTGACGAATTCCTCATAGGACGAGTCCTTGAGAGCGTAGCCGTCGGCACCGGCACGCAGCGCTTCGCGCACGTATTCATCGGTCTTGTAGCCGGTGAGGGCAAGTATGCGGACGTTCGGCATGCGTCGCTTTATCTGGGCGGTGGCCTCGATGCCGTTGATGCCGGGCATGGACAGATCCATCAGGATCAGATCGGGCCGCAATAAAATCGCGTTATGTATGGCTTCCTTGCCATCGCATGCCTCTCCGACCACTTCGTAATCGGGCAGCCGCATGATCATGGAGCGCAGGCCTTCGCGCAGCAGATTATGGTCTTCGACGATCAAGACTCGATGACTCATGTTTATCTCCCTACTTTTTTATTGGCCTGGCTGTCTTTGGCGGCGCCAAAGCCGGGGCCTTTCCGAGTCGCGCAGGGCTAAACGAGAATTGCCACTGTTTGTAGGTTTCGAGTCCTTCGAATGCGCGATAACGCGGGCTGAAACCGGCGCGCTTGATGGTCTGTTTGGTCGAGGTACTCGCCACCCCATAAATCTGTTCGTCGCTATGCAACAGCTCGAATGGTTCTTCAGTTATAGGATCCAGGTAGAGGCGGCGCAAGTGCCGTACCGGAACCGGGAAGCGGTGATCTTCGAGCAGGTCGGCTAGACTTAGCGGCAGCGCTTTGGCCGGGCCAGGGGTGGCGTAGTAATAGTGCGCGATCGCCATCCGGTACTGGTCGCCGACAAACAGCAGCTGTTCTTCGGCTTGACGTTGGCGCTCGAACGCCCACCAGTTGGCCGCGCCCATCAGCGCAATCGCCATCAGGGCCAGCGTCAGCAGCAGGGCCAGCAAGACGACGCCGCGCGCGCGCCGGGGATAGTGTTGGTTAATTTTCATCGTGCGCATCCGTGGCGCTGTGCACGTCATAGACTCCGCCCAAGGTCGGGTCGCTGGGGACCACGATCAGCCAGTTGCTCTTTTCCGTCAGCGGGTCTAGCGGGACGCTGCGCAGATAATGCTTTTGCACCAGATCGTCGAGCGTGTCCGGGTAGCGGCCGCGATCGCCGAAAAACTTGTCGATTGCATCTCGCATGGTTGACAGGTTCTGCTGCTGGACCTTGACTTTGCCATTATCGAGGGCGCTGAAATAGCGCGGCACGGCCAAGGTCAGCAGCAGGCCGATCAGGGCCAGCACAATCACCATTTCAATCAGGGTGAAGCCAGCGGCGCGCTTGCCGGTTTTGCCAGGAGGTCGCGACATGATCACCACTCCGTATAGGAAATGCCGTTGAGACCCTTGTGGGTCGATTGTGACGCTACATCGAACACGTCGGCCCCCGGCTGCGGGGCATCCGGCGGGCTGCCGTAACTGCGCAGCGCCCAGGTCTGTTCAGCCGGGACGCTGGCATCCGGGAAAAACGGGTCGCGTGGAATGCGGCGCAGGAACACCAGTCGCGTCTTGTTGGGATCGGTCGAGTTTTCTACGCCATCCACCAAGACTTGCAGGGTCGGTGGGTAGCCGGATTCGTCGGAGAGTTTGGGAATCTGGCCGGTGTCCGCTGCGGTTTTGTAAGCGTCGAGCGCGCTGCGAATCTGGCGCAGGGCGAGTTTGAGTTCGGTTTCCTTGACCCGCACCGAGGTGATTTCATAGAGCGGCAGGGCGACCAGGGCGACCACGCCGACCAGGGCCAGGGTGATGATGAGTTCAATCAGCGTGAAGCCGCGCGTAGCCGGAACCAGGTGCCGACGGGTCTGACGTTTTCTGATCCAAACCGTCAAGGTGTTCATTGCTCAAACCTCAATTTAGGGGCTATGGATCGATTGTCAATGTCAGCGGCTGCGGGCGAGGAATGGTCAGTGAGCCGTGGCCGTCATTGACATCGACTTGGGCCAGCAGCATCTGGGTTTGCTTGCGCGGCAGTTTGGCGATAAAGGTCAGGTTCAACAGGTCGCCGGAACCGGCGAACGATGCGGCTTTATCCGCGGTCAGCAGCATGCTGAGGCGGCCGGCCGATTGATTGACGGTCGGCGCTATCGTGGCGGCGCCGGCGCGGGTGCTGAACTCGCCTGCGCTGGCTTCAACGAAGGTCAGGACCGCCGAGTCGTAGTGAATCGACAGCGGCAGCGCGTGGATGTTGTCGAAATTGGCGCCGCTGACGGTGACGCTGAAGCGATCCCCGGTCCTGATGCCGTCGGGCGAGTTCCAGCTGATTTGCGGTCCCGTACCTGTGGCAGCTGTGGCACCTTTGGCAACTGCGGCGGCTGGAACGATGGCGGCCGCGATGATGGGCACGGGCGCGGCGGCGCTGTTGTCGGCGCTGATCTTCGGCTCTGCGGCTTTGGGCGCGATCTTGGCGGCCCCCGGCGCCTGCTCGGCGTGCGGATCGGGGCTGGCCGGTGCGGCGTTGGGCGTCAGTATCTCGGCTGGCAATACTGTGGCCGGCGGCGATGACGCTGCGGGTGGCGCAGGCAGGCTAGGCGGCGCCGATGGCGTCGGCGGCGCAACCACCACGCTGCCGCTGACCGGACTGAGCGGGCTGACCGCAGGAGCGGCGGGCTCGACCGGTTTGGCCAGTGCCGGCGCTGCTGCCGGCACCGCCTGTGCAGCCGGATCGCTGCGATGACTGGCGCTGACCGTGCTGGCGGCGGTGCTGGCCGGGCCTGCATTGACGTTGGCGATCGGGTCTAGCCGCAGAGGGTTTTCGCGGATGGTCGATTCGGTGCCTGACCAGACGTCGCTCATGCTGTCTTCGGCGATGCCCTTGGCACGCAGGATCCTGGGCGTGATGGAGAGCACGATCTCGGTTTTGGTATGGTCGCCGTTGTTGTTGGAGAACAGGCGTCCCAGGATGGGCAGCTGGCCCAGGCCCGGAATTTTGGCGGCGGTGTTGCGATCGGAGTCGCTGATCAGTCCGCCCAGGATTTGCGTTTCTCCGTCATGCAGGCGCAGGCTGGTGGATGCCATGCGGGTGCCGATCTGGTAAGCCAGCGAGCCGCCGGGGCCGGAGATTTCCTTGACGATATTGCTGACTTCGAGATTGAGCTTGATGCCGACGTCGCCCTCGGTGTAGACATGCGGCTCGGCTTCCAGCTTGATGCCGACATCGATGTACTGGACCGAGCCGGTAATCACCGGGGTGCCGGTCGATACCGGGGTGACGGTGTTGGTGATGATAGGGACTTTGTCGCCAATCAGGATTTTTGCTTTTTCGTGGTCGCGCACGCGAATCCGCGGGCTGGCCAGGATATTGGCGTCGGTGTCTTGCAGTTTGAGATTCAAGCTTGCCTGCAGCGGCGTGGTCAGCAGCTGGTTGCGGTTCAGGTGCCGCAGCTCGCCCAGGGTCAGTGCGCCGCCGCCGCTGCCGGTAGGCGTCGACAGGCTGAAGTTGTCGGGCCAGGCGATGCCCAGATCGGACAGCCGGTCGCGCGAGACTTCCAGCACTTCGACTTCCAGCATGACCTCGGCATCGGCCAGGTCGTGCGCGGCGATGACGTTGGCCGCTACCGCCAATGCTTCCGGCGTGTCGCGCAGCACCAGAGTGTTGCTATGTTCATCGACCTGGACTTCCTTGATCTTCAGTACGCTCTTGAGCATGCCCTGGAGATATTTGGCGTCGCCGTTGGAAATCGGGAAGGTCCGTACTTTCAGTTCTTGATATTCCTTCTGTTTGGCCGGGATGGCCGGATAGATGAACATGGTGTTGGCGTTGAGGACTCTTTTTTCCAGCTGGCTTTGCATCAGGATCAAATCGACGGTGTCTTCGACCGTGCCGTCGCGCACGAAGATGGTGGTTTTCAAATCCGGCCGCACATCGCGGTCGAAGATGACGTTGAGGCCGGTGGTGCGCGACAGTGCTTCGAACACCATGCGCAGATTGGCATCGCGGAATTGCAAGGTGACCGGCTTTTTCATGATGGACTGGCTGACGATGAGAGCTTCCTTGGCCCGATGCTGCTTGCCCAGTTCGTCGTCGATCTTGCGCATCAAGTCTTGCGCGTGCGGGTTGGACGGGTTGCTCATCTGGACCGCCTTGATGCGTTCCTTGGCGGCGTCGAACTTGCCGCCGGCGATCAGCTTTTCCGCTTCGGACAGGATCGCCGCATGACGCATATCCCTGTCGACCTCGGCGATGCCGCGTTGCGCGCGCTCGTTGCTGTTGTCGACTCTGAGCGCGGCCACGAAAGTCTCGCGCGCGCCATTCAGGTCGCCGGCGGTGCGCAAGGCTTCAGCGCGCTGGTTCAGTTTTTTGGTTTCGTCATTCACGCCATTGCTGTAGTCGAGCCGGTAGCGCAAATTGTCGGGCTCCAGCAGCATCGCCTGGCGAAGGTTTTCCAGCCCCTGGTCGGTCTGTCCTGCCTTGATCTGACGTTGGCCGTCGCGATGCAGGTTCTGGGCGGCGCAGCCGGCCAGCAACGCTGCCAGCAGCAACGGCGTGAGCGCACGGGACAGTCGGGCTCTTGTGAGTGTGGTTAGGAGGCGCACTAGAGTTCTCCTTGGATTCGGATGATTTGCTTTTGATTGAGCGGGAGATAGGTCAGGGCGATTTCCGTTGGGCTGACTGTGTCTACATGGTAGGTGTTGTCTATCGTGTCGCCGGCGGCAACGATCAGCAGCGCTTCGCCGTTGGCCAGGAAGGCCGTCGGTTTGCTGCGGTCTTCGAGCAGTCCGACGAAGCTGAACGGCAGCGGCGGCGCTTGCGGCGGCGGCGGTGGAGCGGCCTTGACCGGCGGCGGTGGCGGCGGTGGCGGCGGAGTCCAGTCGGTGGCGGCGAACAAATTGGCTTTCGGCTTTTGATCCAGGTCGCCGCGTTTCGGCAAGCTTAGCGCCAGCGCCGGTTTGGCCTCGGCCGCGGTAGTAGTGGATTGCGCCTCGGCATGGGCGCGTGCGCGGTGGTCGGGCTCGGCCGGACCTGCTTCAGGCCTGCCTTCCCGAAAATGCAGGGCGGAATACAGGGCCAGCACGCCGGCCACCAGCAGCAGGACCAATTTGCGATGAGTGAGGGGGAGTCGCATCTCAGGCTCCGCGATAAAAAAGCGTGAAATGGATGCGGGCCTCAAGCACGTCGCTATTGGCGGCGGGGCGTTCCATGTGCAGTTCGACCAGCGAGGCGTGCGGTACGGCGTTCAGTACGCCGGCGACGAAGCTGCGGATGGTGTGGTAGTTGGCTTTGACCGGCAGCACCACTTCATACTTCACAAACGACATGCCGACATCGCTGGAAATCTGGTAGTCGCCCTTGTTGATCACCAGCTTGGCCTGGTCGGCCTGGTCCAGCACGCGGCGCAGGTCGCCGGCATTCTGGTTGATGGTCGGGAACCAGGCGTTGAATTGGGTCAGCTGCTCGCCGGATTTGGGGGCGCTGCGGTGCACCAGGCGGTCGCGATTAAACGCTTTCAGTTGCGCCACGGTCTGCAGTCTGGTCTGGCGGGCGTCCTTGTGCAAGCGCGGCGCAATCAGCAGCAGGATCAAGATCGCCAGTGCGATCAGGCCGGCCCCGATCGCGCCCTTCAGTCCCAGCAAGCGGCTGAGTTCATGGCGCAGGGTGAGCTGCATGGAGTTGAAGTTGTTCATTTTTCGCTCCATTGCGCCTGGATCTGGAACCGCACCGGCGAGCCCGGCGCCTGGCGCTGTATCTGGTGCGAGCTGAGGATGACTTGATGCAGGGTCGGCTGCTGCTGCAGATAGCTCAGGTAGTCGAGCATGGTGGAGACATCGCGTGCCTCGGCCGCCAGTCGCAGTTGATGGCGCGAGGCGATCGGTTCTATCGACAGCAGGGCCACATGTTCCATCGGCGCCGATTCCAGCATCTTGAGCAAATCGTCCCAAGGCATGCGCAATTGATCCGCCACCGCGGCCGCATTGCGATAGCGCTGCAATTGGGCTGGCGAGACCTTGACGTGGCTGTCGTCGTCGCTTTGGAACGAGCGCATGCGGGCGCTGAGCGTGTCGTTGGCCGACTGTTCAAGCTGGCGCGCGCTATAGGCCGTACTTAACTGCAACAGGGCGGCGATAGCGGCCGTCGCGCCGATCGCCAGCAGGGCGATGCCGAGCGGCCGCGGACGGCTTGTCCGCCCTCCAAAATCCAGATCCAGCTTGCGTAGCGCTGACACGGCGGACTCCTAGGAAAATTCGCTGGTGAGCGGCAGAGGGTGCCAGCGCTCGCTGGCTTCCACCGGGATTTCCACGGTGTCGGCGTCGAACAGGATAGGCAGCAGCTGCTGATCCGGTACGCAGATGCGGCTGCAAAAGGCCTCGCAGTTGTCGCGCAACTCGGTCCAGACGATTTTCGACAAACGTTCGGCGCTGAATGCTTTCCAGTTGCCGTCTTGCAGCAGGCCCAGCATCAGCGAATGATTTTGCAGCCGTGCGATCAAGGCGTGGCGCTGCTTAAGCTGCAAGCGATGGCGATTCAGGAATTCGACGAAGGCCGGTTCCAGCCGGTTCAATCTGCATCCGGCGTCGCCGACAGCGCGCTTGATCGCGTCCACCAAGACCACCGGGATGCCGCATATGACCGCGCTCATGCCGCCTTTCTGGACTGAACAGCGGATCAGCAATTCGCTCGCATCCAGACCCAGGGTATCGGCCATGCCGAGGCTGGCCATCCGGTTCAATTCGGGCGCAGACAGCCGGCGGGCGTCGATTTCCAGCACGTCATAGAAGACGAAGCTGTCGCCGACGATCAGATTGAGCGTGCGCAACGCGTGCGGGGCTTGGCTGGAGAGCTGCATGATGGCATCGCCGACGGCCTGCGCGATGTGCTCGTAGCGGCCGATCGCGTCGTGCTCCTTGGCGACCGGGACCACGACGTCGGCGCTGAGGTTGCCGCGAGCGACCAGTTGCGCCGAGACTTGATCGGCTTCGATCACCAGTTGCGCGGGTCTATTCGACAGGAGTAACACGATTGATTTCCTCCAGCGTGGTCATGCCTGCCGCGACCAGGTCGACGGCCGATTCGCGCAGCGTTCTCAGGCCGGCCAGGCGTGCCGCGTGCTTGATCTTGGAGAGCGCTGCACGTTCCGCCATCAGGTCGCGCAGGGTGTCGTCCAGCGACAAGGTTTCGGCAATCGCGCGTCGTCCTTTAAAGCCGGTGCCGCGGCAGTGGGCGCAGCCCAGGCTACGTTTGAAGTTGAAGCGGGATAGCGCGGCGGTGCCAAGTCCGGAGCGGTGGATCAGCTCGGCCGACGGTTGGTCGTCGATCGCGCATTGCGGGCAATTGATGCGGACCAGGCGCTGCGCCAGGATGCCGTTGAGGGCCGACACGAAGCTGTAGGAATCCACGCCCATATTGGCGAAGCGGCCGATCACGTCAAATACGTTGTTGGCGTGCACGGTGGTGAACACCTGGTGGCCGGTGAGGGCGGCTTGCACCGCGATTTGCGCGGTTTCCGGGTCGCGGATCTCGCCCACCATGATCTTGTCCGGATCGTGACGCAGGATGGAGCGCAGGCCGCGTGCAAAGGTCAGGCCTTTCTTTTCATTGACGGGGATTTGCAGCACCCCGGCCAACTGATACTCGACTGGATCTTCGATGGTGACGATTTTGTCCAGGCCGGTATTGATTTCCGAGATGGCGGCATACACGGTGGTGGTCTTACCGCTGCCGGTGGGGCCGGTGACCAGCAGCAATCCGTACGGCAGCAAGGACAGGCGGCGCACAAAAGCCATCGCCGAGTCGGCGAAGCCGAGGGTTTCCAGGCTCAGGGTCTGGCGTTCGCCCGACAGGTGGTAGCGGTCCAGGATGCGCAGCACGGCGTCTTCACCGAACAGATTGGGCATGATCGAGACCCGCAGGTCTATTTCCCTGGTTTCGGCCAGCACTTTGAAGCGACCATCCTGCGGAATCCGGCGTTCGGCGATATCCAGCTCGGAAATCACCTTGATGCGCGACAGCACCTGCTCGGAGGTGTCGCTGCCGTCGATATGCTTGATCGTGGTCAGGACGCCGTCCAGGCGGTACTTGATATTCATGCCGTGCGACAGGGTTTCGAGATGGATGTCGCTGGCGCCGGCGCGCAGAGCGTCGTAGATGGTCGAGTTAACCAGGCGCACGATTTGACTGCCGGTGCTGCTGATGTCTTCGATCGAGATCGACAGCGCCGCACTGTCGCTGGCGTTGACGGTGTCGGAAATCCCGATCGAGTCCATCGCCCGCACCGTTTTTTCCATCGATACCAGGTAGGAGCGCAGGTCGCCGATGGTGGCGATGCCCCAGCTCAGCGATTGCGCGCTGCGATTGCGCAGCCGGGCGTAAATCCAGGATCGGGTGCGCACGTCGAGCGGGTCGGCGGTGACCAGCTTCAATTCGTTGTTCTGGTCGGTGAACGCAATGCAGAGCCTTTTGTTGGCGTCGACAAACGAGATCAGGTCGAATTCGGGTTTCATCAGGCGCATGCCGTCTATCGTGACCGGCGCCATGCCGAAGTAAGCTGCGGCGGCCTGCAGATAGCCGTCGGCATCGGCGCCGAAGCTTTCCGCGATCAGTTCGATCGCATTCAGCGCAGAGCTGGATTGGCGCTGCATCTCGACGATGAATTCGGCATCCAGCACGCGTTTGAGTGAAATCGGTTCGTTTTTCATGATGCTCACTGGAGGCTGGATGCAAGGTCGAAAATAGGCAGATACATGAGCACCACGATGGCGCCGATGATGAGGCCGATGAATAACATCAGGACCGGTTCGAACAGGCGGGTGGTGACTTCGATCGCGCGCGCCAGCGTGCTTTCCTGGAAGGTCGCGATGCGCGCCAGGATTTCCGCCAGCTGGCCGGTGCGTTGCGCCACGGTCAGCATGCGCAGCGCGACCGAATCGGCCAGTCCGGCCCGTTGCAAAGCCGGCCCGATGGCCGCCCCTTCGCGTATCGACACTACCGCACGCAGCAGCTTTTGCTGGTCGCCGGGACTGAGCAGCGAACCGCACATCTCAAAAGCGCGCACCGCGGCAATGCCGCCCTCGATCAGCATGCCGCTGGTGCGGTAGAACTGCGCATGGCGGAACATGTGGATCAGCGCGCCGATCAGCGGTAGCCGCTCCAGCACCGGCAGGTTCCAGTTGGCGTTGGCGGCGTGGCGAATGCTCCAGACCAGCGTTATCAAGAGGGTGACAACGGCGGCGGCCATCATTTGCGGATGGGCGTGGATGGTTTTGCCGATGCCGATCAGGATCTGCGACGCGAACGGGATATCGCCGCGCGAGCTTTCGATTAAAACCGAGAATTTGGGCACCACCACGCCCAGCAGAAACAGCACAACCAGGAAGCCGACCCCAAGCAACATCAGCGGATACACCGCGGCGCTGATGGCCTTGGATCGAATCCCGCGCAGGGTTTCAAAGTTGGCCGAGTAGCGGCGCAGCGCGGCCGCCATGTCGCCGGTCTGCTCGCTGGCGGCGATGGTGGCAATCAGCAATTGCGGGAACACGTCCGGCCGATCGCCCATCACCGAAGACAGGCTGCGTCCTTCTTTCAGCGACAGTACCAGGCGCGCCAGGACACGGCTGGTTTCGGATGAGCGCTCTTTTTCGGCCAGTGTTTCGATCGCGTCGATGATGCCCAATCCGGCGTCCAGCAGCGAGCCGAGTTCATGCGCGAACAGGGCGACATCCAGGCGCACGCGACTGAGTGCGTTTTTGCGTCGGCCGATCCGGGAAAATCCGCCGGGGCGCGGCTTGCAGGACAGCACGCGCAGACCGTCGCGCTCCGCCAGGCGGGTTGCCAGCTCCGCATCCAGCGCCGCAATGCGCAGAGTGCGCATGATGCCGGCTGGGGCTTTCGCCACGATATCGAACTCGAGCATGCGCGGATCGCCCATGTCGCTCTCCTAGCGCGGCAGCCAGGAGCCGACATCGGCATTTTCACCGGTGCCGCCAACTTGACCGTCGGCCCCGAGTGAGCTCAGATCGTATTCGTCGTGATCACCCGGCGATTTATAGAGATAATCGCGGCTCCATGGATCGCTGGGCACGGCCTTTTGCAGATACGGGCCTTGCCATTTCTCTTCGTTATTGGGTTTGATGGATAGCGCCTGCAGACCTTGCTCGGTGGTGGGGTAGCGCCCTATATCCAGCCGATACTGGTCGAGGGCCTTGCCTATGGAATCGATCTGGGCGCGTGCAATCTTGGTATTGGATTTACCCAGCTGCTCGAAATAGCGGGGGGTGACAATACCCGCAAGCAGGCCGATGATGACGATCACGACCAGCAGTTCCAGCAGCGTAAAGCCGGTGTGCCGATTGCTGCGAACAGGCACAAGACGCTGTGCGCCACAGATGGCGGTACGGGTCATGATCCTTCTCCCTGAACTACAGACCCACCCCGGTGGGCAAACAAGTAGTGCATCATTACGCGGTGTTTTTCCCGCAAATGCCTGCGAAGCTGCCGGACCCGGTTCAGGTCTCAGTTATTTGTCTTAAATGCAATTTGATTGTAATTTAATATCCCTGTTTGTCAACGTGGGTATTGGCTTGCATGAGCCTAAAGTAGGGCGCTTCCTTTTTCGGGTAGGGCGCAAAGTAGTAAGCCCCCTTATTTGCACACTGCGCGTAGTAGTAATCGCCCTTTTTTGGAGTGAGCCCGAAGTAGTAATCCCCCTACCGGCAATGTAGTAAGGTCCCTCGTCCTGGCGGGTGGGGCATGGCAATGACGGAGTTTTTGCAGGTTTTCGTTTGGTTTTCGGACGTTCTGTGAGGGAGGGTGTGATCGTCCTTTGCGACTCTTGCCGGCTTTCATGTCGAGGGGCGGGAGCTCGATTGCTGTGGAGTTGAAGAGAGCGAAACCGGCGGGAGATGACTGGTAAAACAGGAGGAAATCAGAATTATCTGATTATTTTTTAGGCAGATGAGGAAGTAGCGGGTATAATGGCCTTTTTTTGTAGCAGAGCCTTGATACATCCGCAATGAGTTTGACTCATCAAAAGCGCTGTGCAGCCAGGATTGTTGTAAAAAGATCGGGCAATTTGCACTGCCGTAAATTGGATGTTGACATCGGAGGAGTTATTGATGTCAATGCGAGCCAGTGGGGACTGATGCCTTGCTGGTGAAAATCCAATTAATTACAAACGGGACCAATTCAGTTTTCTATAACCTGAAAAGAGCGGCACACGAAGCCTCGTCCACGTGCCAGCGCTCGATCCTTGAGTACACACACTCAAATTAAAAGTAATGCCGTGCAATTTTTATTGCGTGGGCAAAGTGTTTTCAATTTTCTATAAAAGGGGGGAGGCAAACCGACACTTCAATGTTTTCTGATGGAGTTTGGCAATAGCTAAATACCATTTTACGACTCAAATTATTGCTATTCAGACCCTCTAAAATCTTGAGCAATAGTTAAGTTATCTTACAAATTAAAATGTGATTGAATTATTACATTATTTCATTACTGAAACAAGGAGTTTTTATGGAATTATTGCGCCTCGGGATCGTTTACGCTCATCTTATCGCTTGTTGTGTGGCAATCGGACTTGTTCTGACCAGCGACATTGCCATGATCAAGCAACTCATCAACGGTGATGCGTTGGATCACAGCGACAATACCCATCTTGCCGATCTTAAAAAAACGGTTTCTCTCTCTCTCATAGCACTCTGGATTACGGGGATTGCGATTGTTTGGATGGATGTGTCCGGTAAAGGATTGGTCTATTTCCTTAATCCGAAAATGCAGGCAAAAATCACCATCGTGGTGCTATTGACCATCAATGGTTTCCTGTTGCACAGCACCGTGATGCCGGCCTTGCAAAAAGCCGGTTCCTTGCTGAAGCTCTCGTTCAGCCAGCGCACGTTGGCGCTGTTCACCGGTGCGGTATCCGGCGTGTCCTGGTTCTATGCCGCGATGCTGGGTGTCGGTCGTCCGCTTGCCTGGAAGTATTCGCTGGTGCAATTGCTGGCGGCTTACCCGGTTCTGATCGCCGGCGGTTTCTTCACGATGCTTCTTTTGACGATGTGGGCGAAGAACAACATGGGGAACGGACGATTCGATCGAGCAGTTGCTTAAAGCGACCTCTAAAAACCTACTGCGCGACCCAATCTCGGGGCTGCGATGCTCGCCCGCTCCGTACGGCTGCAGGTGTTGCAACATCGTCTCCCCGACCTTGGGCCGCTCGCTACGGTTTTTAGAGGCGTTCTTGTCTATGACAAATTGAACCCTGCATCCATGGCTCCCGCCGATAAAGCGGGAACCATGGGGTTCTTGACGCATGCCAACATCATTGCTCGGCTAGGCAAAATCCCTGCTAGTCGTTGTCAAGCCACCCAATAGATACGATAGATCCACCAGTCTTTTCGCCACAAGACTTCTCACATTGCTTTCGCATTGCCAAATGCCGTAAACGCCAAGCAGCGTTGAGCCGAGCAATTCCTGCCTTTGCCTTTCCACCAGTCGCGGCCACACAATCACGTTGAGCGGGCCGGTCTCATCTTCCAGCGTTACAAACATGGTGCCTTTGGCCGTCTCCGGCCTTTGCCTTACCGTCACGATGCCGCAGCCGCGGGCGCATTGCCCCGTCACGAAGGTGTTTAGAACCTCTGCCGGCAAAAAACGTCTTTTTGCGAGAGTCGGGCGCAGCAGGGCCAGCGGATGCCGTCCCAGCGTCAGCCCCAATGCCTGGTAATCAGCAACGATGTTTTGCGCTTCGGTCGGCGCGGCAAGCGTTACTTCCGCTTCGCGCACCGGCGCATATTGCAGGATGCCTTTGTCGGGCGTCGCCACCGCCGCTTGCCACAGCGCCTGGCGCCGATGGCCGGCCAATTGTTCCAATGCATTCGCCGCAGCCAATACCTGTAAATCCGCGCGCGTCAGTTGCGCTCTGGCCGCCATGTCGTCGAGATCGGCGAACGGCCGGATTGATCGCGCCTGTTCGATGCGGCGTGCGGCCTCGCGTGACATGCCCTGCACATTGTTCAGTCCCAGCCGGACCGCCGCTTGCGACGGTTTTTGCGGTTCCAGTGTCGCCTCCCAATTGCTGATGCACACATCCACTGGACGCACCTCGATTTGGTGACGGCGCGCATCCTGCACCAGTTGCGACGGCGAATAAAATCCCATCGGCTGGCTATTCAATAACGCGGCCAGGAAGGCGGCCGGTTCGTGACACTTGAGCCAGGAACTGGCATAGGCGAGCAGCGCAAAGCTTGCCGAGTGGCTCTCGGGGAAACCATATTCGGCAAAGCCCTGAATTTGTTCATAGATAGACGCGGCAAATTGTTCTGTATAGCCGCGTTGCAGCATGCCGTTGATCAATTTGCCCTGGAATTTTTCCAGTCCGCCCTTGCGCTTCCAGGCCGCCATCGCACGCCGCAACTGATCGGCTTCGCCCGCCGTAAAGCCGCCCGCCAGCATCGCCACCTGCATCACCTGTTCCTGGAAAATCGGCACGCCCAGGGTGCGCGACAGGGCTGTTTTCATGTCCGCACTCGGATACGTGACCGGCTCCAAACCTTGCCGCCGGCGCAGATACGGATGGACCATGCCGCCCTGGATCGGCCCCGGTCGGACGATCGCGACCTCGATCACCAGGTCGTAATAGGTTCGCGGCTTCAGTCTTGGCAGCATGGTCATCTGGGCCCGGCTTTCAATCTGGAACACGCCCACCGTATCGGCCCGGCAGATCATGTCGTAGGTAGCCGGATCTTCGGCAGGAATGTCGGCCAAGCCAAACGGCTGGCCGCGCTGCTCGGCCACCAGGTCGAGTGCGCGCCGAAGGGTGGTCAGCATGCCCAGCGCCAGGACGTCGATTTTCAACAAGCCAAGCGCATCCAGATCGTCTTTATCCCACTGCACCACGCTGCGATCGGCCATCGCTGCGCTTTCGATCGGGACCAGCCGCGACAACTTGCCGCGAGCGATGACGAAGCCGCCCGGGTGTTGCGACAAATGACGCGGAAAGTTCCGCAATGTGGCCGACAGCGTCAGCCACAATTGGGCAACCGGCGAATCGGGATCGAGGCCGGCGGCGAGAAAATGTTTGGATAACTCGCCATCCCACCAGCGGTGCGATTTGGCGATCTGTTCAACCACCGTGCTATCGACGCCGAGCGCTTTGCCGACATCGCGCAGCACGCTGCGCGGCCGATAGCTGATGACGACGGCGGTCAATGCCGCTCGCAGCCGGCCGTATTTGTTATAGATGTATTGAATGACTTCTTCGCGCCGCTGGTGCTCGAAATCGACATCGATGTCGGGCGGCTCATTGCGTTCCCTGCTGATGAAGCGCTCGAATAGCAAATCGCCGCGCGCCGGATCGACTTCGGTGATGCCGAGGCAATAGCAGACCGTCGAATTGGCCGCAGAGCCCCGGCCCTGGCACAGAATGCGTTCGGCACGGGCGAAGCGAACGATGTCGTACACCGTCAGGAAATACGGCTCATAGCGCATGTCGGCAATCAGTTCGAGCTCATGTTCGATTTGCGATTCGACCTTCGCCGGTATGCCGGCCGGAAAGCGCCGGCGTGCGCCGATATAGGTTTCCGTTCGCAGATAGCTGGCAGCGGTTTGTCCCGCCGGCACCAGCTCATCCGGATATTCATAGCGCAGTTCGTCGAGCGAGAACGTGCATCGTTGCGCAATCCGTATCGTTTGCGCCAGCGCCGCCGCCGGATACAGGTTGGCGAGCCGGATCCGCGCCCGCAGATGCTGTTCCGCATTCGGCGCCAGCTCAAAGCCGCATGCGGCAACCGGCCGGCCCAGCCGGATCGCGGTCAAGGTGTCCTGCAACGGCTTGCGCGACCGCACATGCATGCAGACATCGCCGGTGGCGACCAGCGGCAAGCGATGTCGGGCAGCCGCTGTTTCGACGCTGGCGCGGTGTTGTTCATCGTTGGAACGCAGCAAGGATGTCAAGGCGATCGAAGCGCGTCCTGCAAACGTGGCGGCGATCCATGCCGCTTGCGCACTGATATCGTCGGCGCTGGCGCCATATGCCGGCGTCAGGATCGCCTGGCAATCCGGCATGCCGCGCAGATGGGCGATGTCCGCTTGCGGCGGCGCGGCTAGATCCTGTCGCCGCAGCAGGTAACTGCCTTTGTCGGCATGGGTGCGGCCATGCGTGATCAGCTCGCACAGGTTGCCGTAGCCTTCCCGGTTTTGCGCCAGCAGGATCAGCGACAAGTCCGGGCTGCCATCCTGATTGGACAGCGTGAATTGGCTGCCGATGATCAGCTGCAGATTTTGTCCTTTGGCGGCGCCATGCGCGCGCACCACGCCGGCGACCGAGCACTCGTCGGTGATCGCCAGCGCCGCGTAGCCCAATTCCACTGCGCGCTGCACCAACTCTTCCGCATGCGACGCGCCGCGCAGGAAGCTGAAATTGCTCACGCACTGCAGTTCCGCATAGGCGGGCAAGGTCTGGATGATGGAAGGAATGGTCGTCATCGTCACGCCTCAACTTACGCGAACAGCCCGTGCAAATACCAACGCGCATCCTGGTCGGCGCGTTCGCGGTAAATCCAGTAGCAGGCGTTTTCATCTCCTTGCGCGACAAAGTAATCGCGCACGGCCAGCGCACCGTCCCACCAGCCAGCTTCAATCCGCTCCGGTCCGCTGATCAGGCGCAACTGCGAACCATAAAACGGCCGGTGCTCGCGCAACGGCAGTGCGATCGGTTGTTCCAGCAGCCAGAACGGACGCGCGATCCCGGCCGGCAATGGAAATGGAACTTGCGCTGATGCTTTTTTAGCCGTGCCTGCAGGCGCCCAAGCATTACATCGCTCCGGACGATGATCTGCTACCGGGGCGGGTAGCAGCACGTTGTCACGGCCCAAGCGTGCGGTGAGTAATTCAAGCAAGCGATGGAAGTCGGCGCTTGACGATCCAGGTTCCGGAAACAGCGTCGCCGTCGGCGGCAGCATAGTCGTCACCTGTACCGCTTCGAGCCGCAAGCCGATGACCGGGGCGCTCAGTTCGACCCGGCCCAGGCGTTCTTTCAATAACCTGAGCAGATGTTCTTCATGCCATGCGGGTTCGGCCAGCATGATCTCGACCGCTGTCGGCGCAATCGCCTGACGGCCGCGTTCGTGTTCCAGCAACAGGACGTAACGCGACACCGCCAGTTGCCGGCTGACCAGCCAGCCGGTCATCTGCAAGATCAGGCGGCGTGCGGCAAACAGTAGCGCTTCCGCATGTTCAACCCGGTCTGGCAATTCCAGTTTTGCCGAGAATGTCAGCGGCGCTTGCACCCAGTCGAACAATTCGGTCGCCTGGCCATAGGCGCGGTCGATGGCGTTGAGGACGGATTGGTCGGTGCGGCGCTGCAAGCCGGCCCGCGGCAGCTGGCGCAGATCGCCGATGCTGCGGCAGCCGATACCGTCCAGCAAATCGCGGTAAGGGCGCGCGGCGGGCAAGACCTCGAACGGTAGCCGATCGATCCTGCGCGTCATGGTGCCGAGCTTGATGCTGCGGCGGCATTTCGACGTCTGCCTGGTGCCGGCATAGTGCGCCAGCATGCACGCGCCTTGCGCCGTGGGGGCGCTGCCGATGCGTACGGTAAAACCGAGAGCGCCGACAGTGGCGCGCACCAGGTGCAGCAGTGCCAGCCGGCCGCCAAAGGCGCGCAGACTGGCGCTGACATCCAGCACGAAGCTGGACTCTTCCGCATGCGCGACTTCCGGCGTGTATTGCAGCAGCGCCAATGCGATGCTGTCGAGCGCTTGCTGTTCCCTGACTGCATCGCGTTCATGCAGCACCGCAGCGGGTGCGATCGCGGCGACCCCGCCGCGCCGCATGCCGAGATGCACGCCATACGCTGCTGCGTCGGCAGAGACCGCCAGCACTTGTTCGCGCTCAAGCACGACATGCGGGCCGGGTTCAGACCAGCGCGGGCGCAAGGTTTCGAGTGCTAATAGCGGCAGATGCACGCTGATCCAAAAGCGCATGGCGAACGGGGGGTATGGTTGCGGGAGCCGATGGCATGGCGGCCAGCGGCAGGTAGAGCGTTTGCGCGGCGTGCGGCCCACGCCGCTTGATCAAGTCAATCTCGATGCCGGCACGCGCGGGGCGCAATCCAAGCCGCAGCGGGGAGGGGGATGCATCTTGCGCCGTCGTCAGCGGACGGAACATCCAGAACACGGTGTCGCCGCCTTGTGCCGCCAGATGCAGCCGGCGTAAGGCTTCGGACCGCACCTGCGTCTGCCAGAGCAGCACCGCACCGCAACTGCCATTGCGCAAGACCTGTTCGGCGCTCCATAAGGCATCCGCGCTGCGTGCGGTTTTAATCCATAGCAGGCGTTCCGGCGGCAAGCCCGATCCCAGCCAGGCTGCGATGTGCGGTGCGTGCGGCGGCTGCACCAAGACGATGCGGCGCTGTTGCGCGATAGTCGCCAGCGCCGGCCGCAGCAATTGCATTTCACCGATCCCGGTCTGCTGCAATAGCAGTTCGATCAAGGTAGCGGCCGGCCAGCCGTGATTGGGGAGTTCGGCATCCAGCGCAGGATGGCCGGACGCGGTGACGCCAGTGGCATACGAGCCCATTTGATCGGCACGCCAAATCGCATGCGGCATGTGCGAAACGAGCTGTTGCGCGGCCGTGGAAAGTGTTGATAGTTGCGCCGACATGGCAGCCTCCAAGTGACAGCGGCGACATTAATCGCCGATTTATACTGTACAAATATACAGTATAAATGCTTGGATGCTTATGTGATTTGGTAATGGAAGCTGACGCGCTATATACGTGAAATGCTTGGTTTTGCATTGTGAGCAACAGCTGAAATCAAACTCTTGCATCTTGGTTTTAGCATGAGTTGGCATCCAGTTTTACATTGCAGTACAGCAAAATACATTCATGTTAAATCAAGATAATCTGCAGTACGAAATATAAATAAAATATCTAATTGGCAATTTACTTCAATTGTCTTTCTTGCACCCCATGCCGCGAACGCTGGATTTTGGTGCGTCATTTGCTGTCGCACAGTCAACAAATCCACTCTTCCAATTTGACGTAAACCCAAGTAAATATAAGGGTTTCAGCGGTATCGCCAAGCTGCCTAGCACCACTATGGTGCAAATCAAAATAGATTTTCACCATTAAGAAGCAAAAAACGATAGAAAAAAATATATCAAAATAATTGCTCAACATAAACACTTAGCAATCCATAATACATGTGGCATTAATGATATGCCGTTAGGATTACGAAATTTATTTACATTGTTTACCTAAAGGAACTGTAATGAAATTCAGCCAATTCGCGTCACGTAAGACAGTACTTGCAGCAGCAGTCGGTATTGCGCTTCAGATGTCGTCCCCAGCGTTTGCCCATCATATTTTGTCAGCCGTGAATATGATGCATTGTGAACTTATCCTGATCAATTCAGACACGGATGAAATGGCGAAAGTGATGTTGCCGCAACTGCGTGGCTGGAACCCTGCAACTTGCCAGCACACGATGATCGCTTCGGACGAAAAGACCGCGTATGTGACGACTGATGCGGTGCCGCCTTTCAAGGCAGCCGTGGTCGCGGTCAAGCTGGGCATGGTTGACTGGGCCAATCACATGGTGAATGCCGAGATTCTTCAGACTCTCGAACTGGATCCCTCTGGAACGCGTTCCAGTTTCCCAGCCGTGACGCAAACCGACAAGAATCAGCCGATCATGCCGTGGTCGCGCCCGTTGTACACGCAGACGCATGCGCCGACTATCCTGCCTCATTCGAAATTCGTCTATTTGACGCATTACACGGATGACCGTATTCGCGGCTTCGAAGTCCAGCCGGATGGAAAACTGGAACAAAAAGTTCTCTATCGCGATCATGACCTTACCCGTCAAACACACGGTGTCAACTTCAACGACGCCGGCACGGTCGGTCTCGGCGTCGGCTACGACTACGACATGAGCGATTTGCGTGTTTACACGCCGAATCGCGAGACTGGAGCAATCAAAGTCACGAAGAAAATCCATCTTGGCGAAGGTAAAAGCTATGGCGCGTTTGCCCACTACGCGGTGTGGTTGAATGATCGCTATGCCTACATGGGGACGATGCAAAAAGGCGCGACTTCGACTACGCCCAAAGGCTTCAAAATCATTGAACCTAGCGTCTGGCTGATCGACGTTCAGGAAGGCACCGCCAAACGCGTGATCGGCACTGCCTCCACTTCCGGCTACGGCACCAAAGATGGACTGTTGCGTTCGCCGTCGGATATCGCCATTGTCGGTAACAAGATGTATGTCGCGGAAGAAGACTCCTGGGGCGAAAAAACGAATGCACCGAAAGGCGACTACGGTCGTGACGGTTACATTTCCATCTGGGATATCAGTAAGCAGAGCCAGCCGAAGCTCATCAAACGCCTGTCTCCAGGCGATGGCGAGTTGCCGGCCGACTTCCGCAATGCGCATACCGCTTCTGCGATGCTGGACGGCGACTTTGTTTTTGTTTCCAGCTTCATTTCCAACTATCTGATCAAAATCGATACCAAGACAGACAAGGTGGTCAAGGTCTTCTCGAAAGCCGATGGCCTGGAAATGTTCCACGGTGAATTTGCCGCGGGAAGGAATAGATAAATTCACCGGGGTCGGTCGTATCAAGTCAGGCGACGAGTGAGCAGGTGATTCGCTTCCGCCCTTCGGTTTCTTTAGCAACATCACTCATTGGAATTTTAGACATCATGATTGCCTTTAACGACGACGTATCAACACTGTCAAATGACGTCTCACGCAGTAAACGCATGCTGAGCGCATTTGCCAAAACATGGCCTAATCGAGCGCGAGTAAAGAAAGAAGAACTCGTCCCGATTTTCGAAGAAAACAAGGAAGATTTCCTTGAAGAGCTGCTGCCCTTCAAAGACCAGGCGCGGTACTTAAGCGCGTCCAAGGAAATGAAATCCAAGGTGCTGACTTGCGGCTGGATTATGTACAACGCCAAAACCGTACAGATCGAAACCGAAATCGTTGCGCCTGCCTGCTCCGATATTACTGCGGGACGGCTGCCCGGACTGGATGACCCGGAAGCACAGCTGGCGGCATCGGAAACCATGGTGGATGAGGCCTATCATCTGCATTTGGTGGAAGAGGCCAATCGCTTGACCAAGCGCTGGCGCGGCATGGATACGCTGCATGTGCCGCAATTTCACCTGGTCGGCTATATGAAGCAAATGCAAGCACAGATGGAGCACGCGTGGCAGCGGCAGATGATTCAATTTTGCACCGCAGTGGTTTCTGAAATCTTCATCAGCGACTACCTCCATTTACTCAGTGAGAATCAGGAAATCCAGTCATTCAACCGACAAACCGTCGAGGCCCACCGCCATGACGAAATGTCGCACAGCCCGTTATTCAGATCTTTTGGAAAGCTCTATTTCTACAACTTGACAGAGGCCCAGCAAGCCTTTTGCGCCGACATCCTGCCGCGTCCCGTGGTCTGGTTCGCGGACCGGGAACTGGACGTCTGGCTGTCCTTGTTGCAGCAAATTAATTTTCCAGATGCTGAAGCAATGATCCAGGAATGCAGGGATCAACATGAAGTCGATCTTGCCGCACTCGACTATGCCGGCATCGTTTCGCTGGCATCCGAGATCGGCATGCTCGATACCAAAGTAGGCCGGGACAGTTTCGCAAAACAAGGCTTGCTGGGTTGATTTCGGCGCAAGCCGGAGAGCATGTTGAAACGAAAATGAAGTCCAGCATTTTTTCCAGAGTGCGGCCCTAAGGAAAGTCGTTGCACTGGAATTCATGGCCTTCCTTTTCTATTGACGTTATGACCGGCAGCCTGGCGCTGCCGGTTCATAACCAGAACAAAATGAAGGTTACGGTAAAAGAATTACTTTGCAAACCTGTGAAATCGGACAGGAATTTATTAGATAGGATCGGTTAGCTAAATATGAAAACAGCCATTGCAATACGTCACGTACATTTTGAAAATCTCGGTTCCTTCGAGCAGGTTCTGAGAGACAAAGGTTTTTCCATTCAATATCTGGAAGCGACAGAAGACAATCTCTATCAGCATGTCGCTGAAGTCGACCCCGAGCTGCTGGTTGTGCTGGGCGGACCGATAGGGGTGTATGAAACCGCGCACTATCCTTGTCTGCGGCAGGAAATAGGCGTTCTGCAAAACCGATTGGCGCAAAAGAAGCCGACGCTGGGTATCTGCTTGGGCGCGCAGTTGATTGCCTCCGCGCTCGGCTCAAAGGTTTATTCCGGCGGCTACAAAGAAATCGGCTGGTCGCCGCTGACTCTGTCGGATGCCGGCAAAGACTCGCCGCTGTCCTTTTTGGGCCAAGCACCTACCTCCGTGCTCCATTGGCACGGCGATACCTTCGATCTGCCCGAAGGCGCGGTGCATCTGGCGTCTACCAAATTGTGCAAGAACCAGGCTTTTTCATACGGCAAAAATGTACTCGGCTTGCAGTTCCATGCCGAAGTACTGGCCAACAGCATCGAAGCCTGGCTGATCGGTCATGCATGCGAAATCGCGAATGCACAAGGCGTCACTGTCAACGATTTGCGGGCC
This sequence comes from Paraherbaspirillum soli, assembly GCF_042654985.1. Classification (NCBI taxonomy): domain Bacteria; kingdom Pseudomonadati; phylum Pseudomonadota; class Betaproteobacteria; order Burkholderiales; family Oxalobacteraceae; genus Paraherbaspirillum; species Paraherbaspirillum soli. The sequence goes on along the minus strand of NZ_JBHSMT010000012.1, from coordinate 61,734 downwards.
GATACCGCGAGTCATGCCGCGCACCTGGAAGGGCAGGCAAAGCAGTTTTTCGCAGCATGGCTGGAACAAGTTTCTCTGGCCTGAATACCCCGCAAGCCAAGCTTTAACGAGTGTTGTCAATAGTTGGAGGGCATGGCTGGACATGGCGCATAGCATGTCCAGCCATGCAACTGACTGGTCCAGCTCTCAAAGGTTTTATGCTTAAAGAAGAAGCTCTTATGACAGAAAATAATGCGGTAAGTATTGTCACCCTGTTGACCGGCAAGGCGGTGCCGTTGAATGACAGCGGCGCCATCAGCGGTATCGATAAGCATCCTTGCCAAGCCGCGCAAATTGTCGGTCACACCGGCTTGCAAGGCGATGAACAAGGGGATCTGGTGCGTCATGGCGGACCGGAAAAAGCCGTGCATCACTATCCATACGAGCACTATGCGAGCTGGATAGACGTGTGCGGAGAAATCCCTGTCCTCAGTCGGCCGGGCGCATTCGGCGAGAACATCAGCACCGTCGGCATGACCGAACACAACTGCTGCGTCGGCGATATCTATCGCGTAGGAACTGCACTGTTGCAAATATCCCAGGCGCGGCAGCCATGCTGGAAACTCAATCATCGTTTTGGCCGCAACGATATGGCCGCGCTGGTTCAAAAAACACGTCTGACCGGATGGTATTACCGCGTGCTGGAGACTGGGCTGATTGCCGCCGGCGATTGCTTCTTGCTGGAAGATCGGCCTTGCCCCAACTGGACGCTGATCAAGCTTCTGGAGACGCTCTACGGCGACGCAACCAGAATGCACAAACCATCCTTGGTCGGCATTGCCAATCTCGCTCCGCTCAGTTTCTCATGGCGGCAACTGGCGCAAAAGCGGCTGGAAAGAGGGGCCGTCGAGGATTGGTCGCCGCGTCTGACCGGTGTCGAAAGCGGTGCAGCTGGTTAACCGGATCATGATCTATCTCATCCAACGCAGAGAAGGTAAATAAAGAAATGACTCAATCAATGTTGACCGTGGTGGTAAAGAAAAAGACGACTGTGGCGCAGGGGATCTGCGCCATTGAACTGGTGGACCCGGCGCACAATAATCTGCCGATTTTTACTGCCGGCTCGCATATCGACGTCCACATAAGCGATGGCTTGGTGCGTCAATATTCCCTTTGCAACAGCCCGGAAGAGCGCCATAGGTATCTGTTGGGCATATTGCGCGACGAACGTTCGCGCGGCGGCTCGCAGGCGATACATGACCGGGTCAGGGAAGGCGATTTGATTACCATCAGCAAGCCGAAAAATCTGTTCGCGCTGGCCGAGAACACCAGCAAGGCCTTGCTGTTTGCCGGCGGGATCGGCATTACCCCGATTCTGAGCATGGCTGAACAACTGGCGCTGAGCCGGACCGATTTTGAAATGCATTACTGCACCCGGTCGCGCAATCGCACGGCCTTCCTCGATCGCATTTCAAACTCCGATTTTTCGCATCAGGTGCATTGTCATTTCGATGATGAGTCGCCGGAACAATACATCGACCTCGAGCACACGCTGCGTAGCCCGCAGCCGGGCGTGCATGTTTATGTCTGCGGCCCCAAGCCATTCATCGACGCGGTGATGAATACCGCAAAACGGCAAGGTTGGGACGCCGCCAATTTGCACACGGAATATTTTTCAGCCGAAATCGCCGCGGGCAGCTCGGCCGATGCCGGATTCGAGATCCAGATTGCCAGTACAGGGAAGATCTATGCGGTTGCCGCGAACGAAACCATCGTCACCGCGCTCGGCAAACACGGGATCGCGATTGCGACCTCCTGTGAGCAGGGAATCTGCGGTACTTGCCTGACCACGGTAGTCGACGGCATACCCGATCACCGCGACCAGTTCCTTACCGAGCAAGAACGATGCGCCAACAACCAGGTGATCGCCTGTTGCTCCAGGGCGAAGAGCAAACTTCTGGTGCTGGACCTGTAGCGCGCAGCAGGGGCGAGCACGATCCGGCGCCGTGTGCAGCAGGGGTGAATGCGGTCAAAGCCATCCCTGCTCGCTCGGTGTAGCGGGCAAGTCAAGCGGAACGCGCGGCTACCGAATTTGTTTATACGAAATGCTTGACATGTTTTGGCGGGACTCATATTATTAGGACTGCATAATATAATCCTGGGTGAAACAACTCAATGTTCACATCTACCACATTCGATAGCATCAGCACGCCGATAGAGAGTCGCATTGCAACAAGTTTTGCGCGGATCGGCACCGCGATGCGCAGTCAAGCGTGGGAGCTGGCTGTGGCGAATGGGTTGACGCCTACCCAGGTCGATATTCTGGCTTTGTTGGCCGCACGCAGTAGTCCGCTACGCTTGTCGGTGATTGCCGAGCAATTGGCGATCACACCCGCCACCGCCAGCGATGCGGTGAGCACTTTGGTCGCAAAAGGCTTGGCGGAAAAAGGGCGTGATGCGGAAGATGGACGGGCGATTGCATTGCGTCTGAGTGCATCTGGCGCCAAGTTGTCGGCCACGGTTGCTGAAGCCAGCGGCTTCTTGGGATTGGCAGTGCAGTCCCTGGGCCAGGAAGAGAAAACACAGTTGTTGCGGATGATGATCAAGGTGATTCGCAACTTGCAGGAAAGCGGCAAGATACCGACTTCGCGCATGTGCGTTACTTGTAAATATTTCGACGCAAATCGTTATGTCGGCTCGACCACGCCGCACCATTGCAATCTGGTCAGTGCCCCGATGGGGGTGTATCACCTGAGGCTGGATTGTCCGGAGCATAGCGAAGCCGAGCCGCTGGTGGCGAATAGGAACTGGCTGTCTTTTGCGGGATGAACTGGATTTTTTGGTCCATATAAGCAGGACCGCAGATTGAATTGAGTTGGTAAATTTTACGAGGCAGGGTTTATGCCGGCCTTGAAAAGTGGAGTTGCGCGAAAGCGCCTATTTTTTTACTCCATTAATTTAGGAGTCCTACTTAAAATATGATGAGGGCGCCTTCTGGCCGATGGTATGCATCGAATTTGCGAGCAGTGACTGAATGATTTCAGCATGTGTGTTCGGGCACGCACATGCTCTTGTTAACCCGCCCCTTTTATCTGGAGATTTATATGTCGCACGTCAAACTGGTTACCCTTGCAACTGCCAACGAAAAAAGCAAACCTGCCCTGGAACAAATTAAAGCCACCTTTGGCAAAGAACTGAACATGTTCGCCGCGGTCGCGAACTCGCCGGCTGCGCTCAACAGCATGTGGGGCTCGTTTGGCGCGCTGGGCAAAGGCAAGCTGGGCGCCAAACTCGGCGAGCAAATTGCGGTAGCGATCGCCAACCGCAATAGCTGCGAATATTGTTTGGCCGCCCACACTGTGCTGGGTCAGGGTGCCGGCGCCAGCGCTACTGAAATGGCAGCTGCGCAAATCGGACATTCGACCGATGCCAGAACGGCTGCAGCACTGACGTTTGCGCTGAAAGTGGTTGAAAACCGCGCTCAGGTAACCGCAGCCGACATCGCTGCCTTGAAAAATGCAGATTTCGACGACGAAGCCGTGGTCGAAATTCTGGCGCACGTTGCGTTGAACCTGTTCACCAACTACATCAACGTCGCGTTGAACGTCGAAGTCGATTTCCCGAAAGTCGCACTGCGCAAAGTCGACTAATCCTCGCATCGGCTGACGAGGCGGCGACTCCGCCTCGTCGCCGATTGCCTGATATGAAAGGGAGAATAAAGTGAAAGAAGAACTTCGCCTGGCGCCTGCGTTACAGGTGTCGCAATGGCTGAACAGCCGCCAAGCCATCACGCTGGAACAGTTGCGCGGAAAAGTCGTGGTACTGCATGCGTTCCAAATGTTGTGTCCAGGTTGCGTGTCGCATGGCATTCCGCAAGCGCTGGCCGTGCACCGCACCTTCCCGCAGGAATCGGTCGCCGTGATCGGGCTGCATTCGGTGTTTGAGCATCATGAGGCAATGACGGCAGTGTCGTTGAAGGCCTTCATCCATGAATATAAATTGAGCTTTCCGATTGCGATCGATCAAGCCGCTGCGGTCGGCCCGGTTCCTTTGACGATGCAGGCATATGGCTTGCGCGGAACGCCCAGCCTGGTCCTGATCGATAAAGCCGGATACGTGCGCCTGCACCACTTCGGTCGCGTGGATGATCTGCAATTAGGCGCGCTGATAGGACAATTGCTGGCGGAACCCGCGAGCCCTGCAGCGGTCGCTGATATCGCTCAAGGTCAATCGCAAAACGGCCTTATCTGCGATGCGCAGGGATGCCCAATCTAGCGTAGTGTCTCCCCATCAAACAGGAAAACACATGGCCCCGAAACCGGCACCGGAACTGCAAGTCAGCCAATGGTTCAATACCCAGTCGGCACTCGATCTGGAGACGCTGCGCGGCAAAGTTGTTGTCATCAACGCGTTCCAGATTCTGTGCCAAGGCTGCGTGCACCAAAGCGTGCCGCAAATGAAGCGCATGGTGCAGGGCTTCGACCCGAACCATGTTGCAGTGCTTGGTTTGCATACGGTATTCGAGCATCACGAAGCGATGACGCCGGAGGCGCTGGAGACATTCATTCACCGGCACCGGCTGGAATTGCCGATCGGGGTCGACATGGCCGACGGCAAGCGCGGCCTGCCGTTGACGATGCAGGCTTATCACATGCAAGGAACGCCGACCTTGATCCTGATCGACAAAAACGGTTACCTGCGCATGCAGCGTTTCGGCCATAAGGATGACCTCAGCGTAGGCGTGGCGGTCGGAAAACTGCTGGCAGAGCCGGCTTCAGTCAGGTGAGGTAAAACCCGGCTGCGGGCATGGCTCGCAAATCGACCGCGCCGAAATTCAACCTTAACGCACCATAAAACAATGCCGGGCACGTGATGGAATTCACGTGCCCGGCATTGTTTTGAGGATCTTCCGCAGACGGCGCGCCTGATCCGGCAAGGCGCGCGCCCTAGCTGCTTGAATTAATCCGCTTTGCCCGGCAAGGACAGGTCGCCCGATGCCACATCGAACACGTTCTCCACGCACAGCAATGGATTATGAGCGCTGGCATTGATGCGCAGGCCGGCAGTCACGCCGTCGAACGAGGTGCCGCGGATCGCATCCATATTGTCGAACGGGACCCGTACCGAGACGGTGTGCTGTTCAAAGTTCGGCGCATAGCCAGGGCTGTCGATCAGAAGCGGAACGCCAGGCCAGGTCTTCGGCAGGCGCGGCTTGCTTCCTTCCGGGATGTCTTTGACTTTGAGGGCGCCTTTAGCGCATTCGTCATCCGGCGCCAATACCACCCAATGGGTATGCCAATCAGCTCCTTTGGTCGAGAACAGCGGGGTGTCGTCGAAGTCGGGATGGGCCGTTACCGCCAGCGCCAGGATGCCGGAGCCGGCATCAAAACCGACTTCGGCAGGGTCGATCTTGGTCGGCCAAACATAGGAGAACACCTTGGTGCCGGCAAACTTGCCGGTCTTGCCCGGTTTCACGTCGCCGGCTATGCCGCTGACCTGCATGGTGAATTCCACCCAGCGCTTGGACGCGTCCACCTTGATGCCTGTTTTCACGATGTCGAACGAAGGGTTCGCGGCCTTGGCCGGGGCACCGGTCTTGGCAGCGGAGGCCACGATTTCATGCGCGCCTGTAGTGCCAACGCCAAATGCAAGAAGGAGGGCGGCTGCGATGCCGCATGTGCGTTGCGTATTCTTCAGTAACATATAGGACTCCTAAGTTATGTGGACAAAAAACGGAATTCAGGCGAAGACTTCTCGGCTCCGCAACCGGATCGCCTTATCGGCAGGCCATGAATTTCGGCCTTGAAACGAGCGCTCAGTATGTATCACGTTCGCGATAATGTAAAGGACTCCTAATTAAATACCCTGTGGCGATTTTGTTTTCTTCAAAATTTTTGGGCGTCCAACCAGCAGTTTGAGATATACTGCGCGCCCTCGAGTGTGATGTAGATCAAAAGCCGATTGGCCGTCATTCCGGCCACGCAGTTTACCCAACCTCGCCGTACGAATCGCCATCCCGCAATCCGTCGAAATAAATTCTTGACAGTCCAGATAGCCTGCTATTTAATTGGCAATCGATTGCGCAATCGTTTGCGATGTCGATTTTATTTGGCCGAAAAGAGCTGAAATTAAATAAACACATAACTTTCCCAATCGGAGACACGAAATAATGAAGACACGCAATCTGTTCCTGGCCCTGTCGTTGGCCAGCTGCTCCACGCTCGCCCTGGCCGATGACTGGTCTTTTGTCGATGCCAACATCAACCGTCTTGAATGGAGTTCGCCAACCATCAACCGGACCAACAAGGGGCCTTTCGGGCAGAAACGGTCATTCACCTATCTGGAACTGGAAGGCGGACGCGGCGGTGATTGGGGCGATCTGTACGGATTCCTGGATCTCGAAAATCCGCTGAAAAAAGAAAATAACACCGACGATAACCGCATGGATCGCCGCACTGCCGCCAAGGCCGTGGCGCGTTTCAAGCTGACTGATCTCGGCGGCCTGCCTGTGATGTTGTACTCCCATGTGTACGACTTCCGCGACAATGGCTTCTACGACCAGAACCGCGTGCTGGGCCTGGGCACCAACCTGACCTTCGGCAAGCTGTGGATTCACCCATTCCTCGGCGTGCACCAGGAGCTCAAGGCGGGCGTAGGCGCCCAATTCAACGGCGGCATGGGCGGTTACACGCTTGGCTATAACTTTGACGCCTTCGGTCAATCGTTCACGCTGTCCCAATGGCACGAGACCGAATTCGGACGCAAGTCGCAATATTTGCAGATGGCCGAAGCCGGCAATGTCGTCACCGCAGGCAAGACCGCCCAGAACGGCGCCGTTTCGCTGTGGTGGAACGTCAACAAGCAAGTCACCACCGGCGTCAGCTACCGCTACGCGCACAACAAACTGGGTGTCTCCGGCTATGAAAATGCGATGATTTATACCCTCAAATACAACTTCTAATAAGTTGGAACGACACGAAATAGTGTTGTTTCCAAATGATGTGGGAGGCAAGCAAGTGATGTCGCGGTAACTCGGTTTTGATCCTGTTCGCTGGCAATGAAATAGTGTTTATGTTGCCAGCGTTTTTTGTCGGTAACTTTCCTTTTGCGTCACTTCCTGAGTCATAATTCAGCGCAAGAAAGGTAGGGTACTTTATGGCAACAATGAAGCAGGTAGCAGAAAAATCCGGCGTATCCACGACCACAGTTTCCCACGTCATCAACAACACTCGAGTTGTCAGCGAAGATGTCCGGCAGCGCGTGCTGACGGTCATCCAGGAGATGCGTTATGTGCCCAGCGCCGTAGCGCGCAGCCTCAAGAACGACAGGACCAACACGATCGGGATGATGATCCCGAATAACTCCAATCCTTACTTCGCGGAGGTGATCCAGGGCATCGAGGACGCTTCGTTCAAGCTTGGCTACAACATCATCCTGTGCAACTCCTACGATGATCCGCGCAAGCAGCTGGAATACATCCGGGTCTTGATGGAAAAGAGGATCGACGGGCTGATTTTGGTTTCTTCGGGATCGGATAGTGAGCTGACCCGGCTGCTGGCCGATGAGCAGCTGCCCAAAGTGCTGGTCGACCGGGAAGTGACCGGCATCGCAGCGGATTTTATCGAGGCTGACCACGAGCAGGGCGGTTACCTGGCAACCAAATATCTGCTGGACCTTGGGCATCGCGATATCGCCTGCGTGTCCGGTCCCAAAGATTTGCTGCCCAGCCGCGATCGGGTTACCGGGTATCTGCGAGCGCTGCGAGAGGCTGGCGTCAATCTGCACATGAGCTGGCTGGTGCATAGCGACTTCACCAGCCAGGGCGGCTATACGGCCACCCAGCAATTGCTGGCGCTGCCGAATCGGCCAAGCGCCGTGTTTTTCGGCAACGATCTGATGGCGATCGGCGGCATTTGCGCGGCCACCGAAGCGGGGGTGCGGATACCGGCCGATCTGACCGTCATGGGCTACGACGACATCGCGTTGGCATCCTTCAGCAACCCGCCGCTGACGACGATTGCACAACCGAAGCACGAAATAGGGGAGTTGACCGCGCGGATTCTGGTCGATCGCATCATGAACGAACATTTGCCGCTGCGCCGGGAGCTGCTGCAACCGACGCTGATTGTGCGCAAATCCACTGCGGCTTTTACGCCCGGGACATAAGGCTTCCAGCGTTAACCTGGCAGCGATTTATGTATGTCGGATAAATGATGCAAGTTGTTGATTTCCATAGGGAATCATGGATATGGAAGTCGTCGAGAATATCCCTTGACAAAAAAAACGTACGCAACGAATATCTGGAAATCGATTGCGCAATCGATTGCTAGTGTTTTTATACCAGTAGTAAAAACTTCAACCTTACTTGATCGCGTTGGCAGTTTTTCAGCCTGATCAGTAGTTTTTAGATCAAATCAATCAGAAACCATCGTCGGATGGAGGAGACAGAAATGAACAAAATAAAACGCAATACTCTTTTAAGCTGTGTGTTTGCCCTGTCGGTCAGCGTGTTTGCGCATGCGGCCCCGGTTTCCGCACCAAAAGTCATCATCGACAGCGACTACAACACCTTGAGCGATGACGGCCAGCTAGGCGTGATGGCGGCGCAGCTGCAAGCCGACGGCAAGATCAACGTGCTGGGGATTACCGTTGTCTCCGGCAATCAATGGCTCAAGCAAGGCGTGGCGGATGCGCTCAAATCGGTCGAGCGCCTGGGCGTCGAGAATCAAATCGGTGTGTACAGCGGCGCCAATTATGCGCTGTCGCATGACATCAAGACCATTCGCAAAGAGCTGGAGCTGAGCGGCAAGGGCGATGGCTACCTGGGTGCATGGAGCTCGCCAGAGCCAATGACCGAGAAGGACCTGAAGGCGCCGCCCGATGGTTTCGCCACCAAAGCCAAATTGCAAAGCAAGGACGCGGTCGATTTCATTGTCGAGACCGTCAAGAAATACCCGCACGAAGTGAGCATCCTGGCGATCGGGCCACTCACCAATCTGGCGCAGGCGGTACACAAGAATCCTGAAATCGTCCCCCTGATCAAGCAGATCATCTATATGGGCGGCGCGGTGGACGTGCCTGGCAATACCACGCCGACGGCAGAATTCAACTGGTGGTTCGACCCGGAAGCAGCGCATATCATGGTGCGCCAGCCTATCCCGCAGGTGATCATCCCGCTGGACGTGACCAATACCGTCGTCATGGACAAGAAAAAATACGACCGCATCGTCAACGACCCGGCCAAGCAAACCATCATCACCAAGATGTTCAAGCAGTTGAACGGCCATGGCTACACCGGGACCGGCTTTGAAGAAGATCCAAAGTCAACCATGAACATCTGGGACACGCTGACCATTGCGTACCTGATGGATCCGAAATTCGCGACTGAAGTGGTGACTGAATTTGTCGACGTGGACATGAACTTCGGCAAGAATGCCGGACGTTCCGTTGGCTATCGCGGCGCCGCACCGGCGGGCGAGAAACTGCAGAAAGTGAAAGTCGTCAAGCGCTTCGACAATGATCGCTTCTTCGATTTCTACACCGACCTGTTGACCCGTCCGGTTCCAGTCAAGCTGTCCAAGTAAGCCAAGCAAGCACTAAAACTCCGTCATTTCCGCCAGTGCGGAAATGACGGAGCAGTCCGTTTCCCCTCGCGCAGTTCCCGCAACACCTTCCCCCGCAAATAAATGCTTGACAGTGATTGAAGCGCCGGGATTTAATAGCAATCGTTTGCGCAATCGTTTGCATAACAAAACTGGCTAATCCAGAAGCGCATAACGCCATACCAAAGCTGATACATCAAAGCTTTCCTTAGGAGACACGTAATGAGCAAAGCGAGAAATACGCCATGAGCTCCATCACCGAGCACCAGACTCAGCCCTTGCTGCAAATCAGCGGGCTTTCGATGTCCTATGCCGCGCCTGTGCTGCTGGATGTGAATCTTTCGCTGCAACCGGGCGAAGTCCGCGTTCTGGCAGGTGAAAACGGCGCTGGCAAAAGCACGCTTTCCAAAATCGTCGGCGGCCTGGTGACGCCGGTCGCCGGCAGCATGCAGTTCTGCGGCCAGCCGTTCGCGCCTACCTCCCGCACCGCCGCCGAAAACAGCGGCATCCGCATGGTCATGCAGGAACTCAGCCTGGTCAACACGCTGACGGTGGCCGAGAACCTGTTCCTGCGCAAATTGCCGCGCCGCTTCGGCTTCGTCGACTACCCGGCGCTCAATGCCGCGGCCAGCGCCTGCATGGCGCAAGTCGGACTGGGCGGCATCGATCCGGCGACACCGGTGGCCAAGCTGGGCATCGGCCAACGCCAGATGATCGAAATCGCCGCCAACATCAGCGCCGACTGCAAGCTGCTGATCCTGGATGAGCCGACCGCGATGCTGACCGACCGCGAAGTCGATTTGCTGTTCGTGCAGATCGAGCGGCTGAAAGCCAAGGGCGTCGGCATTATTTACATTTCGCATCGGCTGGAAGAAACCAAGCGCATCGCCGATTCGATCTCGGTGCTGCGCGACGGCCAAGTGGTGGGAACCCATCGCGCCGCCGATATCAGCATTCCCGAAGTGGTCAAGCTGATGGTCGGCCGCGAGGTCGGCGAGCGGCTCGAGCGTCCCAAGCCGCAGCCCAGCAAGATTTCCTTGAAAGTGGAGCGGCTCAATCGCGGCAAAGCCGTGCAGGACGTCAGCTTCGAAGCGCGCGGCGGCGAAATTCTCGGCATCGCCGGCCTGGTCGGTTCGGGCCGCACCGAAACCTTGCGCCTGATCTATGGCGCCGACAAGCGCGATAGCGGAAGTGTCTACGTCTCCGGCCGGGAATGCATCATCAAATCGCCGCACGATGCGGTCCAGCACGGCATCGCCATGGTGTCGGAAGATCGCAAGGAACAGGGTCTGCTGCTGACGCAATCGATCAAGCTCAACATGACCTTGAGCGGGATTGCCCAAGTGGCCAAGGGCGGCTGGCTCAACCATAAGAAAGAACGTGCGATTGCCGAGAAGATCGGCAACCTGATGTCGTTGCGCGCCAACTCGGTCGAGCAATCGGTGCGCGAACTATCCGGCGGCAACCAGCAAAAGATCGCGATCGGCCGCTGGCTGCATCGCGAATGCGATGTGATGTTGTTCGACGAACCGACGCGCGGCATCGACGTCGGCGCCAAATTCGAAATCTACAAACTGATGGCGGAACTGGCGGCGCAAGGCAAGGCCCTGGTGGTGGTGTCGAGCGACCTGGTCGAATTGATGCTGTTGTGCGACCGCATCGGCGTCATGAGCGCCGGCAAAATGGTGCGCATCTTCGACCGCGAAGAAGTCAGCCAGGACGCGATACTCGAAGCGGCGTTCAGCGGCTATGTGGATACGCCACAAGCAGCATGAGACGGTAAGAATCAGAGCAATAGGCACAGCGGGCAGCGCTGAATTTTCAGCCCCCGACATACATGAAGGACAAAGTCATGACAACCCAAGTAAGCGACACACAATCTTCGGCGCCGCGCTCCCTGTTGGGCAGCGATGCCAGCGCCGGCAATCACGCATCGACATTCATGCGCAAGGCCCGGGAATATCTGGGACTGGTGCTGGTACTGGTCGGCATGGTGGCTTTCTTCAGCTTCGCCAGCCAGTACTTTTTTTCAATGAATACGTTTAATACCATCGCCAACGACATTCCGGCGCTGACCGTGATGGCGGTAGGCATGACCTTTGTCATGATCATCGGCGGCATCGACCTGTCGGTCGGCTCGGTGCTGGCGCTGTGCGGCGGCGTCCTCAGCCTGGCCATGGTGAGCTGGCAGTGGGGCTTTGTGCCCGCCGCCGCGCTCGGGCTGGCGGTCGGCTTCTTGTGCGGCATGGTCAACGGCCTGATTTCGGTCACCTGGTCGGTGCCGTCCTTCATCGTCACGCTCGGCATGCTGGAAATCGCCCGTGGTTCGGCCTATCTGGCAACCGGCTCGCGTACCGAATACATCGGCGAAGCGGTGGCCTTCATCAGCAATCCGGTGGTCGCAGGCGTGTCGCCGGCGTTCCTGATCGCCATCCTGATCGTCGCCGTCGGCCAGATCGTGTTGTCGTACACCGTGTTCGGCCGTCACATGATCGGCATCGGCACCAATGAAGAAGCGATGCGCCTGGCCGGGATCCGTACCCGTCCGGTCAAAGCCGCGGTGTTCGCGCTGTTGGGCTTGCTGTCCGCGGTGGCGGCCGGGTTCCAGGTGTCGCGGCTGGAAGCCGCCGACCCCAACGCCGCCGCCGGCATGGAGTTGCAAGTGATTGCAGCGGTGGTGATCGGCGGCACCAGCCTGATGGGCGGCCGCGGTTCGGTCATCAACACCTTTTTCGGCGTACTGATTATTTCGGTGCTCGAAGCCGGTTTGGCCCAGGTCGGCGCCAGCGATCCGGCCAAGCGCATCATCACCGGCCTGGTGATCGTGATCGCAGTGATCGTCGACATGTACCGCAACCGCATGAGCGCAGGAAAGCACTAAAAATGAAGAAACCTCGTATCACCATTGTCGGCAGCGTCAACATGGACCTGGTGTTCAGCACGCCGCGCATGCCGGCCGTCGGCGAAACCATCCAGGGGCAGGAATTCCATCAGATCCCGGGCGGCAAGGGCGCCAACCAGGCGGTCGCGGCAGTGCGCCAGGGTGCTGACGTCACATTGATCGGCCGAGTCGGCGAAGATAATTTCGGCGACCGTTTGCTGGAATGCCTGGTCGATGACGGCGTCGATATTTCCGCTCTGTCGCGCCAAGCCGGCATGGCGACCGGCGTTGCCGGCATCCTGGTCGACGGCGACGGCCACAACAGCATCGTGGTGACGCCCGGCGCCAATCAGACGCTGTCGCCGGCTCACATCGACGCCGCTGCAACAGCGATCAAGTCCGCGCAATCGCTGGTCTGCCAGCTTGAAACGCCATTGAGCGCGGTCACCCGGGCGATCGAGATCGCGCATCAAAGCGACGTCCCGGTGATCTTCAACCCGGCGCCGATGCAAGCCTTGAGCGCTGAATTGCTGGCCATGGTCGACTACCTGATCGTCAACGAAACCGAGGCATCGCAACTGAGCGGGGTCCCGGTCAGCGATCGCGACAGCGCCGGCATTGCAGCGGTCAGATTGCTTGAGCGCGGGGTAGGGACGGTGTTGCTGACGATGGGCGCGCACGGCGTTTTCATTGCGGAACAAGGCGCGCGCAGATTCATCCCGGCGGTGGCGGTGGAGGCGGTCGATACCACCGCCGCCGGCGATACCTTCACCGGCGCATTCGCGGTCGGCCTGGCGCATGGACTGAGCGTGGTCGACGCCGGCATCGAGGCGCAATATGCGGCGGCCCTGGCCGTCACCAAATTCGGTGCGCAAACATCGATTCCGCATCGGCATGAAGTCGAACAATTCATGACCAGCCGCGGCGTGACCGTTACACGGCATGCAGTTTGAAAAAACGCCTTTACGGGCATCGTATGTACCGGCGAATTCACGCCATAATTTTGATCGCAGGAGTGGTGTTCTGATATGAGTAATGCAAACGCAACGACCAACGCAAGCCAGTCCAGCCGTCTTAAACCGATCGCTGCGCTGGGCCAGCAAATCTGGCTCGACAATCTGAGCCGCGAACTGCTCGATTCCGGCGAACTGTCGCGCTGGATCAGCGACGACGGGATTGCCGGCGTAACTTCCAATCCGGCCATCTTTTACAACGCCATCCGCACCGATCCCGCCTATCAGGCGGCGCTACCGGCGCTGCGCACCGCGCACGCCGACCCCGAAGCGCGCTTCGAGGCGCTGGTCTTGCCCGATGTCCAGCGCGCCTGCGATCTGCTGGCGCCGCTGTACTGCGAGAGCCAGGGTGGCGCCGGTTTTGTCAGTTTTGAAGTCTCGCCCAGCCTGGCGCATGACGCCGCCGGCACCATCGCCTCGGCCAAACGCTTATGGCAAGCGATAGCTCGTCCTAACGTGATGATCAAGATCCCCGCGACGCCGGCCGGGATCGAAGCGCTGGAGCAAGTCATCTTTGCCGGCATCAACGTCAACGTCACCCTGATCTTCTCGGCCAGCCAGGTGCAGCAAGTGCGGGCGGCGCACGGTCGCGGATTGCAGCGCCGGCTTGACGCCGGCTTGCCGGTGGACGGGATCGCCAGCGTCGCCAGCGTCTTCATCAGCCGCATCGACACCGTGGTCGACGCGCAACTGCCGGACAGCGCCGCCATGCTGCGCGGAAAAGCCGCAATTGCCGCCGCCAAGATTGCCTATCGCAACTGGCAGCAAGATACGCAACACGCATTTGCGCCGCTGGCGCAAGCCGGCGCGCAAGCGCAATTGTTGCTGTGGGCCAGTACCGGCACCAAGAACCCGGCCTATCGCGATGTCATGTATGTGGAGCAGCTGATCGGCAGCGAGACCGTCAACACCGTGCCCGACTCCACGCTGGCTGCTTTCCGCGATCATGGCGAAGCGCGCGCGACGCTGGCGCTCGATATGGATGGCGCCGAATCCGTGCTGGCGCAACTGGCCGGCCACGGCATCGACCTGGAGCAAATCGGCGCGAGCTTGCTAGAGGCCGGGCTGAAACAGTTCGAGGAAGCCTTCGCCAAGCTGTTGGCACTGGTCGAATAAGCGTATTGCACTTCATGCCATCCTTTACTAGCCTGCAAATGAGGATGGCCACTTTTTTAAAGCTACGGTTTTGCCGTGGCTTTTTTTTTTGAAGGGATGGAATCATGGCGACGTTCAAGGATTTTGAAACACCGGTATTCACTCAACTCACTTCCGCCATCCGCGCGCTGGCGATGGACATGGTGCAACAAGCCGGTTCCGGCCATCCAGGCATGCCGATGGGCATGGCCGAGATCGCCGAAGTGCTCTGGAACCACCACCTGCGCCACAATCCCGCCAATCCGCACTGGCCCGACCGCGACCGCTTCGTGCTCAGCAACGGTCATGGCTCGGTGCTGTTGTATGCGCTGCTGCACCTGAGCGGCTACGACCTGCCGATCGAAGAACTGAAGCGCTTCCGCCAACTGCACTCGAAGACCCCCGGCCATCCCGAGGTCGGCCTGACTCCCGGCGTCGAGACCACCACCGGACCGCTGGGGCAGGGCTTGGCCAACGG
Source organism: Paraherbaspirillum soli (assembly GCF_042654985.1). Lineage (NCBI taxonomy): Bacteria > Pseudomonadati > Pseudomonadota > Betaproteobacteria > Burkholderiales > Oxalobacteraceae > Paraherbaspirillum > Paraherbaspirillum soli. The sequence goes on along the minus strand of NZ_JBHSMT010000012.1, from coordinate 46,647 downwards.
CGTCGGCATGGCCCTGGCCGAGCGGCTGCTGGCGCAGGAATTCAATCGTCCGGCGCACGCCATCGTCGATCACCATACCTACGTCTTCCTGGGCGACGGCTGCCTGATGGAAGGCATCTCGCACGAGGCGTGCTCGCTGGCCGGAACGCTGGGCCTGGGAAAACTGATCTGCTTTTACGACGACAACAATATTTCCATCGACGGCCATGTGGAAGGCTGGTTCACCGACGACACGCCGAAGCGTTTCGACGCCTACGGCTGGCACGTGGTGCCGAATGTCGATGGGCACGATCCGGAAGCGTTGCAGGCAGCGATCGCAGCGGCCAAGGCGGTCACCGATAAACCGTCGCTGCTCTGCTGCAAGACCGTGATCGGCATGGGCGCAGCAACCAAGGCCGGCACTTCCAAGGTGCACGGCGAAGCCTTGGGCGCGGCGGAGATCGCGGCCACCCGGCCGCATATCGGCTGGCAGCACGGCCCGTTCGAGATCCCGCCGGAGGTCTACACGGCTTGGGACGCACGCCAGCGCGGCGCCGAACTGGAAGCAGCCTGGAACCAAAAATTTGCCGCCTACCAGGCCGCTTATCCGAATGAAGCAGCAGAGTTCCAGCGCCGCATCAAGTCGGAACTGCCAACCGGCTGGCAACAGCACGTAGCCGGCTTGATCGATCAGATCCAGGCCAAGGGCGAGAGCGTCGCCACCCGCAAGGCTTCACAAAACGCGATCGAGGGTCTGGCGCCGCTGCTGCCCGAATTGCTGGGCGGATCGGCCGACCTGACCGGCTCCAACCTGACCAACTGGTCCGGTTCCAAACTGGTCAGCAAGCAGGCAGCCGGCAACTACATCTCGTATGGCGTGCGCGAGTTCGGCATGGCTGCGATGATGAACGGCATGGCCTTGCACGGCGGCTTCATCCCCTACGGCGGCACCTTCCTGATGTTTTCGGAATACGCCCGCAACGCGCTGCGCATGGCGGCACTGATGAAAATCCGCAGCATCTTCGTGTTCACCCACGATTCCATCGGCCTCGGCGAGGACGGCCCCACCCATCAGGGCGTGGAGCAGGTGGCGACCTTGCGGCTGGTGCCCAACCTGGATCTGTGGCGGCCGTGCGATACGCTGGAATCGGGCGTCGCCTGGGTCGCCGCCATCGAGCGTCAGGATGGGCCGACGGCGCTGGTATTCTCGCGCCAAAGCCTGCCATTCCAGCCGCGCGATGCCGCAACCCGGGACCAGATCAAGCGCGGCGGCTATGTGTTGGCCGAAGCCCAGGGAACGCTGCAAGCGGTGATCCTGGCGACCGGTTCCGAAGTCTCGCTGGCGATAGCCGCGCAGCAAGCCTTGGCGCAGCAGGGGATTGCCGTCAGGGTAGTCTCGATGCCGTCCACCAACGTCTTCGACCGCCAGGACCAGGCCTATAAAGATGCCGTGCTGCCGCGTGGCGTGCCGCGGGTGGCGGTGGAGGCCGGGGTCAGCGACATCTGGCGCAAATACGTGCTGGATGGGGCGGTGGTCGGCATCGACAGCTTCGGCGAATCCGCACCGGCCGGCGAGCTGTTCAAGCACTTCGGCTTTACCGTTGAGAACGTGGTCAAGGCGGTCAAGAGTGTTTTAGGCTAGCAGGCCTCCTCGCCGCTTGCAAAGAAAGCGGCGAGGTTAAAGTTCAAGTCAGACCATTATTTTGCGCAATGGCCGTGAACGCCATAGCCGCAGCGATTACAATAATAAATTGCCGAGCGTCAATGTTTCGACGGAGTTATCGCGGCAAAATAAATCAAAAAAGTAAAGGCCTTGAACATGACATCTTCAATATTTTCCAAATTTGCCGTCGCCTCCTGCGCCGGCGCCGCCATTTTCGCAACCAGCTGTGACGCGTTAGCCGATTCGGGACGTGGCATCGAGGTTGCGGTGCCTGCCTATGTGTACCCGGGCGATCCCTTCCTGAATGACCTGAAAGATCCCGTCAAGACGCCGGTTCCGCCGTCGGTGGTGATCATGAACATCGGCAACGGCGATGCCGATGAATCGATTCTCGATGCCGATGCGGATGCGCTACGCCAGCGCATCGCAGCCAATGGCGAGCACGTGAAAGTCATCGGCTACGTCTACACGACTCGTGCCGGTAGGAAGAAGCCCGAAATTATCAAGAGTATCGACCGTTACCTGGCACCAAGGAACGGCAGCGTGCATTTCGACGGCATATTTTTCGACGAAGTGCCGCGCGAATGCGGTCCCACAGCCGGTTCGCTGGAGTGGCGCGATAAGCTGCGCGAGATGCGCGAATATGTCTGGACCAAAATCCCAAAGGGGAGCGATCTGGTGGTCAACAATATCGGCACCGCCGTTTTCGATTGCTACCTCGAACCCGGTCATGAAACCGCCGACACCTTCATCACCTTCGAGGATACGGCCGAGCATTACTTTGCCAACGCCTCCAGCGTCGGCTGGGCTTACGGCTGGCTCGGCGGCAACGTCGTGTCTGGCGGCCAGTACGTATTAGGCACCCAATACAACTCGTCGCGCTTTTGGCATCTGGTCTACGGCGTCAACAATAGCAACTGGGCCGCGGTAACCAATACCGCGTTCGCGCGTTATGCGGGTTATGTCGATGCGACGGACGATATGTACACCAATGGCTTACTCAATCCCTGGGATCAAAAGCCGACTTTCCTCAATGACGTTGTTTCGTATGCCAAAACACTCGGCAACTAAGCGAAGTTAGCCGTACGTTGGGCTGGAAAGCCCAACGTTTGGTGGCGACGGAGATGAAAATGTTGGGCTTCGCCTTCGGCTCAACGCCAACCTACCGCGGATCTAAAAATAGCAAGAAGCTAATAATTGCCAGCGCGTCCGATAGCGTTTATAGTCGCTCCCGTCCCTGAGAGAAAAATCCTGGACGTGGTTGACAAGCCACTATCAAAAGAGCACGGGCCGCAAGCTTGCGGTTTTCTACGTGCCCCCCTCTGCCGTCCTCTCCGGGCGGCGGGGTAGGGAGCTCCTTTGTGGGCTGCCGGAGGGGGTGTAAATCTTTTGACCGGTCTTGTCACCCTGCCTTCGCCGCCCACCCACGCCAGACGGCGGGGCGCGGATTCATCCACCGCTAGGAGACCGACATGACTAGTAGTAAGAAGAAGCCTCGTCCATCCCCATCCATCCCGAATATCCCAGAGCACCAACCGTTCTCATGGTTGGACCCCGACCTGCGCAGCGATCAAGCGGCGCAATTCATCGCGTTCGTGCTCGACATGAGCCAGGGCATTCATAAATGTCTGTCGGCGCTGCATGCCAACTCGCTGCTGCAAGAGCACGGCGACCCCGACAGCCCGCCGCTGCTGAACGCGTTCGATACCGACGTGATGTTCCGCTGGTCGCTGGCTTCTACCGACACGATGGCGGAAAAGGCCCAAGCCTGCGTTGATTACCTGAACGACTTGAGAGCCAGACAGCGCAAAGCCTAAGCGCTGACCGCCGCCGGTAGGGCGGATGAGCGTAGCGTTATCCGCCGCTGGATGTGCCACATGCGTTCGACGCATCCAACACGGCGGAAGGCGCTGCGCTTTTCCGCCCTACGGTAGTCCGGCGGGTTGCCAACGTTTTTCGAGGTGCTCTGAGGTATCATTGCCGCTTGGCATCCCCTCTCATTTTTGAACCCCTTTTATTTGGACGTGTCGTTTATGTTTTCTATTGACCAGCTACTCAATCCAATCAGTGACTCGCAGCCTTGCGGCATCGATCTGTCCTTTTCCAGCGACCTCGATGCGATCGCCGAGGCCCGCCGATTCGATGATCCGTCCCTCGATCAAGGCGAATGGGTGACCGAGTTGAAAGAAGCCGATTGGGGGTTCGTGGTCGACAATTGCGCGCGGCTGATTGAAACCAAGAGCAAGGATTTGCGGGTTGCGGTCTGGCTGGCGGAAGCCAATGCCAAAGTGCGGCATTTCCGCGGTTTGGGCGATGGCTATCTGTTGCTGGCCGGCTTAAGCGATAAATATTGGGATGGCCTGTATCCGATCCCGGATGACGACGATCAGGAAGTGCGGATCGGGAACCTGAGCTGGCTGCTGTCCCGTTCGCGCCAGCTGACGCGCGAAATGCCGATCACGGAAGGCCGCGGCAGTGCGTTCTCGACGATCCAGTTTGAAACGGCCAGATCGCGCGCCGCCAATGAAGAAAGAGGGCATAGCGACGGCGCTGCCGGCGACGGCCCTAAAATGGCGGAGATCGAGTCGGCCCGCCGCAAGTCGTCTCCCAGGTTCTATGAAACCTTGCTGGCGGACGCCAATTATTGCAAAGAGGCCTTGCTGCAGCTGGAGCAATCGATCGACGCCCGGGTAGGCGAAGACGGCCCGGCCTTTTCGGCGGCCAGAAATACGCTGGAAGATGTGATTTCGAATATCACCCGTTTCGCGCAAGAAGCGGGGATCAATACCCGCGGCAAGGCGCCGGCCAGTGGTAATACCGAACAGCAAGCGGCCCCATCAGCAGTCGTGCAGCAGGAGAGCGCGCACCATCATGATCAGCAGGCGGCGCCGACAACGCTGAACGGCCCGATCCAGAACCGCGACCAGGCTTTGATGCAGCTGCGACACGTTGCGGATTTTTTCCGGCGCACCGAGCCGCATAGCCCGGTTGCCTATCTGGCCGAGAAGGCCGCCGATTGGGGCGATCTGCCTTTGCACGACTGGTTGAAGACGGTCATCAAAGATTCGTCCTCGCTGGCGCATGTCGAGGAATTGCTGGGATTGCAGAAGCCGAACGATTAAAACAATTTATCAGGCCGCCTCTGTCAGAGGCGGCCTCAAGTAAATTACTGCGCCACCCGGAACTCGATCCGGCGATTGCGCGAGCGGCCTTCCGCCGTATCGTTGGTGACGATAGGGCGATCCGGTCCTTGACCTGAAGTCGCGATCGAATCCGGATTGACGCCTTTCTGCGCCAGATATTCCTTCACCGCGTCGGCCCGCGCCTTACTGAGTGACAGGTTGCTGGCGCGCAGTCCCTGGCTGTCGGTATGGCCGATCACTTCCACTTTCTTGTCTTTCAACTTCAGCAGTGCGGCCGACATTTCGTCCAGGATTTGCTTGCCCGATGCGGTGATGGTGGTCTGTCCGGTGTCGAACTCGATGGTGCGATTGGCCAGGGCCTGATCCAGGATATTTTGTTCCGAGGCCGACACCCGCAAACCGTTTTTCACCGTGTAGGTCGGATTCAGGTTGCCGGCGATTTCGCTGGCGATTTGCTGGCGCTGCGCCTCATTGGCGACTTCACCCTTGATGCTGACGGTATTGCCGTCTATCGTCAGTTGGCCGCGGCTGACCAGTTTCAGGCTTGGGCTGATCAGCTTTTGCACGTAGTTATTCCAGTTGGCGGGCAACACCACCGAACCGACCGAAATTTGATCGACCACGCGGTCGGCGCCGTAGAGTTCTTGCAGCTTGCTCAGCGCGCTTTGCTTGCTGGCTTCGTCGGGGACGGTGCCGCTGACCAGGATTTGTCCAGGCTTGGGAGTGGAAACAGGCGGCGCGACATTCTGCGCGATTGCAAGATGTGATGCCAACAATGATGTCAGGGCGATACTCAGGTAACGCATGCGTCAGGCTCCAATAAATGCTTCACGAAACGAGTCATGAGCCGATTTCAAAGATAGGTTGGGTTGGGCCAGATAACTGGATATTTTCTTGATGCTGACATCGGCGTTGACTTGTTCTTCGACCCAGCTGGCATCGTCGAAAGCAATGTGGTGCTCCAGTGCGATGCGCGGATCCATGATGGCTTGCAAGGTACGCGGCGAGGCGCCGCTGAAGCCGATGATCATGGCCGGCTTGTCGTCGATCCTGGTGAAGAAAGTCGCCAGCTCGAAATGGCCGCGCAACAAAAACGGCGTGATCAGGTGCAGCCAGAAAGATGCCACCAGATTGCGGTACATCGGATCGCTAGGCAAAGGCATCACCAGACTCTTTTCCAATCGCGAGGAGGAGCTGGCCAGCACCGGCTGCAGCAAGATCCCGAGCGCCAGCACAAGATGCCGCAACGAACCCTTGAAGCCGGTGCTGGATAACATGTTGTCCAGCGCGCCTATGGTCTGGATTTCCAGGAAGTCGGTGTAGGCCGCATGATAGGCGCCGAGGCCCAGCTGCAGCGGGATGCCGGTGGCCGTCAGGTCTTGCAGCGGCACCGTCGGATCGGCGGCGGCAACCACCTCGGACGACTGGCTTTCAAGCCGATTCCACAGGCGAGAAAATGCCATCGGACTTTTGCTGATGAAATCCAGCGGCTCGTCGATTTCCATGGTGCTGACCGCGAGAAATGGAAAGCGGCGGCTGGCCTGGTCGCTGCTGGCAATCAGGTGGCCCGCAATGGCGCGCTTGCTGCGCGGTCCGATGAAGGCAAAGTCCAGCGGCGTGACCGCATCGTAGGCGATTTTCCAGCGCGGATCGGTGGACAGCAGGTCCATGGCTTGCGCCAGCCACTCGTCCAGGATTGACACCAAGGGCACGTTGTCGGTTGCCTTGATGAAATCGCCGCGGCTTGGGATTTTGCCGAAATAACCGATATTGGCTAATTTTTCGCCGCCGTTCATTGCGCTGCCCCTTCTACTTTCTGGGCCGGTGCCGGCGCCGGAGTGTCGCTTGGGGCGGCGCTGCCGACGATGGTTTCCGGCAGCTTCATGCCGCGGAAGCCCTGGCCTTGCTGGGCGCCGCCATCGGCCGACTTGGCGCTGACTTGCGGGCTGCTGATGATTTTCAGATTCACCGGCACGGTGACGTTGTCGTTGGTCCAGCTCAGTTCAAAGCCGCCATCCTTGCGTTTGCGCACAGCGGTATTGATCAAGCGCTCCAGGCCGAAGCGGCCCGGCTGGTTGGCGATTTCGACCGTGCGGCCGTCGAACGTCACTGCCGTAATGCGGGCCCCGGCCACGCCTTGCGGGTTAGGCCAGACGAAGTTGGTCCACTGCGATTGGGTATTCCGATAACGCAATTGCTGGCCGTCGATTTCGATCGTGTATTCCAAGGTTCCTGCCGCCGGCAAAGCCTGGATCTGGAACACGGTCTGGGCGTCCGCTCCAGAACCGCCAGCGCCGCCGCCACCGCCGCCGGCAGCACCGTTGGCGCCGAGCGGGCTGACCCAACGCGAGAAGTTGGAGACCATCACCGGCGACAAATTGATGCCCATGTCGGCCCAGGTTTTGGCTGCCAGCGTGTCGCCGCGGCGCACCACCAGCGGTCCCATCGAGGTATTGACGAACTTGGCGATGCTGCCGTCAGGTCCGAAGGTCTGGCCGATCTCGGCGCTGGTGGCTTCGATTTTCGAATTGGGCGCAAACGGATATTTTTCCGCCAGTGTTTTCTGGAACGGCGAGTAAACCTGCGCCAGCCAGGTCCGGTTCATCTCGGCTTCGGTCGGTTTGATGGTGACGGCGAAAGCTTGCATCAATGGCCGCACCAGGATCGGGCGGATCGCCTGCTTCTGGGTATCGGTCATACCGGTCAGCATTTGCTCGTCGACGTATTTGAGGGCGTCGGCCAACTCCGAGCCGTTGCCGTTCAAAGTTTGCTGCATCAACTGGTTCGCACCGGGGCCGGTATCGCCCTGGTTCTTGATTTGATTGAAGCGGGTGCGCAGTTTCGACAAGGTTTCCATATAGCCGCGCATCAGCGAGGCATTGTTGTCCTTGGTAGCCACCATTCTGGCGACTCCGGCGAACTCCTTGCCGACCGGTCCCATCGGCACCGATGCTTTATCCGTATCCAGGTTGACGTTGATATTGGTCGGGGCCGGTGCACGGCGCAAGATGGTTTGCTTGAACCAGGCAACAACGCCGCTCTGCGCCCGTTCCAGTCCGGCGTTCATCAATGACGGGTTGTCCCACGATGTTTGCTGATTGACGGTGTTGACGAACTTGTCGATCGGCGAAGTCGATGGGTCGCCGAAGCGGTTCATCGACTTGACGGCATTGTCGAAACTGCCCAGCTCGGCAACGCTCACGCCCTGGATAAATTTCTGCCATTCCTTCGCATATTCGGTTTTGTACTGGGTCACCAGCGCCTTCTGAATTTGCTCAGGGCTGCCTTCCAGCGTCAGGTCGTCATTGGTGGCTGTTTTCAATACCCAATCGCTGCTTTGCAGGTCTTTGTTGGCGGCTTCCTTGAACGCGCCCTGGACGAATTTTTCCCAGGCGTCGCGGGTGAATGTCCCCGGAATTGCGTAGCTGCCGACAATCAGTTCCTTATCCTGATCGCCGACGATGCTGGCCACTGTCATCGACGGGAAGCGGGTCGAGGCGCGGGCCTTGATGTCCGCGTATACCCGGTCGCGTGCCGCCATGCCGCGCACCACTCGGCGCAGGTTGTCGCGCGACTGATCGACCAGGGTCAGCTTGCTTTCGACGGTCGGCCACGACGGGTCGTTGATTTGCGACAGATAGAAAGTCATCAGGCGTTCGGCGCTGCGGATCATCTGCTCGCGCGACATATTGCCGCGGTTGCTCTCCAGCCAGCCGCGCCAGAAGCGCGTGATCTGGTCGTTCAAATGGCTGGATTCGGCACGCGATCTGTCGCTCAGCATCAAATAGGTTTTCAGCGCGTTATAGCCGTCTTCGACGTTGGTCGGCGACGAGTCCTTGTATTGCTGCGTCGCCTGTTGGGTCGTGCTTGCGCTGCCGGTAGCTGCGGTGCCGGCAGCTACGCCGCCGGCTGTTGCCGCAGCGGCCGCTGCCTGATTGGTGTCGGCGGCTGCCGGCGTGGCGCCACTGGTCGATTGCACCGGGCGCGACATTGGCTCCAGCGAGCTGGCATGGGCGTTCATTTCAGACAGGAAGGACTCGATGTTGGCCGTGACCGGCTTGAGCACGATGTCCTTGATGCCTGAGAAGTACTCTTCGCGCAATTTGCGTTCCAGCATCTGCCCTTGATAGAGGCCGAAACCGAGCGACAACGGCCGGCTGCTGTTGTATTTCTGCAACTGCTCGATGCGGTCTTGCAGGATTTCCATCGCTTCAAACCGCGATTGCAAGTCGATCCGCTTTTCTTGCAGCTTGATCGCTTTGTCCAGGTCCGCTTGCACATTGGCGGTCAGCTGGCGATTGCCGATGTAAGACCAGCTCCAGCCGCCCAATGCCACGCCGACCAGAGCGGTGGCGACAAAGAACATGGTGTAGCGCAGACGGGTCTTGTGCCGGCTCGCGTATTGAGAGACCAGGTCTTTGTCGGCAAAAATGACTTTTCTGAACAGGTTCAGCAGGAAGAAGCCATGCTTGGAATGGATTTCCGGCCGCTCCAGCGTTTGCAGTTTGAGATTGAAGCGTTCTGCAATCCGTTCTGAAGAGGTGCTGACGCCGGTGCCTTCTTGCAACGCGCTGGTGAAATAGAAGCCGCGGAACACCGGCTTGAACTGGAACGGATTTTCTTCGAACAGGGTGGCGATAAAGGCCCGCAGAGGGGCTTTGATCGACGCGAATTCCAGCGGGAAGGTGAGCACGCCCGGCGGCAAGCGATCGCCGCGGTTCAATGCCATGTTGGCCAGGCTGATTTCTTTCAGGCCGTCATACAACTCGTCGAAGCGGGTGTCGAAATGCGACAAAACGTCCTGGCTGGTGCTCTTCGTGTTGTAGGGCAGGGTGGTGCCCCATACGCGGTCTTTTTCCGCGCGATCCATGTCCAGGAAGAATTCGGTAAAGCCGGTAATCAAGTCGGCCTTGGTGAACATGACGTAGACCGGCGCAAAGACTTCGAGTCGTTCGGTCAGTTCTTGCACGCGTTGACGCAGATTCTTGGCCAGGTCGATGCCGAATTCCGGGCGATTGCCGGTCAACTCGGCAATGCTGACGGCGATGATGATGCCGTTGATCGGCGCCCGCCGGCGGTGTTTCTTCAACAGGCTGAGGAAGCTGAACCACTCTGCGCGGTCTTCTTCATACACCGAGTAACGCCCCGCGGTATCCAGCAAGATGCCGTCGGTGGTGAAAAACCAGTCGCAATTGCGGGTGCCGCCTACGCCTTGCACGATGTTGCTGTTCTTGTCCGCCAGCGGAAATTGCAGGCCGGAACTGGCGACCGCGGTGCTTTTGCCGGCCGCGGGATTGCCGATGATCATGTACCACGGCAGTTCATACAACGCGGTGGCGCCGGATTTTTCGCCCAGTTTGGAATTCTTGATGGTGGAGATGGCGTCCAGCATCCGTTTGCGGATGGCTTCCGTTTCATCGTGGCCGACTTTGCTGGGCTTGTCCGACGGTTTGTCGACCTGGCCTTCCAGCATGCTGCTGAAATTGTTCGATGCACGTCTGGTGCGTATTTTGCGAACTAGCCACACCAGTCCCCAGACGGCCAGGATGGCGCCCAATATGAGGAGGACCCAGATGCTAGCGATTTGCATGCTATCCGCGCCCAGATAAAGGAAGCCGGCCAGCGCGACGAAACCGATCACTGCCAGGGTTCGTGCATTCGTCAAAAATTGCCAAAGTCGTTGCATAAGTATCAGTAATTATTAAGTTGTTGATTCTGTTGAAGTGGCCGGCCAAGCGGACCTCATCCATATAAACGGGCCGCTGATGCCAGCAGCCCTCGGTACATTGCGTAACTATCGTTAGCCGCAATTTCTATCTGAATACTGTGTCAATTCATCTTTTTATGACGCCTGGCTTACGCAGTTCCACGTGGCCCAAATCCATCATTTTCCAACGTCCGCCCCAAGTCAGCCCGACCGATTCCGCCACTTCGCCGTAGAGTTGATAGCCGCGCATGGCCCACGGGTCTTTCTCTGAAATCACCAGTTTGCCGTTGCGCATGAACGCCGAATCCGCAGCCAGACCGTATTGGTGATAACTCTGGAACGCTTTCGCATTGGTGACATTGCTACCCATTTGCGCCAATGCGTTCTGACGCTCCGGACTGCGATAGCCTTCGATAATCGCCATGTCATAACCGTGCTGTTCTTTCATGATCTTGAAAGTCAGCAACAAGCGCTGGGTGAAATCCGCATCCAGCGCTTGCCAGTTGCGACTTGCCGTATCCAGCATCGGACGTATTTGCGTCACTTCCTGCGTGGTAAAAACGTCCGGCGGCAACGGCGGCGGCGGTACTAATTGTTCTCCTTGCAACAGCGCGGCAATCTGCGGATTGACTTCCTGTCTGGAGTCCTCGTAGCTGCCGAGCATGTCTTTGCCGCTTAACATCCAGGCGATGACCGGCGGCAAGATTACCACTGCCATTCCAGATAGCAAGATTAAATGATGCCGCTTTAAAAATTGCCAGGCGGATAGTTTCGATGCCTGCAGATTTTGCGACAACGATTTGGTCGTTTCTGACTTGCGATATTTCCAATCCTGAAACAATTGCCCGATACGATCTTTCCGCTTGATCAGAGCTGTAAACACAGTTTCACGCGTAGTCGGAAACAGCACGAGCCCGGTGACGCCGCATGCAAGCAGAAAATAGAGGGCGATGACTAAGAAAAACACGAAAACCTTTTCATGAATATTACGAAATAAATATATCTTTGTATTTGGTAATATATTGCCCGCAGGTACAATAGATTGCCCGAGAGTATAACTTATGTATATCCTATCGAAACTGTCATTGCGACCGGCTGTGATCAATTTCTGACGTTTTTGGAGAAATCTGTCTTGTCATCATCTGGAAAAAGTGTGCCCGCATCTGTAAGGCCAAATCTGTTGTCCGAGTCGTCGTCGACAGAGCAGGGCAGCGGCAGCATTCTGACCGCGCTGGAAGGCAGAGAGCCGCAATCGAAGGCCGTTGCGAAAAAGAAGTCAGGTGTTTGGCTCGGCGTTGCGCTGGCCGGACTATTGGCGGCATTCGGCGCCGGCGGCTGGTTTGTCTGGAGTCAACATTCCGAGCCGGCAGATACATCGACAGTGGTCGAGGCGGACGAACACAAGGCGAGCCCGCAGCTGGCGGCGAACACGCCTGCACCTGAAGGCAACACGGCGCCGGCTGGCAAACTTGAATCCGAAGCCGCAATCATCGAAAACGATGTCGTCGCTCACCCGGAAAAATCAGAACCGGATCTGCGCGATGCGCGCACAAAACTGACGGAGTCGCTGGAGGCAGGTGTGCCCGTGCCGCCCACTTCCCTCAAGGCGGCGTTGGAAAAGCCGAAGGCATCAGACAGCAAGCAAGCGAGCAAAGGCGTGAATGCGCCGCTGGTCAATCGTGCCGCTCATGAACCAAAGACGGCGGTGAAAACGACGGCCAATCAAGCGACCGACAGCGACGTGAATATTCTGGCCGCGCTGGTTTCCAACGGCGAAAGCGTATCTGAGCCGCCAAAAGCAACAAGCAAACCCAAAGCGCAAACCAAAAAGAAAGCTGCCGAACCTGTGGTTGCACAAAATACGGTGCCGGCTATCGATATCGTCGAGCGCAAGCCGGGCGACAGCACCGCAAGCTTGCTGCAGCGTTGCCGTCAGCTTGGTCTGATAGAAGGGGAGTTTTGCCGCTGGCGTATTTGCTCCGGCCGCTGGGACTCGGATCCTTCTTGCAAGGTAACCAAAGGCGAGTAGTTAGGTGTAGTGGCTTGCGTTTGAACCGACCATGCTCGCAATCGACGCGCTTTCCAGCTTGCATTAATTGCAAATGAAAATGCGCCCCTCTCAAGCCATCTGCAAAAAAGTGTCGAAATGGTTCACGACGGATCGAAAACGTCCGGCAAGTCGCGGCCACCGTAGATAATGCGCTCGATCCGCACGACGTTTTTCATGAGTCGGAATAGAATTGCATAATTCCCAACGGTGGCCATGCGAGCATCCTCGCCAATGTCCGGACGCAATTGGTAAATTAACGGGGCGCGCTGGATGTCGGAAAACTTTCTGCGAATGTCCTGGATGAATGTTACTGCGCGGCCTGGATTGTCCTGGGCGATAAAGTCAGCGATAACGTCCAGATCACCTTCAACGTAGCGCGAGAGTTCTATCTGCATCACTTTGCCGCAACGTTGGCGATCGCCTGGTACTTGCTCTCAAGACGATTCAACACGTCATCGGCCGAGATGCCGGGCGTCTTGTCGCTCAACGCTTCCTGCCAGACCCCGCGTAGTTCAGCGATGCCCTGCATGCGCAAGCTACGCTTGTATGTCCAGTCGCGCAACGCGTCACGAATAACTTCACTGCTTGACGCGTATTCGCCGGTCGCGACAGCGGCACGAATGATGTGAACCATTTCTGGCGGCAGGGCAATACTAATTTTTTCAGCGGTAGTCATTGAGGTGCCTTTCATGCAAATGGTATGAATAATTCCTACCATAATAACAAATCTGGCTGGAGTGACAATTGAAAAAATAGTTGACGTTTAATATACGGGGGGTCAGCCTGGCAAGCCAGCCGCAAGTATGCGGTCACGCAATTCCGCTGTGTGGCGTGTTTGCATCAATCAGCAGCCGCATGCGACCAATATCCGCCACCCCTATCGCATGCAGCGATTGGGGTGGCGGAGTCACATCAGGGCAAGGTAATGGTCAGATTTGCGGCGCGCGGCGCCAGTTTCACGATGTCGCTATAGCCGCTGATGCTCGCCGCGGTGGCCTTGGACAGCATCATATTCATCGTGAAATAACCACCTAGTCCGATCAAGGCAAAGACTGAGCACAGTGCCCATAACGGCACTTCGGTACGCAATTTGTGCGCGATTTGATCTGGCCGTTCCCAGTGCGGTGCAAAGCCGGCACTCTTGCCTTTCATGCGGGCGATTTCATCCCCCAGGCGGGCCGTCAGATAACTCAGTTTTTCCGAGCCTTCGATAATGTATTTACCCTGGAAGCCGAGCAGCAGGCACATATGGAATATCTCCAGCACTTGCAAGTGCGCCAGGCCTTTGGCGCGCAGGTCTTCCAGGCGGGTAAAGAAGTGTTCTCCCGCGAGTTGGTCGCCGAACATGGTCAGTTGCAGCGGCCGCCGCGCCCAGGCGTCGCGGATGTTGAACTGCGAGTGCAGGATGATTTCATCCACTGCCGCGCAAAAGGCGTATTTGGCGGATTGGACATCTTCGGCGGAAACGTCCAGCTTTTTCGCGCCGCGATCGAAGTCGATCAGGAAGCGCTGCATTTTCGCGGTGAAGCTTTCTTCGTCAGTTGGCGCGCAACGGTTTTTGAGCAAAAACAATGCGTAAAAACCGTCGTACATCAGGTCGAGCAAGGAATTGGATGACTCGCTGACATCGGCCGTGGTGTGTTGGCCGGACGCATCGCCGAAGAGGGAGGGTGCTGAAGGTTTGTTCATGATGTCACTGCGAGAAGCTCAAGTTTAAGATCGTTGATGCCGGATGGTACGTAAATCGAAATCGACTGCGCCTGCAGCATGCGCTCGTACATCGGACCCTTGTTGTCCAGCGCGAAGTAATAAGTGTCAGGCCGTACCGGCAATGCCGCCGGCACTTGCGGCGAGTGCGACAGCTTGACCCCGGGCATCGCCGACAACACGAATTTATCGACGTCGTCCGGTGCGCCGATCTTGAAGCGCAGCGGAACAATGTCGACCAGTTCGATGGCCGGCATGCTGGCGCCGACCGCCAGGTAGAACGCCGTTTTATCGTCGATTTTGCCGGAATCGAGCATGCCGTGGTGATGCGATGGCTTGATTTCTGACAGTGCGATCGAGAAATAGCGCGACGAAATCACGGTATCGAGCAGGTCGCGAATAATGGTGTCCAGCTTGGCGAAACTGGGGCCCGGATCCTGATGCTGGTATACCGGCAGGTCGGACAGCGCATAGCCTTTTGAGAACGTCATCAAGGCGCCGGCCAGACTCAGCAGTTGCTCATACAGGCGTTCGGGATGGAAGGCCGGATGATGGAAGTAATGGGTCAGCGAGGCGAACGCGGAACTGGCAGTGTGCAGCAGCCAGAATGACGAGATGTCGCCGGAGCGGAATTCGATGACGTTTTTGCTCGGCTCGCGATGGTGGCCGTACAGCGCGCTGACCTTGGCCTGCAGTGCATCCATCAGGCGGCGCAGCTGGATATATAAGGCCGGTGCGCTGCGAATGGTCAGGCTGGGCGCGATGAAAGTAGGGTCCGATTCAAAGCCGCCGGTCGAGATCCGGCGCAATCGTATCAGCGGAAAACTGACCAGCGAATCGCGCGGCTCGAATTCGGATACCAGACGCACCGATTTTTTCAGGTAGCTCAGCTCGGCCTCGGCCGCTTGCGTGAACAAGTCGGGCGTGGCGGCGTTGATCTGGGTGTAGCGGGTGGCGTTATTGCTCTGGCCCAGCGGTGAAAAATTGCCGCCGAATCCCTTCAGGTACGGCAACGCCGCATAGTAGGTAATGGTTTGCTGGGCGTGCGGGACATTGCTTAAATCCACGACTTCCGGCAGATCATCCTCATCCGGCGCTTTGTAAATTTCGCCATCCTGGAAAATCACCGACAGTTCCAGCAAGCGCAAGGTGTTGTTGGCTAGCGCATCCCGATCCAGTTGCAGGGCCAGCACGCCCCAGGCGTAAGGGTGCAGCGCGTTGACCGTTTCATGCAGCCGGTTCTCGTGATACCGGTCCTGTTGCTGGAAATGCTGCGGACGCAGGAATAGCCCTTCGCCCCACAAAACTTTGGATGTTTGATTCACGTTTTTTTACTCATAAGTAATATTGCTCAAATAGCCGTATCAATGCTTACTGGCATGCTGTCGGCGCTGAGTACTTGTTCGAGCCATTGTCGCTGGACACTGCGACGCCGGCGCCGACCGTCAGCGCACAAGCATTGGCGCCGACGATAATGCCGCTTTTCTCGGCTGGTTCTGTTGGGAAAGTCGCTTTCCAGCGCTGCGCAGCCGGCTTGCGGAACAACGCGACGACGCCGACAAAGCCTGCTTCCCTGGTGACCTTCTCGCTGATTTCGTAATGTTGGCCGGGCACCAGCGTCACTTCTTTGACTTCGATCAAGTCAGCGCCCAGTACATCTTTTTCTTTCTGCGGATTCGTAAAAGTGTCATATGTTGCTTGCAGGAATGCACCATCCTGCCTAAGTTTGTATACGCGGGTGACCAGCGCGAGAGGCTTGCCATCGCTATCCGTATTGAGATTGCTCCCGGCATGGAGCTTGATCGCGATGGTTCGCGGCGGCTTCTGGGCATCCGGTATGTCGGGCTTGGTGAGGCCGGACATTTGCAGCACGGAACTCGCCACCGAGCCGACCGCCGATACGGCGCCCGCCGCACAACCGCCCAAACTGAGCACTGCTGCTAACGAAGTTATTGCAAATAGAAAACGCATGAGTCGATCTTTAATATTGATTGGCGGCATCATAATAGCATGCTAGGATGCCAACTTTAAAAAGTTGATACCTGGATATATTGTATGTTAGCAACTGGGGTTTTTGAGATATGTTGCACCTTCGTAACGATGCTCAACAGAATTTTAGTGCGAACCAGCAATATGGTATCTGCATCCACGAGATTTTGTTAAGATTTATCCTATTTAAAAATTCCCGTGAAGAAAGTTGGCCCAAGATGAATCGAATAAAAGGTAAATTGCTATGCGGCATGGCACTGTCCTGTTTACTGGCTGCGTGTGCGACCACGCCGGCGACGGTAGACCCTGCAGCGAAGCTGGATGCGGTGGTGGCCGAGGCGGATGCAGCGCAAAAAGCCGGGCAAACCGACAAGGCAGTCAAGTTGCTCAAGGATGCAACCGGTGCATTTCCAGCAGACAAGGCGCCGTGGGTGCGCTTGGCGCAAATCAAGTTTGACGGCGAAAACTACGGCGAAGCCATCAACTATGCGCTGGAGGGATTGCAGCGCGATCCAAAAGACAAAGTGGCCAACAGCATCGTTGCCGTCGGCGGCCTGAGACTGTCGACCAAAGCATTGAATGAGTTGCGCACGCAAAATGATTTGAACGGCAATGTGCGCTCCGAAGCGCAAGGCCTGGCAAAAATATTGCGCGAAAGCCTGGGCGAAACAGTGTTGCTGCCAGCCAACCCGCCACGGCCCAAAGTCATACGGCCTGTAGTCAAAAAGGGCGCGGTCCCGACCTCCAAGCCTAGCACTCCAGCGGAACCCGCAAGCGGCGAAGCGAACCCTTTCGGATCGTTGCAATAAAACACATGAATCCTGAACTTGCCGGCTGAGTTCAGGATTTGATTATTTAGTAAGCCTCAGTGGAGTTTTTATGGCTAAGAAAGAAAGCATACAAAAACGTTTGCAGAAAGTCCGTCCGCCGCGCGTGCAGATGACTTACGACGTTGAAATCGGCGACGCCATCGAGCAGAAGGAATTGCCGTTTGTGATGGGTGTGGTCGGCGATTTCAGCGGCAAGTCCGATGTCCCTCAAAGCAAGCTGAAAGACCGCAAGTTCATCAATATCGACAACGATAATTTCGACGAGGTATTGAAGGGCATCGAGCCTAAGGCAACTTTCCGCGTGCCGAATCATTTGAGCGACGAAGGCGGCGAGTTCGGCGTCGAACTCAAGTTCAAGTCAATCGACGATTTCCGTCCGGAATCCATCGTGCAGCAAGTCGAGCCGCTGAAAAAGCTGCTCGAAGCGCGCACCAAGTTGGCTGACTTGCGCAACAAACTGGCCGGCAACGACAAGCTGGAAGACATCCTGAACGATGTCCTCAACAGCACCGAAAAGCTGGCCAGCTTGAGCAAGCAAACCAAGAAGCAGGAGGACTGAGATGGCGTTACAACAAAGTGCATTGTCCCCGGTAAATTCGGCCGTCTCCGAATCCGGCTTGCTCGACCAGATCGTCGAGCAGAGCAAAGTCGCCAAGTCCAGCGCAGAGCATGACCGCGCCAAAGACATTATTTCCGAACTCGTCAACCAGGTGATGCAAGGCACTGTGGTGGTCTCCGAGAATCTGTCGGCGACCATCGACGCCCGGGTTGCCGAGCTGGATAGATTGATTTCGGCGCAGGTCAGCGCAGTGATCCATGCGCCCGAATTCCAGAAGCTGGAAAGCAGCTGGACCGGCTTGCATTACCTGGTCTTCAATTCGACTTCCGGCCCGAACATCAAAATCAAGGTTTTGAACGCGACCAAAAAAGAATTGGTGAAAGACTTCCAGTCCGCGCTCGAATTCGACCAAAGCGCGGTCTTCAAGAAAGTCTACGAAGAAGAATTCGGCACTTTCGGCGGCTCGCCGTTCGGCGCGCTGCTGGGCGATTTTGAAATCAGCCGGCAGCCGGAAGACATGTATTTCATCGAGCAGATGTCGCACATCGCGGCGGCTGCGCACGCACCGTTCATCTCTTCCGCTTCGCCCGAATTGTTCGGGCTGGAATCGTACAGCGAGCTCGGTAAGCCGCGCGACTTGGCCAAGATATTCGAGACCGTCGAATACGCAAAATGGAAGTCCTTCCGCGAGTCGGAAGATTCGCGTTACGTCGGCCTGACCTTGCCGCGCTTCCTGGGACGCCTGCCGTTCCATCCGCGCGACGGCGCGACGGTCGAAGGCTTCAACTTCGTCGAAGATGTCGACGGCACCGATCACTCCAAGTATTTGTGGTGTAACGCCGCCTACGCTTTCGGCACCAAGCTGACCAAGGCCTTCGAGGATTTCGGCTGGTGTGCGGCGATCCGTGGCGTTGAAGGCGGCGGCTTGGTGGAAGACCTGCCGACCCATACTTTCAAAACCGATGAAGGCGAAGTGGCGCTCAAGTGCCCAACCGAAATCGCGATTACCGATCGCCGCGAGAAGGAATTGAGCGACCTCGGTTTCATCTCATTGGTCCATTGCAAAAATACCGACTACGCGGCGTTTTTCGGCGCGCAATCGAGCCAGAAAGCTAAAAAGTACAACACCGATTCGGCCAATGCCAACGCCGTATTGTCCTCGCAGCTTCAGTATATTTTTGCCGTATCGCGTATTGCGCACTACATGAAAGCCATGATGCGCGACAAAATCGGCAGCTTTGCTTCGGCCGCCAACGTTGAGGATTTCCTCAATCGCTGGTTGACCCAGTATGTGCTGCTTGATGACAACGCCAGCCAGGAAGCCAAAGCGCAATTCCCGTTGCGTGAAGCCTCCGTGCAGGTGTCTGAAGTGCCGGGGCGCCCTGGCGTCTATCGTGCGGTGTCGTTTTTGCGTCCGCATTTCCAGCTTGACGAACTTTCAGTTTCACTCCGCTTGGTTGCTGAGTTACCAGAGTCAACCAAGTCTTAACTTTAACAATAAGGGGAATTACCATGGCAATTGACGTATACCTGCAAATCGACGGCATCAAAGGCGAATCGACCGACGACATCCATAAAGACTGGATCGAGTGCAAATCGGTACAGTGGGAAGTGCTGCAACCAAAATCGGCTACCGCATCGACCGGTGGCGGTCACACTGCAGAACGTTGCGAACACAAAGACATCGTGTTTGCAAAACACGCAGACTTGGCGACTCCGCTGCTGTTGCAAAACTGCTCGTCGGGCAAAACCATTCCGAAAGCAAAGTTCGAATTCCTGCGCGCTGACGGCAAGGGCGATCGCATCAAATACTTCGAAATCGAACTGGAAAACGTCCTGATTTCCGGCGTTACTCCATCCGTGGCCGAAGGCGATATCTTGGGCGAAAACGTTAGCCTGAAATATTCCAAGGTCAAATGGAAGTACACGCAACAAAAAATCGGTGGCGGCTCCGGCGGCAACACATCCGGCGGCTGGGATCTGTCGACCAACAAGATCGTTTAAATCCCGGATTGCCAAAGAGAACCGTAGCATCTCGGTGCTACGGTTTTTTTCCTTTAGCGTTTGGCGACGCCTCCATCTTTTTTATTACTTCTGAAACGGTAAGCCATGAAAGGTTTCACTCCGGGATTGTTTGACAGATTGATGGGCGATAGCGCGCCGAATCAGTCCGATCTCGTGCAGCGATTATCCATGGAGTCGTTGAAGGATACGGTTGCCCGCGATCTCGAGGCGATGTTGAACACCCGCACCGTCATTCCCGAAGATTTGCTGGAAAAATTCCCCGAGTGCGGCAAGTCGATATTGACCTATGGCTTGAACGATTTTGCCGGCTTGAGTTTGGCCAGCCTGGATGATCGCGCCTTTATCTGCCGCTGCTTGCAGGAGGGCATCGCCCGCCACGAGCCGCGCCTGGTAAATGTCGTCGCTTCGCTGGAGTTGCGCGAAGGATCGATCAATCGGCTCAATTTCGTGATTTCGGCAATGCTGGTGGTGCATCCGGCCGAGGAAGCCGTCAGTTTCGACGCCGTGCTGCAGCCTTCCACCTTGCAATATTCAATCAGTAAAGTACGCCGCGCAACGCGCATGGACGGTTAACTTGGACCAATTACTTCCGTACTATGAACGAGAACTTGGCTTCTTAAGAAGGTATTCGCGCGAATTTTCAGAGCGCTACCCTAAGATTGCCGGTCGCCTGCTGATGGCTGGCGAAGTTTCCGAAGATCCGCATATCGAGCGGATGATCCAATCATTTGCGTTGATCAATGCCCGCACCTCCAAGCGGCTTGACGACGACTACCCCGAATTCACCGAAGCCCTGTTCGAGGTGCTTTATCCGCATTACCTGCGGCCATTCCCATCCTGCTCGATTGCGCGCTTCGATTTCAGCGAAGGCGTGGCGCAATTGACCAGCGTCATGCACATCCCGCGCGGCAAGGAGTTGAAGACGCGCCCGGTCAAGAATGTCGCGTGCAAGTTCAAAACAGCCTATGACGTCGCGGTCGCGCCGATCAAATTGTCGCATGCGGTATTCGACCCGATCATCGAAGCGCCGGATGCGGTGCAGCTGCCGACCAATGCCAGTTCCAGAATCGGCATCACCTTTGATGCGTACAGCGAACAACTCGGCTTCGGCCAGCTGGGC
Source organism: Paraherbaspirillum soli (assembly GCF_042654985.1). Classification (NCBI taxonomy): domain Bacteria; kingdom Pseudomonadati; phylum Pseudomonadota; class Betaproteobacteria; order Burkholderiales; family Oxalobacteraceae; genus Paraherbaspirillum; species Paraherbaspirillum soli. The sequence continues at coordinate 25,875 of NZ_JBHSMT010000012.1, read as the reverse complement.
GTCAAGCAGCTGCGTCTGTTTATCGACGGCGAGCCGTCGTTTTGCGCCGGCCTCAGAGATGCGCTGTTCATGCGCACGGTGCGCGCTTATGTCGAACAGGGAAGCAGCGGCCGCTGGATCGCATTGAACAAGATCCCGGTAAAGCCGGTCGGCTTTGACGAGAGCGACTCGCTGATCGATTTTCCGGCCAGATCACATCCGGCATATCGCCTGTTGACCGAGTACTTTGCTTATCCCGAAAAATTCAATTTTGTTGACATCGACGTCGAGACGATCACCAGAGTTTTACCGCAAGGATGCAAGAAATTCACCCTGCATCTGGTCCTGTCCGGCTTGCGCGCCGATTCCAATACCGCCCGCATGCTGGGCACTTTGTCGGCCAAGAGCCTGCTGCTCGGCTGCACGCCGGTGATCAACCTGTTCAAGCAGCCCGGCGATCCGATCAGGCTGACTCACGCCAGCGCGTATTATCCGGTGCTGGTCGATTCCAGGCGGGCCTACGCCTACGAAGTGCATTCGATCGACTCGGTGAAGCTGGTGCGGCAAACGCCCGAAGGCGAGTCGGTCACCGAATTCCGGCCGTTCTACTCCTTGCGGCATGGCGAGAGCGCGGACAAGGCCGGGCACTACTACGCGATGCGGCGCGATGAGCTGGTCGCCTCCAGAAGCCCGGGCTACGAAACCGAGATCTCGATCGTCGACATCGACTTCGACCCGGCCGCGATCGAAACCGATACGCTCAGCATCGAACTGACCTGCTGCAACCGTGGCTTGCCGGCCCAGCTGGCCTATGGACTGCAAGACGGCGATCTATTCCTCGACGGCGATTCGACCGTGAGTTCGGTCAGTTTTTTAAGAAAACCTACCGAGCCGTGCCGCTTCGAACGCGGCCGCGGCGCGCATTGGCGCCTGATTTCCCATCTGGCCTTGAATCACCTGTCGCTGGCCAAGGGCGGCCTGGAAGCCCTGCAAGAAACATTGAACCTGTATGACTTGCCGCATTCGGCAATTTCCCAGCGCCAGATCGGCAGCATCGTCAGTGTCGACCATAAGGCCGCGACCGCCTGGCTGGCCGGCAATCCGTTTGCCTCGCTGGTGCGCGGCATCGAGATCAAAATCACCCTGGATGAGGAAGGCTTTGTCGGCAGCGGGATCCATGTATTCGCACATATCCTGGACCGCTTTTTCGGCCTGTATGTGCACGCCAACAGCTTTACGCAATTAGTCATAGCTTCAAAACGAACCGGTGAGGAGATACTGCGATGCTTGCCCCGCAGCGGAGATTCGAACCTAGCGTAATCCAGCGCCTGCTGGACAAGCCGCATCGGTTCCAGTTTTTCCAGGCCGTCATGATGCTGGAACTGTGGCTGAAACGAAACGGCATTCCTCACGAGGAAGCCGTGACGGATTACCTGCGCTTTCAGAATACGGTCTCGCTCGGCTTCCCCGCCAGCGAAATCGAAGCGCTGCAAGTCACGCCCAAACTGACCGAGCAATCGGTCGAAGCGCTGCTGGAAGCGCTGCAAACCAACCAGCTCGAAAACATCGCGCTGACGCCGACCTTCATCGGATTTCTGGGCGGCAGCGGAACCCTGCCAAGTCACTATTCGGAGCGCATCTCCGCGCATCAGCTGGTCGAAAAAGATCACGGCCCGCGCGCCTTCCTGGATACTTTTTCCAATCGCAGCGTGGCGCTGTTCTTCAAGGCCTGGCGCAAGTATCGGCTCGAATTCAAATATCAAATCGACGGCAAGGACAGCTTCCTGCCGCTGCTGATGTCATTGGCGGGACTGGGCCACCGGACCTTGCGCGGCCGCCTGGCGGACGAGGACGGCGGGGTGCTGGACGAGTCGATCGGCCACTTTGCCGCCGCCATCCGGCATCGGCCGCCGTCGGCCGCGTATATGCAGCGGGTGTTGCGCGACTATTTTTCGGTGCCGATCGAGATTGAACAATTCGTCGGTCATTGGTACGACGTGCCCAGCGATCAGCAAACCATGCTAGGCGCCACCAATGCCACCCTCGGCAGCGTCGCGATGGTCGGTGCGCGGGTGTGGCAGCGCGACCTCCGCATGCGCCTGAAAATCGGGCCGCTGGATCGCAAAAAATTCGTCAGCTTCTTGCCGGGCGGGGCTGCCGCGCTCGGCCTCAAGAAGATACTGACGATGTTCACCAGCGTCTTTCTTGAATACGAAGTACAGCTGATCCTGCGCGCCAACGAGGTGCAAAGCGCCAGCCTGGCCTCCAATCGCCTGGGCGGGCTGCTGGGCTGGGATACCTTTGTCGTCAGCAAGCCGGCACAGCATGACCGCACCGATGTCTGTTACGAAATTCACTCACTTTGACCCAATGGGAACGCTTACATGAGCATTAATCTCAAAACATTAATCAGCAAGCTGAACGACACCTCGCGCCTGGCGGCCGAACGTGCCGCCAACATCTGCGTCAGCCGCGGCCAATACGAAGTGGATATCGAACACTTGTTCCTGGCTCTGCTCGAACAGCCGAAAAGTGATTTCGCCGTCATCGCCCACAAATGCGGCATCAGCACCTCCTCCCTTGAAAGCGACCTGCAGCACGAAATCGATCGCTTTAAAAACGGCAATTCGCGCACCCCGGTATTTTCGCCGCACCTGCCGAAACTGTTTGAGCACGCGTGGCTGATCGCTTCGCTCGACAACCAGTCGGCCCGCATCCGCAGCGGCCATTTGCTGCTGGCCTTGCTGACCGAACCCGACCTGGTGCAACTGGCCTATCGCGGCTCCAAACTGTTCGTCAAGTTCAAGCTGGACGAACTCAAACATGATTTGGCAAAACTGACCGAAGGCTCGCAAGAAAGCGTCTCCGCTGCCGCCAACGACGCCGCAGCAGAAGACGACGGCCGCGATCCGGTGCAACAGTTGACCACCGGCGGCGAAGCCTCGAAAACGCCATCGCTGGATAAATTCACCACCAACCTGACCCAGCGCGCACGCGAAGGCAAGGTCGATCCGGTGATCGGACGCGATGCCGAAATCCGCCAGGCAATTGACATCCTGATGCGGCGCCGGCAAAACAACCCGATCCTGACCGGCGAGGCCGGCGTCGGCAAAACCGCGGTGGTCGAAGGCCTGGCGTTGCGGATTGCGCAAAAAGACGTACCCGATGTGTTGCAAGGGGTAGAAGTGCATACGCTGGATATGGGCCTGCTGCAAGCCGGCGCCAGCGTCAAGGGCGAGTTTGAAAACCGCCTGAAAAGCGTCATCGACGAAGTCAAGAAAAGCTCGCACGCCATCATCCTGTTCATCGACGAAGCGCACACCATGATAGGCGCCGGCGGCCAGGCTGGACAGAACGACGCCGCCAACTTGCTCAAGCCGGCGCTGGCGCGCGGCGAGCTGCGCACCATCGCCGCCACCACCTGGAGCGAATACAAAAAGTATTTCGAAAAAGACGCCGCGCTGGCGCGTCGCTTCCAGGTCGTCAAGGTCGAAGAACCGAGCGAAGAACTGGCCTGCGCCATGCTGCGCGGGATGGCGCCGCTGATGGAAAAACATTTCAACGTGCGCGTGTTCGACGAAGCGATCACCGAAGCGGTACGCCTGTCGCATCGCTACATCAGTGGCCGCCAGCTGCCGGACAAAGCCATCAGTGTGCTTGACACCGCCTGCGCCAAAGTCGCGCTCGGTCAAAACGCGACACCGGCGCTGATTGAAAACATCGTCAAGAAACTGGAACGCCTGACCGCTGAACTGACATCGCTGGAACGCGAAGCCAATGCCGGCGGCAAACACGCGGAGCGCCTGCAGGAGCTGCGCAGCCTGCAGACCACATTGACCGCGGAACTGGCGACCCATCGCGCACGCTGGGAAAAAGAAAAAGAACTGACCGATCGCATCAAGGCTGCCCGCACCGAGCTGGAAGCGACGCCGTCCGCGGAGCAGACGCCCGCTGCCGATGCCGGCAAACCGGCAAAGAAAGCCGCCAAAGACAGCAAGGAAGCGCAGGAGCTGGCAAAACTGATCGAAGAGTTGAAGCAGTTGCAAGGCGAGACGCCAATGGTGCCGGTCCAGGTCGACGGCATGGTCGTGGCGGAAATCGTCGCCAGTTGGACCGGCATCCCGCTAGGCAAAATGGTCAAGGACGAGATCAAGACCGTGATCAACCTGAGCGCCTTGCTGCACGAACGGGTGCTCGGCCAATCGCATGCGATTGAAGCCGTGGCCCAGCGCGTGCGGACCTCGCGCGCCAACCTGGACGACCCCAACAAGCCCAAGGGTGTGTTCCTGTTCGTCGGACCGTCCGGCGTCGGCAAAACCGAGACCGCGCTGGCGCTGGCCGACGTCCTGTACGGCGGCGAGCGCAAACTGGTCACGATCAACATGAGCGAATACCAGGAAGCACACAGCGTGTCCGGCCTCAAAGGATCGCCGCCGGGCTATGTCGGTTACGGCGAAGGCGGCGTTCTGACCGAAGCGGTGCGCCGCAATCCATACAGCGTGGTGCTGCTGGACGAGGTCGAAAAAGCCCACCCGGACGTGCTCGAACTGTTCTTCCAGGTATTCGACAAGGGTGTGCTGGACGACGCCGAAGGGCGCGAAATCGACTTCAAGAACACCATCATCATCCTGACCAGCAATGTGGCGTCCAGCCTGATCATGCAGAGCTGCCTGAACAAGCCGGCCGAAGAAATGCCGACTACCGAAGCGCTGGAAGAAGCGGTACGCCCGCATTTGGTCAAGGCATTCAAACCGGCGTTCCTGGGGCGCTTGAAGGTGATCCCGTACTACCCGATTTCGGACGACGTGCTGGTCGAGATCATCCACCTCAAGCTGGGCCGTATCCAGAAACGCATCGCCGTCAATCACAAGGCCGAATTCAGCTACGACGAACCGCTGGTCGAGGCAGTGCTGGCGCGTTGCACCGAAGTCGATTCCGGTGCGCGCAATGTCGACAACATCCTGAACGGCGCCTTGCTGCCCGAGATCGCAGAAACCGTCCTGGCCAAAATGGCAGAGGGCGGCAGCATCGCCAAGATCAAGGTCAGCGCCAGCAAGCAAGGACAGTTCAAATACGCCATCAAGTAAGAGCCCTAACGCAGTTATTCAACCGAGTCAAAGGAGCGAACCATGGATGAGGCAGTCAAGCAGCAAATTTTAAGTCAGTGTTATTCCAGGCGGTACGACACCGAATACCGGCGCCAATACCAATACCAGTCTGACGCAACAGACGTGCGCAACTACGTCAAACTGAAACCTGCCGAGATTATCGACCTGCTCGATAACGCCGCTTTTACCGCACGCGCTCAGGCCCGCAACCTGCTGCAATTGATGCGGGTCCAGCTCTGGCTGCCGTCGGCTGCGCCGCATGCAGGTGGTACTGGCGACGCGCGCGGGGTGGACAACAATCTGCACATCACGCTCAAAGTCGGCAACCGGAGTTATCACTTGCGCTGTAAGGAACTGCCTTCTTTACACGTGATCCAGATCACCGGCTAAGCAAGTTATCGACTCTATGGCTTTCTGGCGCGTCAGGCTTGATTTTTGTTGCCTGGATAGCAATGAATTGCCATGAAGTTCAATAGAGTTTATAGTCGCCCGTCACTGACATCCTGTTATCAGCCGCGCTCCTGCCCCAAGCGGGAAGCGGCTTAACCACCACCACTGGAGTCCACTATGACTAGCGACAACAAGCCCAAAGAACCCCAGCAACCACCGGCGGAAGCCGAAGAACCGAAAGCGCCGGCATCCAAGGCCGAAGGCCGGAGCCAAACCAGCCAACAGATCGTCGCCGCGCAGGATATTTGCGAGGATTTGATCAGCATGGCGGAGACCGCCGAAACCGAGGGCTTGACCCGGGAAGAGGCGGTCAAGCTGGCGGTTTCCATGCGGACCAAAATCGAGGGCTTGGAAACCATTTTGAAGGTGATCCATAACAACGGCCCTCAGCAAGTCCGTCCCGATCCGGAATTCCCGCCCCGACTAAGCCTGGCCCAGAGCGAACAACTGCTGCACACGGTGATCGCCAGCTGCGCCATGATGACGCGCCAGGCCGAAGAAAAGCTGGCAGAACTCCAGCAAAAGAGCGGCATGCCGCTGCTCAAACCGCATTAAGTCCCACTATAGTTGCCGCCACAGATCGCCCTAACCGGCAGGGCGATTTCAACCAGGCATGCGCCATCCGTTTCGCCTTCTGAGGTATAAGCCTCGAACCGGATCGTAGCCACTCCCGGGGCGTCGCCGACGGCAACTCCCTGCAACGTGAAGTTGAGCGAGTCGGCCGGCGCCAGCGCCGCGTTGTCGGGATCCGTCGCGATCAAATCGAACGCAAAATACCCCACCGGTTGAATCTTGCAAGTTTGCGCAACCCATCCAGTTGCCTGAGCGAACGGCAACATGGCGTCGCTGGTCGACAGGTCGTCCTGTTTCACGCCGACCGGAATATAAAAGACCGCAAGCGGAACGTTCAGCGCCGTGACGGCGAGATTGGTCAGACTCATTTCGAGCGTCGCCACTGACCGATTCAGTGGCGTCGAACCAGTGACCCACTCGGGCGCCACGGTCAGCCTCAACAAATCTTCTTGCCTGCCGTGTGGAAGAAAAATGTCATCGTCTTGCTGTGCCATGCTGGTACCTCCGTGAAAACCGAGGCAGGAGGAGTGCGCCGAAGAAGGGTGGAGGGCGGCTGCAGTGGCTGCCTCTTTGGGGATTGTGTGCCTGTGTCGCGCTTGGTGCAACTGGGGCGGATCTAGTTAAGGGTGTATGGCAAAAAATTATCTTGGCGGAAATACTAACTCCCAGAGCGATGCGCGAGGCACGACGAGCCAATCAAAGACAAAAAACGGACATTTCAATACGAATAAAAAATTTTTTAAAAACCGCTAAACCAATCCTAAAAAGCGCAGACAAGTTGCGTAAGAGGCCGCTCACGGAATGAACGGCAAAGATTATGCAATAGGAGAAGCGCAATGGTGGCGGTGTTTACAGGCAATGGCTTGGGAGTGCAAACGGGTTCGACGCGGCGCTTGGGCAGTCAGGGGCAGATCGGCGATGCGGCGCTGGGCCGGGCCGGCGACCAAATGTATGTGAACGCCGCCAGCGGCAACCTGTTTATCGACCGCCGTGACGAATTGCTGATGGGGCGCGGTCCCGACGCCAGCCTGCACCGGACCTACAACAGCTTGGGCGAACTGAGCGGCGGCAGCTGGCAGGCCGGCGGTGTGCGCCGGCTGCTGCCGGTGGTCGGTACGCTGGGGACGGCGGGCAGCAGCGTGACGCGGATCGACTGGGACGGCTCGCAAACGGTGTACAACTACAACGCCAGCCGCGGACTGTATGTGTCGAGCGACGGCGCCGGCGCGCGCAACACGCTGGCGTATTCGGCGGCCGACCATGCGTGGGGCTGGACCAACGGCAGCAGCCAGGCCACAGAGACCTATGCCGACAGCGACGGCGGCCGCATCAGCGCGCTGCGCGATCCCGACGGCAACACCGTCAGCTATAGCTACACCGCGGCCGGCTTGCTGGCGCAAATCAAGGCAGCCGACGGCGACACCACCAATTTCGATTACAGCGGCACCTTGCTGACGCAAGTGCATACGGTCACCGCCGCGGCAGCCGGCAGTGGCGGCAGCGCGACGGCGACCCGCACCTATTACGCCTACGATGCGCAAGGCCGGCTGAGCCAGGTCACGCTCGACCTGAGCCCGGACGACAACAGCATCGCCGACGGCAATACTTTCCAGACCAGCTATACCTACGACGGCAGCAGCCAGCGGATCGCCACGATCAGCCAGAGCGATGGCAGCCGCACCGCGTTCGCCTATCAAAACATCGGCGGCAACTACCGCGTGATCCGCGTCGATCAGGCCGACGATCAAGGCAATCTGCGCAGCACCCGGCTCGACTACGACACGGTCGCGCGCAAGACCACCATCACCGATCCGCTCGGCGCCAAGAGCGTGTTGAGCTACGACGCCCAAGGCCACCTGATCGCCAGCAGCGGACCGGCAGTCAACGGCGTCAGCCAGACGTTGACATATACCTATAACGCCGACGGCAATGTGGCGAGCGTGCAAGACGGTCTGCAGCATGTGGTCAGTTATACCTATGACGCCAACGGCAACCTGCTGACCCAGCGCGACCAGGCCGGCGACACGATCCAGCGCAGCTACGGCGCCAACAACCAGCTGCTGAGCGAAACCGTCTACCGGCAGGCCGCCAGCGGCACGACTGCGGCGGCCGATGGCGCCACCAAACGCTATGTCTACGACGCGCAGAACCACTTGCGCTACGCCGTCAGCGGCGAAGGGCGAGTCACCGAATACCGCTACAACGCTGCCGGCCAGCAAGTCTCGGTGATCGGCTATGCCGGCGCCCAGTACGACGTCAGCGCACTGGCCGACAGCAGCACGCTGGGCGAGGCGACGCTGACCGCATGGGTGGCGGCGCTGGCCGACAAGAGCCAGGCGAGCCGCACCGATACCAGCTACGACTTCCGCGGCAACATCGCTGCAGTGACGCACTATGCGCAACTGCTGGCCGACGGCAGCGGCAGCAGCGCCAGCGGCGACGTGCAGCGCACCAGCTATGTCTACGACCCGTACGGCCGCCTGCTGGAGCGGCGCGCGGTCGCCAGCGACGCCAGCCAGGTCGAACGCTTCAGCTATGACGGCATGGGCCGGCTGCTGAGCAGCACGGACGCTGGCGGTGCGCTGACCTTGTACCAGATCGACGACGCCCATAACCGCACCACGGTCACGCTGGCGAATGGCCTGACCCGGACCTCGACCTACAACCGCTTCGGCGAACTGGTCGGCGTCACCGAAGCCAATGGCAGCACGGTGCTGTCGCAAACCACGCAAGTCTATGACGCCGCCGGCCGGCTGCGCCAAATCAGCGACAACCACGGCCCGCGCAGCTACCTGCTGTACGATGCTGCCGGTCGCAAGACGGCCGACATCAGCGCCGGCGGCACGCTGACCGAATACCGTTACGATGCCGACAACCAGCTGACGCAGACGATCCGCTATGCGACGCTGGTGCCGGCCGCCACCTTGGCCAGCCTGACCGGCGCCGACGGCAAGCCGGCGGCGCTGACGCTGGAGCAAGCCGGCGTGCGGCCGGCCGCCGCTAGCACCGACCAGCGCGAATGGCGCTTGTACGACAGCGCCAACCGCTTGCTGAAGGTGGTCGATGCGGCCGGCGCGGTAACCGACTACAGCTACGACGGCACGTCGCGGCTGCTGCAGACGATCCGCCGCAGCACGACCATCGACCTCACCGCCTTTGGCGCCAACCCGATTGCCGCCAATGCGAGCCCAGCCGCCAATGGCGCCGACCGCATCACCCGCAACGCCTACGACAAGGACGGCCAGTTGCGCTTCGTGCTGGATGGCGAAGGCTATCTGACCGAATACCGCTACGACGGCGCCGGCCGCAACACGCAAACCGTCCGCTACGCCACCGCGACCTCTAGCGCGACGCAGGCCAGAGCCGACTGGAGCAACGTGCCGGCGGTCACCAGCGCCAACGACATCGTCACGGCCACCGTGTACGACGCGCGCGGCCTGGTGCGCTCGCGCATCGACGGCGAAGGCTATGTCACCGACTACCAATACGATGAAGCCGGCCGCCTGGCGCAAAGCAGCCGCGGCCAGCGCTGGGTGCAAGGACAGCTGACGCAGCCGGGCGCGCTGCAGCGCGAGAGCTATCGCTACGACGCCGACGGCCGCCTGCTGCAAAGCACCCGCACCCTGGCCGGCGGCGCCAGCGAAAGCACGACGCTGCGCTACGACCAGATGGGCAACAAGCTGAGCGACACCAACGTCGAGCGTAGCAGCGCCTATCGCTACGACCTGCAAGGGCGGCTGACGGCGGCCTTGTCGGCCAACGGCAGCGCGGCACTGGCCGCGCTGGGCGCCAATCCGGATGCGGCCAAGGTCGAGGCGATCTGGCAGACGCAAGGCGTGCGCTACAGCTACGACGCGACCGGCCTGCGGATCGGCATGCTTGACGCCAGCGGCAACCAGAGCCGCTATTACTATGACGCCGACGGCCGCCTGACGCATAGCATCAACGCGCTGGGCGAAGTGCAAGAAACCCAATACGATGCGTTCGGCGCCAAGACCCAGAACATCGCTTACGGCAACCGGCTCAGCGCCGCCATGCTGGCCGGCCTGAACGGCGGCCTGGTCACGCAAGCGCTGAAGGATGCGCTGGCGCAGCTGGCCGATCCGGCCAAAGACAGCCGCAGCCGCTTCGACTACCAAGCCAACGGCGCGTTGAGCAAGAGCACCGATGCGCTCGGCAATGCCAGCAGTTACAGCTATAACGCGTTCGGCGAATTGACGACCCGGCAAACGCCGATTGCGGCCGGGGTCACGGCGCTGCTGCAAACCACGTATGACCGGCGCGGCCTGGCTGTGGCCGAGGTGCGCGATGCCGGCGGCTTGAACCAAAGCAGCGCATCGCAGTACGACGCGTTCGGTCGGGTGGTGGCCAGCACCGACGCCAACGGCGTCAGCCGCAGCCGCAGCTACGACCGCAACGGCCGGGTGGTGACCCAGACCGATGGACTGAACCAGGTCGCAACGACCAGCTACGACGCGTTCGACAATGTGTTGAGCCAGACCGACAAGCTCGGCAAGACCACCCAATACAGCTACACCGCCTTCAATCGTCAGATCACGATGACCACGCCGGAAGGCGTGAGCACGGTGCGCAGCTATAACGCCCACGGCCAACAGATTGCGCTGCAGGACGGCAACGGCAACAGCACCACTTACGCCTACGACCTCGACGGCAACTTGCTGACGACCACGACCGCTGCCGGCAGCTTGAACCTGACGACCTCGCATGCTTACGATGCGAGCGACCGCCTGATCCAGAGCACCGATGGCAATGGTAAGCAAGTCACGTATAGCTACGACGCCGCCAACCGCTTGCTGACGCGCCAGCTCGACCCGAACGGCCTGAACCTGGTCACCAGCTATCAATACGACGCCAAGGGCCAGCAAGTCAGCAGCACCGATGCCAGCGGCATCGTCACGCAAATCCAGTTCGACCTCAAAGGGCAGCAAGTCAGCCAGATCGTCGATCCGGCCGGCCTGCACCTGACCACCCAATACAGCTACGATGCCACCGGCCATGTGCTGAGCGTGACCAATCCGAATGGCGGCGTGACCCAGTACGTGTACGACGCGCTGGGACGGCGCATCGAGCAGCACGTCGATGCTAGCGGATTGAATCTGACCACCCGTACCGCGTACGACAAGACAGGCAATCCGGTTGCGGTCACCGATCCGAACGGCAACGTCACGCGCTATGTGTACGACGCCAACGACCGGCTGGTGTTTACCATCGATGGGCAAGGCGGTGTCAGCCAGAATTTCTTTGACGCCAACGGCAATCTGACGCAGGTCACCAAATATGCGACGCCGATCGGCATCGCTCTGCCGGTTGGCGCTACCGATGGCAAGACGTTGCGCCTGAGTGCGATCAGCCAGGGCGGTTTCAGCGGCGCGGCCGCCGTACCGGTCGACACCAGCAAGAAATACGTGGTGCGGGCAAGAGTGCGTCAGGTGACTGGCGAGGGTTCCGTTTATCTGGGCGTGACGTCCAAAGACGCCAAGGGCGCCGATGTTTACAACACGACCGGCGGCACTTTCTCTTACGCCGGCGCGGTCAATGTCAAGCTGACGCCGGACATGGGCTGGCAAGTGTTCGAGGGCGCGATCAGCGGCGAATACACGCCGTCGACCGGGGTCTACGATCCGCATAAATTCTTTGCCGGGACCAAGGCCGCGGCGCCGCTCTTGCTCTATAACTACAGCAACGCCAACCCTGCTGCCAGCGGCATAGTCGAGGTCGACTACATGCAGCTGATCGACGCCGCCACCGGTGCCGTGCTCAATCCGAACGCCGACATGCGCAAAGGCACGGACGGCTGGAGCGGCGCCATCGCCGCCCAAAACAGCAATACCGACGCGTTGAGCGTGGCGCAGGTGCAAGCGCTGCTACACGCCGACGCCGCGCACGACATCAGCCAATTCCGCCGCTACGACCAGGATGGCCGCCTGAGCTGGAGCGTGGACGGCACTGGCGGCGTCACGCACATCAGCTACGACGGCAACGGCAATCCAATCAAGCGCATCGCTTACGCCAATCGCCTCAACGCCAACGACATGGCGCTGTTCAACACCGGTGCGCTGCCGACGCCGCAGGCCGACGCCGCGCACGACCTGGTCACGCAAATCGCCTACGATGCGGCCGGGCGCGCGGTCTACACGGTCGACGGCACCGGCGCGGTGGTTGAACAACGTTACGACGGCAACGGCAATGCCTCCGAACGGATCGCCTACGCGACGCCACTCGCCACCACGCAGCCGCTAACGCTTGCCAACATCGCGCAACAACTGACGACGCTGGCCGATCCGAGCCGCGATCAGCACACGCTCAATCGTTACGATGCCGCCAACCGGCTGATCTACACGGCCAACGCGCTGGGCTATGTGACGCAGAACGTCTACAACAATGCCGGCAGCATCGTGCGCCGGATCGCCTACGCGACGCCGCTGGCAGTCCCGGTGACGGCAGCGACCGACCTGACAGCGGTCAAGACCGACAGCGCCGACCGCACGACTAATTACGTGTACGACGCCGGCAACCGGCAAGTCTACGCAATCGATGCGCTGGGCGGCGTCACGCAACGGATCTACGACGCCAATGGCAATGTGACGCGCAGCATTCGCTATGCGACGCCACTGGCGGCCGTGACCGGCAGCGGCGGCAGCTGGACGATGGCGCAAATGCAGGCGCAGTTGCAACCGGACGCGGCGCACGACGTCACCATCAATTACGTGTTCGATGCGGCCAACCGGCTGAGCTACAGCATCGACGCGCTTGGCTACGTGACGCAATCGACCTATGATGCCAACGGCAACCTGACGCAAAGCACCAGGTATGCGCAAGCGATCGGCGTTCCGGTTGCCAGCGCCTTGAGCGCGGCACAAGTGCAAGCACTATTGCATGCCGATGCGTCAAAAGATGTCACTGAAAGGAAAATCTACGACGCCGCCAACCGCCTGGCCTACAGCATCAATGCGGTGGGTTACGTCAAACAAAACCAGTACGACGGCGCCGGCCAGATCATCAACACCATCGAGTACGCCCGACCGGCCGGCGCCACCGGCACCGAGAGCAGCGGCAATCAATTGCTCAACGGCGGCTTTAGCAAGATCGGTAGCGACGGCGTGCCGCAGAACTGGAGCTACAGCGATAGCGGCGCTGCGGCCGACGCCAAAGGCGTCAACCTGAGCGCCGACTGGTCGGTCGGTCAAAGCGTGTATGGCGAACAGACCTATTATCTGCATCAAACCGGGATCGGCCCGGCCAATAGTTATCAGCAAATTGCCCAGACGATTCCAGTGAGCGAGGGCCGCAGCTACAGCTTCTCGGCCTATGTTGGTGCGCACCGCGCCACCAGCGAAGTGATGCTCGAATGGTATGGCGCCGACGGCAAGTTGATTGGCACCACGCCGGCGACGGCCGCATCGCAGGACGTCAATCAAGAATATGTCGGCGGCAGCACGCTATACGGCTACAAACGGGTCGTCGTGACCGGCCGGGCGCCGGCTGGCGCAGTGCGCGCCAATGCGATCCTGCGTAAAGAAAACACCAATCCGGGCCAGGCCGATTCTTACCTGTTTGTGACGCGGGCGCAGTTTGAAGAGGTGCCAGAAGGCGTCAGCGCGCCGTCGGCCTGGAAGCTGCCGACCGGCGCCGGCCCCGGCATCAATCAACTGAGCAATGGCGGCTTTACCAGCATCGGCACTGATGGCGTGCCACAAGGCTGGAAGTACCTGGGGTCGGGCGCGCAGGCCGACATCAAAGGCGTCAACCTGAGCGCCGATTGGTCGGTGGGTCAGAGCGTGTTTGGCGAACAGACGTACTATTTGCGCCAAACCGGGATCGGCCCGGCCGGCAGTTGGCAAGAGATCTACCAATCGCTGCCGGTGGCTGAAGGCTGCAGTTACAGCTTCTCGGCCTATGTCGGCGCGCATCGCGCCACCACCGAAGTGATCCTCGAGTGGTATGGCGCCGACGGCAAGCCGATCAGTGCGGTGCCCGCGAGCGACGCTTCGCAAGACGCCCAGCAAGAGCGGGTCGGCGGCAGCAAGCTGGACAGTTATAAGCGCATCGTGACCAGTGGCAAGGCGCCGCCGGGCGCGGTCAGTGTGCTGGCGATTCTGCGCAAGAACAATACCTATGCCGGCCAAGCCGATTCCTATCTGTTTGCGACGCGGGCGCAATTTGAAGAAGTGGCGGCAGGCGCCACGGCGCCTTCGGACTGGAAACCGGCGACCTTGCAGCCGACCACGCCGCAGCCGGTCGACTACCGGATCACCCGCAATACTTACGATCTGGCCGGCCACCTGACGCAGCAAACCAAAGCCGCCGGGACATCGGCCGCGGCCACCGTCTCGTACGGCTACGACGCGCTCGGCAATGTCACCAGCATCACCAACGAGCGCGGCTATACGACCACCCAGCAATTCGATGCCGCCGGCAGAAAAATTGCGACCGCGGTGCCGCTGAACGACGGCGCCGATGGCCAGACGCCGCAGTTTGCGGTGACCACGACCCAGTACGATGCGTTCGGCAATGCGGTCAAGGTGACCGACCCGCTGGGCCATGCCGGTTACTTCTATTTCGATCAATTGAACCGGGCCGTGCTGCAAGTCGACCCGCTCGGCTATGTGACCCAGACCAGTTACACCGGCACCGGCAAGCCGGCCCAGGTCACGCGCTACGCCAATGCGGTGAGCGGCACGCTGTCGACCGCGATGCGGCCGACGCTGGTTGCTAGCAGCGCCGATGCGAGCACGAGCCTGCAATACGACCAGAACGACCGCCTGACCAAGAGCATCGATGCCGAAGGCGGATACGAACTGTACGGCTACGACAGCTTCGGCAACCGCATCAGCGTCCAGAACAAAGTACTCGGCATCACCACCAGCACTTACGATGTGCGCGGCTTGCTGTTGAGCGAGACCTTGCCGATCACCGCGCGCAATAGCGCCGGCGTACTGGTGCCGGTGGTCAAGCGCTACAGCTACGACGCGCGCGGCAACCGGACCCAGATGATCGAAGCGGTCGGCTTGCCCGAGCAGCGCGTCACCCATTACAGTTACGACCAGGCCGACCGCATGCTGACCCAGAGCGGCGATCCGCTCTCGATTCGCACCGTCAGCGGCTGGCCGACGGTGACGCCGACCCAGAGCTGGAGTTACGATGCGCGCGGCAACAAGACGGCGTACACCGATGCCAACGGCCAGAGCACCCGCTGGTATTACGACGCGGCCGACCGCAAGGTCAAAGAGTTGAGCGCGACCGGCACCTTGTCGACCTGGAACTACGACGCCGCCAGCAATATGATCAGCGCCCGCATCTATGGCGACCCGGTCGCAGCGCCGGTCAACGGCGCACCGCCGCAAGCGGCGAGCGAAGTCAACTGCCGCCAGACCGATTACACCTACGATAAAAACAATCGCCAAGTGCAATCGACCGTCAACGGCGCCACGTTTGCCCAGCGCCCGGTCGGCGGCACCAACCTCAACATCTATACCGGCGCGATCGTCACCGCGCGCCAATACGATGCGCTCGGCAACGTGATCGTCGACAGCGACGGCCTGGGCAACCAGACGCTGTCGTATTACAACGCGGTCGGCAAGAAGATCGCGCAAGTCGACGCCGAGAATTACCTGACGGTCTGGAGCCGCGACCAGAACGACAGCGCGGTGCAGGAAACCCGCTATGCCAACAAGATCAGCACCCCGGCCAGCCCCAGCAGCAGCCTGGCCGATTTACTGAAAAGCGTCAGCGCCGACGGCAACGACCGCATCACGACCTACAGCTACGACCGCCTGAACCGCTTGCTGACACAAAGCCGGCTCAACCTGGTCACGTCCAGCCTCGACGCCAAAGGCGCGCTGAGCACGGCGACGGCGACGTCGACCGTGCGCTACGCCTACGATGGCCTCGGCAACGTCACCGAAAAAACCGAAGCCAACGGCGAAGTCACCGATTGGCTGTTCGATGTGATGGGACGGCAAACGCGGGTGCAAAGCGCCGGCTTTACCGACTTCCAGGGCACGCTGGTGCGGCCGACCACCGACACCGTCTACGACGGCCTGGGCAACGTCACGCAGTCGATCGCGCGCGGCAAGACCAATACCGACGACCGCGTCACGCTGTACACCTACGATGCGGCCGGCCGTCTCAACAGCAAGGCGACGCAAAATGTCGACGGCATCGTGCGGTACGCGCGCGATGCGGTCGGCAACGTGATGGAAGAGCAGATCTATAGCAAGAAATCCGACGGCAGCGCGCGCCTCGACGTCAACGTGACCCACTACGACGCCGCCAACCGCGAGGTGTTCCGGCAGACCGTATGGCTGGTCAGCGGCGACCCTGCTACCGGCGTCTGGAGCGCCGGCGACACGCACGAGATCCGCTACAACGCCTACGGCGAAATCGTCGGCAGGGGCGTCAACGGCAGCAGCGCCGAGTTTGCCGAATACGACAGCCAGGGCCGCCGCTGGAAAACCAATGCCGGCGACGGCGCCACCAAGGCGTATCTGTACGACGCCAACGGCAACGCGACGGTCTTGATCCAGTCGGCCGGAGCCGACCTGAGAAATATGAGCTTGGCGCAAATCCTGGCGATCAGCCAGGCGCAAGGCGCTTCGCTCGATCCGGTGGTGCAGAAGGCGATTGCGGACGGCGGCATTCATATGACGGTCAGCGTCTACGACCGCCGCAACCAGTTGGTCGAGACGTATCAGCCGACGATGAAGAGTGCGCATAACATGGCCACCATCGAGCAGTTCCTGACGATGCAGGCGGGCAGCAATTTCACTGGCGGCAATGTGACCATGGGGCCGACCATGGCTAGCGTTAGCCGGGGGACGGCGCCGCCGGCGGCACAGGGATCAGCGACTGTTAACCCGTCAGGAACTGTGTCCTTTGTGTTTCGGCAGTTGAAAATAGTGCCCGAAGTAATCCAGCAAGGGGGAACCCCGCAGAAGCGAGTGCCATTGGTGGCGCCGACCCTTAATTCTTTTTTTGACATTTGGATCCCACCGGGATTGGGCAATGGCGGCGGCAATTTCCACGTTTATTTGGATGACAATCTCACTAGTGGGGAATTCGGCCCAGTTACCTTCGACGGCGAGAAAGTCTCTTATTTTCAAGCGCACCATCAATGGGGAGAGCCAGGAAAAACCATGACCGTTGGGTTGTATCAGGACATACCCGGTGGTTCGTCGAAAAATCTGACCTTGATCGCCCGGACCACTTTCACCATACCAAATCATAACGAGGAAGGAGATGGCTCCTATACCGATAGTTTCGGCGGTATGGCCCCAGTCCGGGCGCCAATCCAAATCAAAGATCAACCCCCATCGACCAATCGCTTGATTGTCATGACGCGGCCGGCTGGCTCAAACCAGCCGTGGAACCTTTTCAACGCGACCCCGGTTCCCAACAGCGCAAAAGGAGGCATAGATAGCTTTTTTTGCGTCGACTGGAGCCGCTGGGCCGATGGCAGCTACGAATATCAATACGTCGCACTGGACCCTAACGGCTTGGTACTGAACTCGGAAGCGGGCCTCTTCAAGGCTAGCCTAGCTGCGCCTAGCATGTTTCAGACACCGCAGCCGATTGGCGGCAGCGGTCAGGCGTTCCTGACTCGGGACGGCAACCTCAACATCACGCAACAAGGCATTACAGCCAATTCAGTCCGGATCCGCTACCGCCACGTCGGTTCGAGCGACGCCTGGGCAACGTATATAGCCGGTCCGGCTGGTATTCCCATCGTCAGTGGAGGCGGTCCGCTCGGGCCTGCCATCGCCTCGTCCTCCACACCGGGCTGGTTCACGATGCCAACCACCGGCTTGAGCGGCGACTACGAGTACTGGGCAGAGCCCTATACCGGTGCCAATGCGACCGGCACCATGCTCAATCGGGTCAAAGGCACGTTCACGCCAGGCGGCAATGCCTCTGCGCTGACTTCGTGGACCGAGATCCCGGAGAACGTCGCCTTTGGCGGTCAGCCGGCCAATTCGGCCGCGATGCACATCAATTACTCGGTGCGCGGCGGCGCCAGCGGCAGTGCGACCCTGGTGTGGGATGCCATGCACCAGCAATTCAATTGGGACGCCAGCAGCGTCGCGCCCGACCGCTTGGGCAACTATGTGATCGACTACAGCTACCAGACCTCGGACGCCGGCGGCGCCATCATCAATGCCGCACATGGCGCGCTGCAACTGGGGATCAATCCCGCCATGCTGTCGCATTTGAACGACGCGCTGCCGGCCACCATTACTTTCAATCCGCCCGCGACCAACGCCACGCAACTGGTGCTCCAGTACCGCATCGCCGGTTCGAAGGGGGCATACAACACGTTGACCTTGCCCAAGACCTGGGCCGGCAATTACGCCTGGAGCGTCGACGCATTGCGGCCTGCCAGCGGCAGCCTGAGCCTGGAATACGCGTACAGCCTGCTGGACGCCAACGGCCAGCCGGTGGCGGTATCGGGCGGCAATCTGCGCGCGGAGGGAGCGATCGAGATCAACGCTGATCGCAGCGGCGCGATGCGGCAGCTGCAGTGGACCGTGACCGGCTTGAACAACACGGCGCCGGACATCCCCAACACACAGGCCGCGATCCATCGCACGCAAACGCACAATGCGTTCGGTGACGTCGACAGCGAGACCGACGGCCGGACCCACGTTGTCTCGCTGGCTTACGACACGATGGGCCAGCTGATCAGCAAGCAGTCGCCGGAAACCGATGTCACGCGAGAGGACGGCACCACGGTGCGAGCACGGCCGACGACCAATTATTACTACGATGCGGCCAGCCATCTGGTCGGCGTGCGCGACGCCAACGGCAACCTCAACACGCAGCGCTTGCTGGCCGGTTTCGGCAGCGCGAGTGACAGCCGTATTGCGACTGAATTCCACGCCGACAGCGGCAGCAAGAGCGCCGGCTACGACATCTTCGGCAATGTGCGCACGGTGACCGACGCCAACGGCGTGACCAGCAATAGCTACGACCAGGCCGGCCGCCTGATCCAGGTCACGCGGCCGACGCGTCTTCCAGGCACGCCGGGCAGTCAAGCCGGTGCTGGCGGCGATAGTTATACCTACGACACGCTGGGCCGTCGCATCAGCCACACCAACGCACTGGGTCAGCGCGAAACCACCGACTACGACGCCGATGGCCGGGTGATCCGCACCCGCAGTTTTGCCGGCAGCGAAATCACCTACACCTACGCCTATGATCAAAACATCCTGGGGACGGGCGGGCAAAAGGTCGGCGGCTGGACCAAAGTCACCACTTATACCGACGGCGGCCGCAACGCCAGCGACAGCACCGATTACTTCAACCACATCAGCAGCCATCGGGACTTTGGCGGCCATGTCGTCACCTACAGCTACGACTACGCGGCGCACCTGAAGCACCAAGCCTCCAGCGCCGGGCAGAACATCGATTTCAGCTATTACGCCAACGGCTACCTGAAAAGCAGCATCGATCATGTGCTGAACGTGCAGTCATATTACGAATACGACGAGGAGGGCAACCGTACCCGCGAGGCTTACACCAGCGGCGACGCGCCGGCTAACCGCATCAATTTCCAAGTGGCCGATATCCAGTACGACGAGTTGAACCGGGTCAGTGACTTCCACGATCCGCAAGCGCACATCCAGTACCAGTACGACGCCAACAACAACCGGCGGCGGGTGCTGAGCGTCTATGACAACGCTCTTGATGGTGCGGCGACGACACAGGACTACTGGTACAAATACGACAAGCAAAACCGCTTTGTCGTCACCATGGGCCAGCTCGCCAACGGCAGCATAGTCCTGGGCACAAGCGGCGTGCAGATCGGTTACGACGCTGCAGGACTGCGGCGTAGCGCTGTCTATGCCGACGGCCACACCGAAAGCTACAGCTACACCAGCGACGGCTACCTGGAAGATGTGCAAATCAACGGCGTGTTGCGTTCGCGCCGCTTCAACGACCAACTGGGTCGGGTCCAGAACTACCTGGAATATGCCGCCGACGGCAGCACCGTCACCTACAGTAAAGGTAGCGTGTTCGATGCCGACAGCCGAGTCACGCAAGATACCGTCACCCAGTCGCCGGTGGGCGGCACCAGTCAAACTCGCATCACCAATTACGACTACCGTCTGGACGTGGGCGGCGGCCACTACACCGGTGACGATCAGGGTGTGGTCACGCACACCTACCGGTACGATCCCAACACGTTTACCGGCATCGGCCTCGGCACCGACACCATGACCAGCTATGTCTGGTGGGATGAGGCCAAGCAAAGCCAGATCCAGGTGTTCGGCACCGACCTCATGAATCTCGAGGCCAGAATCTGGGGCGGTGGGCGGTCGGACTTCAAGTACGACGTCAACGGCCATCTGCAGCAAGTCAATGGGTACGACACCGATGGCAAGGGCAATACGACGAGCAATTTGCCCTCCCGCACAATGGTCTACACCAGTGACGAGTACGGTCAGGTGCTGCGCCGAAACGAACTGAGTTCGGGCAGTTTAGGTGTGGCGCAACGATACTACTATCTGAACGGTCAGTTGATCGGCGACGTCAGCAACAATGGACCTTCCAACGTCTCGTACGCGGAAGAACTTGCCCGACGCGACGCCCAACAACTACCCAGCATTTACCGTTATGGCAAACCGGTGGCGTCGGCCGAATTCGATCAAAACTATCAACCGATCAACACCAGCTATCCGGGCACCACGGCCAGCGGCTACACGGTCAAGAGCGGCGACACACTGGCCTCGATTGCGCGCGCAACGTGGGGCGACGCGAACCTGTGGTACCTGATCGCCGACACCAACAACCTGAACGCCGGCGCAACTCTGGCCGCCGGCCAGCGCCTGACCCTGCCCAACAAGGTTAGCAACGCCCACAACAGCTCGGCCACATTTAGGGTGTACAACCCCGGCCAAGCGATTGGCGATACTTTGCCGACCTTGCCGCCGGAACCGGCGCCACCGCCGCTGCCGGGTGGCGGTGGATGTAGCAACGCTCAGATCTTCGCGATTGTGTTGGCGATTGTCGTAACCTACATCACGGCCGGGGCAGCAACACAATATTTTGGAAACTACATAGCAGGCAGCGCAGTAGGCGGAGCCGCCGGCGCGGCGGCATCGCAAGGCATGCTGATTGCCGCCGGCGAGCAGAATGGATTTGACTGGAAGGGGGTGGCGCTGGGCGCCATTGGCGGTGCGGTGACTGCCGGTGTTGGCGAATACATGCCAATGCCAGCTGGCAGTAGCGCCTTTACACAGGGCGTCATACGCGGCGCCGTCAGTAGTGCTGTCACTCAGGGCGTGGCAGTTGCCACGGGCTTGCAAAGTCATTTTGATTGGCGCGGCGTGGCGGCTAGCGCGCTGGCTTCCGGCATCAACGCCAGCGTCGCCGACAGCATGGGGGAGGCGCAATACGGAGACGAGCGCTGGAAATATCTGAATGGCAAGGATATCTCTGCCGCGGAGCGCAACGCGACATTTTTGAATGACATGGGCGCGACGATGACGCGTGGCGCTGTCGCGGGCCTGGCTGGAGGTGTCGCCAGCGGTTTGGTGCGAGGCGGCGGCATGCAGCGCAATTTCCCGGGCATCTTGCAGGATGTGGTGAGCGGCACGATAGGTAGTCTGGTGACTAAGCGCGTGGAGTTATCTCAGCAAAATGCCTCTGACCGCGTCGTTGCAGCGAGTGAACCGGATCGCGACTCCCACGACGATATGCGTCAGCGTCAAGTGAGCAAAGCGCCGTGGACTCTTCCTGCCGATTATGTCGAGAGCGGGGATGCGGTTCAAAATTGGGCGAATGCCCATCACCTGGATGCGCCGACAACCAGCACCGGCGTCGAGTTCATGGGAATGAATACGCAATCCTCGTTCCGTCCCGGTAGCTATGGCGACAGTTACGACACGTTCCGGCAGGGGGTGGGCAGCGACGGCGTATTCCAACTGAAACTGACGCACCATTTGTCGGCCGACGAACGGCTGGCAAATTGGCAGAGCAAGACCGAGGACTTCTTTATCAATCACCCGGATGCGGCCGCAAGCGCCCCTGATTCGTCAGTCAGGTACTTGGCTGCAGCGACCTACGGGATACGAAAAATAAGCAATGACATCGCACAATCTGTACTATCCGTTCCGCGTGTGCTGACCAGCGACACAATGGTTCCGGGCATGGTGAATGCGGTGCTGCATCCGATGGACACGGCCAATAACGCGTTCACGCATTTGCGGCAGATGCCGCTGCAAGACCAGCTGGTGTTCGGTTTGGAGGCGGCATTGCCGTTCAAGGGTGGACTGGAAGCGGTGGCGGGGCGGATACCGGGGGCAGGCAAGTTTCTGGTTGGGGAGCTTGGATATGACTCTGGCGTGACGCTGAATGCGGGTGGGGCGCGGTATGGCTTTGTGGGGGATGGCGTCAACAACACGGGGCTATTCGGTACGCAGCAAGGATCGGCTGGGGGCGTGAAATTTGGGCGTCTCGAGCCTGACGTTACAAATACGGCAGAAGAATTGGTATCGCATACCAGGGCTGCGGAAAAGGGCTACCCAGGCGTACAAGTGACCCCAAATGGCGGTCCGACATTCGCCAATAGCGATTACTTGTTTCCCGTGCAGGATGGTCAGCGTAACGTGCTAAATCTCGAAATGACCGGTAGTCGCAGACTTGACTTTAGAGCAGCCAATGAGGCAGCAGGTCTACAAGATCTCGTGCCTAGAGGTGCAGACTCGCCGAGTGGGTATGTTTGGCATCACGTTGATGACTTTAATCCCGCCACAGGAACATCTACGTTGGAATTGGTCGAAAGAGGAGCTCATAATGCGACTATTCCACATAGGGGCTCTGTCTATCAGTGGGAACAACTGAATGGCGTGCCTTATAAACGATAAACGAAAGAGGTTAAAGATGAACACCGTAAAAATTGTTGATGTTGCACCTTCAATTAACAATGACGAATTGAATGAGATAGAAGCTCGTTTGGGTATTTTATTTCCCGAAGACTTGCGGCAGCATTTTCTACACTTTAATGGTGGCAGGCCCGTGCCAAATTTGTTTCCAAAGGACGATGAATATTTCCCGGTGCACGAATTTTTGCCAATTAAGCACGGTATGCGCGGGACTCTCTTTGAAGATACCTATTCCGATCTCGTTCAAGGGAATGACCTATTTCCCAAGAATTTAATCCCTATAGCGAGTGATTCTGGTGGGGATTATTTTTGTTACAACTTGGAGTCGGGAAACGCCGGTGCAATCTGTTTCTATCAGTCTGACTATTACGATGACCCTTCGAGGGCCGTGGTGTATTTGGCTGCCAGTCTCGAAAAATTCTTGAATTCACTCGTGTCAGATGAGGGTGAATAACAGAAGTTGTTATGGGCTCCGGCAAGAATTGTTTCGCATATGCTTATTAATCTAAATGATGTAAAGAATTATTCTGAGAACTTTGCAAATCAATTTCCTCGTATCGCGGATAAAGTAACAATTAGGCGAAACGGCTTAACTGCGGATGAGGTCGCCGAGTTGAACGGTACCCTAGGGAAACGCTGATTAATTCATTGGACGGTGTTCCCACCGACAGGCTGGCCTGAGACAATAGCGGCACATTCACCGCCTGCCATCGACCATGCAAAAGAGCTTCTCCGATCTGGAATACGCTGCCAAGAAAAAGCTCACTCGGCGTGACTGCTTTCTCGCCGAGATCGACAGCGTGACGCCCTGGGGCAAGTTGCACAAACTCGTTGAACCGTTCTATCCGAAGGTCGTCGGCGCCGGTCGTCCGCCGATTGGACTGGCGCGCATGCTGCGCATGTATGTGGCCCAGCAGTGCTTTGGCTTGTCGGACGAAGGTATCGAAGAGGCGATCTACGACAGCCAAGCCATTCGCGCCTTTGTCGGCATTGATTTGAATCGCGAGTCGGCGTCGGACGCGACGACGCTGCTCAAGTTTCGCCACCTGTTGGAAGCGAAGGAACTGACCCGCCAGATCTTCGACACGATCAACGGGCACTTGGCCGAGAAGGGCTTGATGATGCGGGAAGGGACCATCGTCGATGCGACGCTGATCGCCGCGCCACCATCGACCAAGAACAAGGATGGCAAGCGTGATCCGGAGATGCATCAGTCGAAGAAGGGCAACGACTGGCATTTCGGGATGAAAGCCCACATCGGCGTCGACGCGGCGTCGGGCCTCGTGCACACCGTCGTCGGCACGGCTGGCAATGTCTCCGATGTGACTCAAGCATACGCACTGCTGCATGGTGACGAGACCGCCGCGCTCGGCGACGCCGGCTACCAAGGAGTGGAAAAGAGGCCCGAAAACGTCGGCAAAGCGATCACCTGGCATGTGGCCATGAAGCGCTCCAAACGCCGTGTGCTGCCCAAGACCAAACTGGGGCGCATGCTGGAACATCTGAAGGCTAGTGTCCGCGCGAAAGTCGAGCATCCGTTTCATGTCATCAAGAACCTGTTCCGCCATCGCAAAACGCGCTATCGCGGCTTGGCCAAGAACACCGCGCAGCTGTTCACGCTGTTCGCCTTCGCCAATCTGGTGCTGGCCGGCAGGCGATTTACGGTCACTGAATCCCGGAGTGCGTCCTGATCGCCGAAAGGCGTGAAGCGTTGCATCAAATCGGCTGAAAAGGCCGTTGTTCGGCTCCAAAAAATCGGCAATTCTTGCTGCGCTCTTCGTTCGTCCGCTCGGTGACCGATCCCTACTTAAAAAAGCGAATTGAACGGCGTTTCCCTAGAGTTGCCTTCTATATATATACGATGCATTCGCGACGCCGGTTTATTCGGTGTTTCTATCGGCTATTTCTCAATGTGGCCGGGTTCAATACAGACTGGGAACTTGATCGAATCAATTCGACAGGCAAATCAGGGAGATGAGCTTGGCAAAGCGGAAGCTCGAAATTCTCACTTGGTGATAGTGGCCCAAGAAGAGGCGAATTTGATCTGCGTGGGAGGAGTAGGTAGTGATTACCCTGACGTTGTCTATCTACTTGATGTAATGCGCTCGTCTCAGGTGGGGCGTAGAGACGTTGCGCCAGACTTCGAGTGTTTTATTTTGCTTGCAGCTAATCTTCATGAGATTTCTTGTAGATACGAGGATGCCCCAAAAACTGGGATCGAAAAAATGGTGGAGTGTTGTAATCATTTTCACTGCACTGCTAATCAAGTAGATTTCTGGAAGTCGAGAGCCGAGCTAATGCTGTCATAAAGTTCTCGTAAAGGGAGGAGGCTACGCTCGAACAAGGATGTTGAGCTTCCTCTGGGATTTCTTCTTTTGTAATCGATTTTGTTAAGAGCCAACACCCGCCTTGAGCGGGTGTTCTTGTATCAGACGGTCGCGGTAGGGGCGACGATCACCCGCCGCCCTTACCGCGATCCATCCAATGACGGATAACGCTACGCTCATCCGTCCTACAACTTGCGACGCATCCAAAAATAGCAGGACGCTAATAATTGCCATGGCGTCCTATAGCGGCTATAGTCGCTCCCGTCCCTGAGAATAAATATCAGGGACAGGGGTTTTGCAGCCTCGATTGCTAATGCGCACAAACCGCGTCATGCGGTTCGTGTGTCTACTGTTGCGCCTTCAACGGGTGGCAGTAGCGGGGAGTCCTTCGGGACTGCCGGCATTTCTCCATTAGCACCGGTCTGCAAATCCCGCTATCTGCCGCCGTGTGTCAAGAACGCAAAAGCCGAAGTATCGGCCGCTGCGATGCTTTATTGAAGATGAGGGTCGGCCCCTCGTGATCGGCGTGCAGGC
>NZ_JBHSMT010000011.1:0-26031 GCF_042654985.1 Paraherbaspirillum soli | reverse complement strand
CCTGCACGCCGATCACGAGGGGCCGACCCTCATCTTCAATAAAGCATCGCAGCGGCCGATACTTCGGCTTTTGCGTTCTTGACACACGGCGGCAGATGGCAGGGTAGGAAGACCGGTACAAGACCAAAAACCGGTAGCCCGAAGGCTCCCCACCATTGCCGCCCATAAGGACGAGCAAAAGTGAACGCACAACCGCAAAGCGCGGTTGTGCGCGGTATTGTTCTCAGGCTTCCTAGACCTCATCCCGTGCCTGTTTAGCAGGGACGGAGCGACTATAGACGCAATATGACGCCATGGCAATTATTGGCGGGCACCTCGAAAAACCTACTGCGCGGCCCAATCTCTGGCCTGTGATGCTCGCTACAGTTTTTCGAGGTGCCCTAGCGTCCTGCCATATTTGAATGCATCGCATCGAATTCAAAAGCAAGACCCGGAGTGCGCTAAGCTGCCGCCATGGATAAAGTGAACTCCATAAGATAGCTTGATGAAAGGAGTTCTTATGAACGCATCAACTGACATTGCGCAGCGCGCGGCGGCAACGGCCAACGATCCGCGTTGGGCCTTGATGCTGGCGCACGATAAAGGGTCGGACGGCAAGTTTTATTACTCGGTCAAAACCACCGGGGTGTATTGCCGGCCGTCGTGCGCGGCGCGGCCGCCGCGGCCGGAAAACGTCTGTTTTTACGCCAGCCGCGAGGAGGCCGAGCGGGCCGGATTTCGCCCCTGCAAGCGGTGCAAGCCGGATCAGCAGGCGTTATCCGAGCAGCACGCGCAAAAGGTGACCGAGGCATGCCGGCTGATCGAGAGCGCGCAGGAGGCGCTGAGTTTGCAGCAGCTGGCCGATCACGCGGGCTTGAGCACTTATCATTTCCACCGGATTTTCAAGGCCGTTACCGGGCTGACGCCGAAGGCCTACGCGGTCGCGCAGCGCGCCAAACGGATGCGCAGCGAGCTTGACCGCAGCGCTTCGGTGACGGAGGCGATTTATGAAGCCGGGTATAACTCCAACGGCCGCTTTTATGAAAAATCGAATGCGGTGCTGGGCATGACGCCGAGCAATTATCGGGCCGGTGGCAAGAACGCCGAGATCCGCTTTGCGATTGGTCAATGCTCGCTGGGCGCGATCCTGGTGGCGCAAAGCGAGCGCGGGGTGTGCGCGATCCTGATGGGGGACGATCCGGCTGCGCTGGCCTGCGATTTACAGGATCGGTTTCCACGCGCCAATCTGATCGGCGCCGATGAAGGCTTCGAACAACTGATAGCGAAGGTGGTCGGTTTTGTCGAAGCGCCGGCGATCGGGCTGGATCTGCCGTTGGATGTCAGGGGCACAGCATTTCAGCAGCGGGTGTGGCAGGCGTTGCAGCAAATCCCGGTCGGCGCCACCGCCAGCTATACCGAGATCGCCAAACGCATCGGTGCGCCGGCAGCGGTGCGGGCAGTGGCACAAGCCTGCGCCGCCAATGCGCTGGCGGTGGCGATTCCTTGTCATCGCGTGGTGCGCAATGACGGCGGCTTGTCGGGCTACCGCTGGGGCGTCGAGCGCAAGCGATTGTTGCTGGAACGGGAGTCGCAGGCATGAACGCACGCGTGGAAACGGCGTTGCCGGTCGGCGTGGCGCACCGAGTCGATGGCGTCGATTGGCAGCGTGTTGCCGTGGATCTGGATGCGCAAGGCAGCGCCGTCATCCCGCATTTGCTGACGCCGGACGAATGCGCGGCGCTGGTGTGCTTGTATGCGGAGGAGCAGTTTTTTCGTAGCCGGGTGGTGATGGCACGGCATGGTTTCGGACGCGGCGAGTATCAATATTTCCGCTATCCGTTGCCGACGCTGGTGGCCGAGTTGCGCCGTTCGCTGTATCCGCATCTGGCGCCGATTGCGAATCGCTGGAACCAGGCGATGGAGCTGGACGTTCGGTATCCTGAGCAGCACGCAGATTTCCTTGCGCGTTGCCATGCGGCCGGTCAGTTGCGGCCGACGCCGTTGCTGTTGCAGTACGGCACTGACGACTACAACTGCCTGCATCAGGATCTATACGGCGAGCACGTTTTTCCGCTGCAGGCGGCGATCCTGCTGTCGCAGCCGGGACGCGATTTTAGCGGCGGCGAATTCGTGCTGACCGAACAGCGGCCGCGCATGCAGTCGCGGCCGGAGGTGGTGCCGCTGCAGCAAGGCGATACGGTGGTATTTGCAGTCCATCAGCGGCCGGTACAGGGATCGCGCGGCGTGTATCGGGTCAATCTGCGGCACGGCGTGAGCCGGATCCGCTCCGGACATCGCCATACACTAGGCATCATTTTTCATGACGCGATTTAAGGACACAAAGTGACGCTGGATATGTTCGACGACCTGGAGCATGGCGGCCTGCGGCAACAAGCGCTGGCGCCGGGCGCGCTGTTGCTGCGCGGCTTTGCCGTCGCCGACGATAAAGCGCTGCTCGATGCTTTGCGGGACGTGATTGCCGTCGCCCCGTTCCGCCACCTGGTGACGCCGGGCGGCTTTGTCATGTCTGTTGCGATGAGCAATTGCGGCGCGTTGGGCTGGGTCAGCGATCGCAGCGGCTACCGCTACGACGCGATCGATCCGAACAGCGGCCGGCACTGGCCGACTATGCCGGCGGCATTTCTGCGCTTGGCACAGGATGCGGCGCGCGAGGCTGGCTTCAACCGCTTTGTGCCTGACGCCTGCTTGATCAACCGCTATGAGCCGGGGACCAGGCTATCGCTGCATCAGGACCGTGATGAGCGCGATTTCGAGCAGCCCATCGTTTCGGTATCGCTGGGCCTTCCGGCGGTTTTTTTGTTTGGCGGCTTGCGCCGGACCGACAAACCCAGCCGGGTGCCGTTGACGCATGGCGATGTGGTGGCGTGGGGCGGGCCGTCCCGGCTCCGGTTTCACGGCGTGCTGCCGATCCAGGAAGGGCATCATCCGTTGCTGGGAGCGTGCCGCATCAACCTGACGTTTCGCCAGGCGGCTTGAAAATTATCCAACAAAATCAAGTAGTTGCAGGTTGGCATGCACCGCCTGGCACATCGTTCTCGTCCAAAATTTCATGTAGGCCCCTGGAGGATCAGCATGCAGTTTGCATTGCATGCTGATCCTCCTTTTTTTGCGTTTTTGTCACCTATACTGGATAGGGATGTTTTCAATACATCCGGTACAACAGACCCTAACAAAATCTCTACAGAGGTGTCGATATGAAACGCAATCCGAGGTACTGCACGGCACGCATCGCGCATGGTTTGACGGTGATCGAAACATTGATCGTGGTGGCGCTTATCGGTGTGTTGGCGGCGGTTGCCATCCCGCAGTATCAGAATTATGTGTCGCGTACCAAGTGGCAAGAAAATATCGTGGCGCTGGAGCCGATCAAGCTCGCCATCGTGATGTGCGCAAAGAATAATGCGGGCAATCTCGCCATGTGCGACAGCGGCGCCAAGCTTGGCATCGCCACCATGCCGGCGCTGAAGTACGGGACCGTCGACATTGCGCCGACGACGGCGGCGATCAATGTGACGGGCAGCAAGGAAGTGGGCTCCCTTACCTTGATCGTCACGCCCAAGACCAATGCCAACAGCATCACTTGGGTGATATCGGGGACGTGCGAGCAGGTTAAATGCGGGATTAGTCCGAGCTAAGTACAACCTTGATATTGCGTCGGACCAGCCGCAGTTTTCATGTTTGAGGAGCGATATGGAGTTCAAGGATTACTACCGGCGGCTTGGCGTGACGCGCGATGCAACGGCGGACGAGATCAAACGGGCCTATCGCAGACTTGCACATAAATACCATCCCGACATCAGCCGGGAACCGGACGGCGAAGAGCATTTCAAGAAAGTTTCCGAGGCCTACGAAGTGCTGCACGACCCGCACAAACGCGCCGACTACGACCGGCAGAGCGCACGGCAGCACGCGCAATATGGATCCCGCGCACGGCCGAATTGGAACAATGCGCCATACGGCAGCCATCGGCACACTAGCGCCGAAGACGATTTCGGCGCCTGGGCCAGTCATCGGCCTGCTGGACGCCGGCATCACGCCGCCGGCCGCGACTGCCAGGTCGAAGTGTCGATCCCGCTGGAAACCGCGATCCACGGCGGCACGCCGAGTTTCAAACTGCACCTTCCGGCGCGCGACGCCAACGGCAATAGCATCACCCGCGATCGGCTGGTGGAAGCGCGCATTGCGCCGGGCATCAGGGACGGCCAGCGAATCCGGCTGGCGGGCCAAGGCGAGCCGGGCTTGGGCTCCGGCCCGGCCGGCGACCTCTATCTGCTGATTCGCTTCGCGCCGCATCCGTTTTATCGCGTGGCCGGCGCCGACCTTTATTTGACGCTGCCGCTGACACCGTGGGAGGCGGCGCTGGGCGCTGCGGTGCAAGCGCCGACGCCGCACGGCACGGTCGAGATCCAGATACCGAGCGGTAGCCGGGCCGGTAAAAAATTGCGCTTCCAAGGCCGCGGATTGCCGGGTCATCCGCCGGGCGATTTGTACATGGAGCTGGAGATAGTTTTGCCGACCGCGCACAGCCATCGCGCCCAGGAAATTTATCGGCAGATGCAGCACGAGCTCGACTTCAATCCGCGCCGGCATCTAGGCGTGTGATGATGAAAGAAAAGCCTTGCTTTGCGTAGGGCGGATGAGCGCAGCGTTATCCGCCGTTGGATGTGCCACAGACATTTGACGCATCCAGAACGGCGGAAGGCGCTGCGCTTTTCCGCCCTACGTTACTGGCCCTTGCCGCGTCCGCATATCGTCATTTGAAATCATTATTTCCCATCTGGAAAACATGCTCGGATACTTGATCCCAGCACTGTTCGTAACCAACCCCTTCCCGTCTTAACGCTCCCAGCATTCCCCGGAAAGCAGGCGTTTTATCGTCCGGAATTTTTAAAGAAATAACGCATGTTGAAAACAAAAACACTCGCCGCCGCCATCGGCTCGCTGCTGACGGCCCACACCGCAATCGCGCAGGAAGCCAAGCAGTTTGAAACCATCACCGTCACCGGGTCCAATCTCAGGAGCACCGACAAGGAAGGCGCCAACTCAGTCCAGGTCATCAGCGCCAAGCAAATCGAAGCCAGCGGCAAAACCAGCTTGCCGGATATCTTGCGCTCGATTTCAGCCAACAGCGGCAACAGTTTCAACGAGCAGTACACCGGCAGTTTCTCGGCCGGCACGGCCGGTGTCTCGCTACGCGGCTTGGGCCAGAAAAATACGCTGATCCTGCTGGACGGCAAGCGTCTGGCGAACTACGCCACGGCCCAGGATCTGCAGGAAACCTTTGTCGACATCAACTCCTTGCCGCTAGCGGCGATCGAACGGATCGAGGTGCTCAAGGACGGCGCTTCGGCGATCTACGGTTCGGATGCGGTGGCCGGGGTGGTCAACATCATTCTGAAAAAGAATTTCCAAGGGGTCGAGATCGGCGGCAGCTGGGGCAAGTCCGGCTCGGGCACCGGCCAGGGCGAGCGCAAGTTCCAGCTGCTGGCCGGCAAGGGGGATATCAAAAAGGATCGTTACAACATTTTCTTTTCGCTCGACGGCCAGCAGCGCGACCGGCTGGACGCCAGCGACGTCGGCTATCTTCGGAATATGGACTTCCGCGACAAGCCGGGCGGCCGCCTCAACTGGACCCCGACCAATTACTACAATAACGACCCGACCCAGGGTTTTGCCCACGCGGTCGGTCCGGTGCAAAGGGTGCCGTGGGGCGCAATCACGCCGAGCAAGCAGGGCGAGGTCTGGGCCTACAATCCGGCTCCCTACCAAACCCTGATGCCCAGCATAGAGCGCTATCACGCGGTGCTGCGCGGCACCTTGCAACTCAACGACCAGCTGCAGGCATACAGCGAACTGCTGTACAGCCATAGCAATGCCAGCTTCATTTTCGGGCCGCCGCTGGCGATCGGCAATTCGCTGCGCGCCTGGGACAATGCCAACCAGCGCCTGGTCAACGTCAGCAGCACTTTGCCGGTCGGACATCCGTCCAATCCGAA
Source organism: Paraherbaspirillum soli (assembly GCF_042654985.1). Taxonomy (NCBI): domain Bacteria; kingdom Pseudomonadati; phylum Pseudomonadota; class Betaproteobacteria; order Burkholderiales; family Oxalobacteraceae; genus Paraherbaspirillum; species Paraherbaspirillum soli. Next base: position 20,035 of record NZ_JBHSMT010000011.1, on the reverse strand, counting down.
TGCCGTGCCGACGCCGATCAACAGCAATCTGTGGAATGTCGGTCCGCGCACCAAGACCGACAGCACTGAGTTCAGCCGGGTGCTGGCCGGCCTGAAGGGCAAGCTCGACGACTGGTCCTGGGACGTGTCGGCGCTGCATTCGGAAAGCCGCTTGCAGGAAACGGTCAGCAATTTCGGTAACCGTTACGCCTTCCAGCAGCTGCTGGCCAACGGCGGCTACGATTTCACCGCGCCAAACAATTCGGCCGCCGCGGTCGAGGCGTTGCGGCTGGCCACCACCCGCCCTGCGGTGTCGCGGCTCAATGCGCTGGACGCCACCGTGTCGACCCAGCTGCTGAGTCTGCCGGCGGGCCAATTGGGGTTTGCCGCCGGCTATCAGTTCCGCAACGAATCGATTGATTCCGATACCTCGCAAGCAGTGCTGTCCGGCACCGAGCTGCGGCCGGCGATCGACATCATTCACGGCTCGCGCAATGTATCGGCCGCCTATGCCGAATTGAATGTACCGCTGCTGGCTACGCTGGAAGCCAACCTGGCCGGCCGCGCCGATCATTACAGCGACTTTGGCTCCGCCTTCTCGCCCAAGTTGAGCCTGCGCTTCCAGCCAGCGCGCTGGCTGCTGTTGCGCGGCACGGTATCGCGCGGTTTCCGCGCGCCGTCGCTGCCCGAAATCACCAACAGCACGGCGATCAGCTACGGCTCGGTCAAAGATCCCTACGATCCGATCACGCCGGGCCAGCTACGCGGCTATACCGGCATCTACGCCGCCAATCCCAAGCTGCAGCCGGAACGCTCGAAGAACATCAACCTGGGAGTGGTGCTGTCGCCTGCGGCCAATACCAGCCTGGCGCTGGACTTCTATCGCATCAATCAAAGCGGCATCATCGGCCCCGACGACGCCACCGTCATCGTCCAGCATCCCGAACTCTATCCGGGCCGCGTGACGCGCGATGCTCAAGGCCGGATCGTCAGCATCAGCAACCAGTATCAAAACCAGAGCGCGCGCACCACCTCCGGCATTGATCTTGAGCTGCGCCAGTTGCTGCATACCGCCAGCGCCGGCAACTTCACCTTGAGCGGCGGCTGGTCCTATCTGCTCGACTACAAGCAGCCGCGAGTGGCGGGCCAGGCGCAGATGGACGGCAGCGGCAACAACACCTTCGGCGCACTGCCGAAATGGCGCGGCAGCACGGCGCTGACCTGGGACTACCGCGATTTTTCCAGCACGCTCAGCTGGTATTACGTCGGCGGCTATACGCTGGATGACAGCGTGCGGGAAGACGATTTCCCGGCGTCGGTGGCGAGCAACAGCACCTTCGATCTGAGCGTGGTGTACACCGGGGTGAAGAACACCACACTGAAGTTCGCGGTGCAAAACCTGCTGAACCGCAAGCCGTCGTGGGACCCGAGCACGCCCTACTTCGACATCACCCAGGGCGATCCGCGCGGGCGGTTTATTACCGTTGGAGCGAACTATAAGTTCTGACCGGACGGCGGCGTGATGGGTTTACGTAGGGCGGATGAGCGCAGCGTTATCCGCCGTTCTGGATGCGTCGACCATTTGTGGCGCATCAAGCGGCGGATAACGCTACGCTCATCCGCCCTACCAGTGCTACCAACCCTGGGCGATCCGCGCGGGCGGTTTACTACCGCTGGAGCGAACTATAAGTTTTGACCGGACGGCGGCGTGATGGGTTTGCGTAGGGCGGATGAGCGCAGCGTTATCCGCAGTTTTAGATGCGTCAACCATTTGTGGCACATCAAGCGGTGGATAACGCTGCGCTCATCCGCCCTACCAGTGCACCAAGCAAAAAGCCAAGGGTGCACGCACAGCGTGTTCACCCCAGCTTCAACGGAATAAAAATCTTCTCGTTATCCCGTTGCACCAGCAGCGCGACGCTCTTGCCGGCCTTGTCGACCAAGCGCCGCAATTGCTCGACGCTGGTCACCGGGACGCCGTTAAACGACAGGATCACGTCGCCGCTCTGGATCCCCGCCACCGCCGCCGGTCCGCTGGCGCTTTCCACCAGCAGGCCGGCGCTGACGCCAGCCTGTTGCCGCTCGTCCTGCGTCAGCGCCCGCACCGACAAGCCGAGCCGGTCTTGCGCGCCGGCATCGGAGTCATCGGATTTACTCGCTTGCATTTCACTGACATTGACCGCCAGTGTTTTTTCCTCACCGTGACGGATCACATCGACTTTGGCCGAAGTCCCCGGCGCGGTATCGGCGACCGCCGCCGACAGATCGGCCGGATGCGCGATGTGCTGGCCATTGAAGCGCAGGATCACGTCGCCCGTCTGCAATCCGCCCTCCTCGGCCGGACTGCCGTTCTCCACCGAACTGATCAGCGCGCCTTCGGATTTCTTCAGACCGAACGACTCGGCCAGCGCCTGGTTGACGTCTTGCACGTCGACCCCGAGATGGCCGCGCGTCACTTTGCCATGCTGCACCAATTGCTGCTCGACCTTGATCGCGACATCAATCGGAATCGCAAACGACAAGCCTTGATAGCCGCCGGTCTGGCTGTAAATCTGCGAGTTGATGCCGATCACTTCCCCCCTCAGATTGAACAGCGGCCCGCCTGAACTGCCCGGATTGACCGCGACGTCGGTCTGGATGAACGGTACGTAATTTTCTCCAGGCAAGGAGCGCAATTTGGCGCTGACGATCCCCGCCGTCGCGGTATTGTCGAAGCCGTAAGGCGAGCCGATCGCCAATACCGGTTCACCGACTTTGGTCAGCGCCGGGTTGCCGATCTGCACCGTCGGCAAGTGGTTCGCTTCAATCTGGATCACGGCAATATCGGTCAGCTTGTCGACGCCCAGTACCTTGGCCTTGAACTCGCGCCTATCGGTCAATTTGACGATCACTTCGTCGGCGCCGTCGACCACGTGAGCATTGGTCAGGATCACGCCGTCAGGATTGATGATGAAACCGGAACCCTGACCATGCACGATCAGCGCGCCGCGCGGCACCTGCAGCTGGGGGCCGAAGCGTTTGAAAAATTCGTACAAGGGATCGCCGGGAGTGAGCTGCGGCATTCCGCTCGAGTCGCCCAGCGTGCTGCCGGCCTTCAGGTTGCCGGTGAAGCTGATGTTGACCACCGCCGGCCCGGCCCGTTCGACAATCGAGGAAAAATCGGTAGCGATCGGCGCCGGCGCTGCCACCGTCGGCGCGTGGGCATCGGGCCCGCCGATACCGGCGCCGTCGGAATAAATGTAGATGCCCGCAATCCCAGTCAACAAAGCAGCCGCAATCGCACTGCGGGCAAGAGATCGACGCGTCATGCTGTTCTCCTTTGACAAAGGAAGGGTCACATAACAGCATAGATCCGGAAAATTAAGACTGGTTTAACAATCAGAAAAAAATAAAAGAACCGTTTCTTTCAATCAAATCCTGAAGTTGGCGCGTACTGCCGGAGCGTCGGCGAGCTTGCAGCGAAAACTCAGCAACCGCTGCAAGCGCGGGTCAGGCAGGGAGTTATTCGTCGCCTTGGGCCGGGAAATTTCCTTTGATGAGCGTCACGTCACGCACGTTCTTCTGAACCGCAACCGATGCGAACAGGCTCAACACGAACGACATCGCGTAAAAGCCTTTTTCACTATCCGCCAGCGTCGCGTTCCATAAGCCGATCGCCAGCAGCGCCACCGAAAGGCCCAGCGAAATCCAGCAAAACATGAAGTAGATCCCGGTGACCGGCGTTCCTTCCAGTCTGTCCCGCACCGATTTTTGCAGTGAAACCGAAGCAAACAGGCCGTACATCAGGATGGTGAAGTAATAGCCCTTCTCATTGAGCTGCATCGCGGCATTCCACAGGCCGAACAGATAGGTGGCGGCGCCGACCACTAAAGCGGCCCACGACGCGCCGATGAATGCGGCGGTTGGTCTTTGAAATTGTTGTCTCACTTGGATCTCCTGTTTATGAATGTGGCGACAGACGCCTCTATGCGGGCCGATTCTACGAGATTTATTACTTGTTGAATAGCAATAACAAAGCAGGAAATACGCCTTAGAAATCCCGGTGAAGCAGCGCGGATCGGCTAAGATGCGCATTTCCAAAAATCAACATTCAACCCCACATGCACTCAACCGCCACCAGACTCAACGGCCTCGACACCTTGCGCGCTGCTGCAATCGCACTGGTATTTATGTATCACTACATGGTGTTTGTCAGCCACGTGGAGACCTTCGGCGTCTTGAGCAACATCGGCTGGGTCGGCGTCGATTTGTTTTTTGTGCTGAGCGGCTATTTGATCGGCAATCAAATATTGTCAGCCATCGCCCAGGGCCGGCAGTTCTCGTTAAAAACGTTCTATATCAAACGCTGCTTGCGAACCCTGCCCAACTACTATGTGGTGTTGGCTTTGTATTTCTTGTTCCCGCTGGCGATGGGCGGCACCACCCCGCCGTCGCTGTGGAAGTTCCTGAGCTTCACCCAAAACTACCAGCTGCACGCCGGCACGGCTTTTTCGCAAGCCTGGTCGCTGTGCGTCGAGGAACAGTTTTACCTGGTATTGCCGGTGGCGGCTTTGCTGGTGGCCGGCTGCCGCAAATCGCTGCTTTTGGGCTGGACCTTGATCGCGGCGACGGTCTTGGCCGGCATCGCCATCAGGGACATGCTGTGGCGCGACTATGGCGGCGACGCCAACGGCTATTACACGCATATCTACTATTCGTCGTTTTGCCGCTTTGACGAATTGCTGCCGGGTGTCGCCATTGCGATGCTGAAGAATTTCCATGCCGATGCCTACGGCCGGCTCATGAAAAAAGGCAATTTGATGCTGACCGCAGGCGTGCTCGGGGCTGCAATCACTTTTTACCTGTACTTGAACTATCAGTACGTCGATGACAACAGTTACGGCTTTTTGATGACCGCGTTCGGCTATCCGATGCTGACGGCGAGCTTTGCGTTGCTGACGCTGTCGGCGCTCAGTCCCGCATCCTTATTGCACCGGATCCGCGTTCCAGGCGCCTGCCAACTGGCGCTGTGGTCGTACGCGATTTACCTGGTGCACAAGCCGCTGATGAACATGGCCAAAGGGCCGTTATCGAACGTCGGGATTGCTGCGGATTCGGGGTTGGGGGTGATGATCATGCTCGGCGTCAGCCTGGCTGGCGGCTGGTTGCTGTACCGGCTAGTGGAGACGCCGTGCATGAAGTTGCGCGACAGATTGTATAAGCAGCGATTAAGTGACCGGCCCAACTTGCTGGGGCCGGCCATTTAACTGATGCGCCGCTCCGCTCGCATCACTGCGGCGCTTGCACCAGGTTCACGCTCAACGTGCCCTGGTCGTTGCCCGAGACCCAACCCACGCGGCCGGCGTTGGGACCGCTGGTGAAACGCAACAGCGGCAGGTCGGCGATGAACTCGATGCCGGGCATGGCTTTGGATTGGGAGATCACGTTCAGGCCGGCGTCCAGCTGCATGAAATGCCACTCGATCGACTTGTTGGTGCGATCGCTAGAATTCCACAAACCGTAGGACACCAGGAAACCGCTGCCGGACGCTTCCAGCTTCGGCATGATGGCTTGCACGTTGGCCGCGTTGCTGGTCAGCCAGGCGCTCGACTGCGTGCCGCCGTCGCTGCCGCCGGCAATCACAATCCGCACATCGCGCGCGGCGCGGCCTTGGGAAGTGGTGTGGACCATCGCGAAATTGCCGTTGTTGAGCTTGATGAACTGGCCGGTCTGCGCATTGGTGTTGTTGTCGCCCTTATTGCCGTCGATCGCAAAGTAGGACTTGTCGAACTGGGTCTGGTCGCTGCCGGTATAACCGCCATAGGTGTATGCCGCAAAGCCCAACTGCCGTGAGTAGTAATCTCCATGCGCCAGCAGGTAGGAAGTGCCGTTATCCACCAGCAGGCGCGGGCTGAAGTTGTGCGAATAGAACCAGCTCGAGCCCATATTGAGCGCATTGCCGTTGCCGGCCGCCACCGGAACGCCATTGAGCGGATTGAAGTATCTGAAATACCCGGCTTGGTGGCGGATACCGTGGTCGCCCGATGCCATTTGGTGCGACACGTACAGCACCAGTTTCTGGTTAATCGCATCGAAGCCCAGCATGCCCAATCCAGCCTCTCCGGGATTGCCCTTGCTCATGTCCTTGGTATTGTCCTGGTCGCCGAACACCAGCGTGTCCCAAGCCCTCAACCCGAAGTTGGCGCTGGCCGACTTGGCGATCCGCAGCTCGTTGCCGTCGACGTTGTTGGCGTCGCCGGCGATCGCGTTCTTGAATGGGTGATCGACGTTGTAAGCCAGATAGAACGCGCCGTTGCTGTCCTTGGTGAAGCCCAGCAGTTTATAGGTCTGCAGGCTGGTCGCGGTGGTGGCGCCGGTGCTCAGGTCCGGGTTGACGTGCGTGATGTTGATGGTGCCGGGTGTGCTCAAGCCGCTGACCGCGTGCCCGCTGGCGCCGGAATAATCCAGCCAGGCGACATCCAGGCTGCCGTCAGCGTTGACGGCGGGGATGATCGGGTTCTGGAAGCCGTAGTTGGACATCGGGCTAGGCGGCACAAAGCCATCGTCGAAGAAATTGGCCTTGAGGCTGAACACCTGGCCGGCAGCGGCGGTCGGGATCGCGTGCGTGGTGACGCTGTAATCCTTGACCGGCACCGTGACCGGGTTCGGCGCCGGAGTTGAAGGCGGATTCTGCACTGGCGCCGGCGCCGGGGATGAACCCGCGTTCGCAGGCTGGGTGGAAGCTGTCACCGATGCGCCTCCGCCGCCACCGCAGGCCGCGAGCAGCAGGGCCGACGATAACAACAGGGACTGTAGTGGTTTGGATGATTTCAAGCGGTGCTGATGTGATGGCATTATTTTTATCTTTACTATTGTTGAATGAACCCATTGCGCAAGCCAGGCTGCGATGCGCGCGCGGAAAAGAGTGAGCATTGCAAGCAACGTGCCACGGCTCGACAGCCCGCGGCTTCGCCCGATGATGGACATTCATGGACATTTTGTGTCGGTTGCAGAGGCAGGACGCGCCAAAAGCGTCAGGCGTGCGACGCTCTTGGTCAATCGTGAAAAATGTTGGGCTTTTCAGCCCAGCCTGAGTTAATCGGGGACATAGTTTAAGAGGCACCGCAGCGTGCCGAATTACTGTGTCCCCGATTAACGGACCACGGGGCGCCGAGGGGTTGCTTTTGACGCTGCCGTTGCAGTTGACGTTGAATTCCGCATTGGGACGCTGCCAAATGGGCCAACTGCCAGCCGGGAATTGTGGGAAGGCATGTTTGAGCGCAGCGAGTTTGCCTTCACACCCGGCTGATAGGCGGCGCAGTTTTATCTATTGCGGGACAGAGTTAAGCGTAGCGGTACTCTGTCCTCAACTGACTAGGAGACCGAAGGGAAGGCAGTGGCTTGCGGTCGCCTTTTCTTTGCTTCCTTTCTTTTGGCGAAGCAAAATAAAAGGGAGTCGCCGTCAGGGCGAAAAGCTGAGTACGCCAAGACCGACAAACGAAAAGGCAACTACAACACCTCGGCGTTCCGTAGTCCGCTCAGCGGGGTCAGAGTAATTTACGCGATGACCCTGCGTAAAAAAACTCTGACCCCGGTAAGCTACTTCTTGGCGGCGCGGTCGGGGCGAAAACCCGGGTTCGTCAAGACCGCAACACGTAAAAACAACATCAAACCCTCTGCGCTCCGTAGCCCAACGGCGCTGGCGCAAAAGTCGTGGATGAGGCAGGATTACATCCCATTCGACTTAATGGTGGTCATCATGCGTACAACCCGACAATTCGGCATCATCTTGCCCAACGAGATGGCGCGTGACCGCGCTGCGGAAAATTGGCTTCGAGGCCACGTGGGGCCGGCCTATGACGCACTGAAGGCTGACCCGACGCGGGCGGTTAGCGCTGACCAAGTTCGGGCTACGCTCGCGGCCGAACATAAGAGGACCGTTGCAAAATCGCGGTAACGCGGACCAACGTAGGTTGCGGTTGAGCCGAAGGCGAAGCCCAACATCGCCACTGGCTGCAACCTTGATGTTTGATCTGCAAGCAGCCGTCAACGTTCCAACAACCTACCCATCAACATCGCCACCGTAATATTGTCATGCCCACCCTGCGCATTGGCATCATCGACCAGCGCCTGGCACACCGCCTTGGCGCTTACGTCAACGCCAAGCTCTTGCTTGATCTGCCCCACCCTCGCAGCCAAGCTGCCGTCCTGCTGGAAATAATTCCACAGCCCGTCCGAACACAGCAGCAACACATCGTCCGCCGCCATGCCGGTCGACAGCACATGCACAGCGACCGGACCGTCGCGCATGCCGAGCACTTGGGTCACGTAGTGCGCGCGGCGGTCGGCGCTGGCGGCTGCGCGACTGTATAGGCCGGCGGCGACTACTTCTTCGACCCAGGAATCATCCACCGTCAGGCAACGCTCGGCATTGCCGCTGATCAGGTAGGCGCGCGAGTCGCCGACCCATCCTATCGTCGCTGTACCGTCCGCGACCAGGGCCGCGACCAGCGTGCATTCCGGTTCGTCGAGATTGGCTGCGGCGCCGGCCGGCAGTTGCATGATTGCTTGATGCGCCGCCATGATCGCGCTGTGCATGACGTCTTCCTGGGCTAGCGTGCCGTCATGCGCCGATAAGCCCGCGCTGACCAGTTCGACCGCGGTGGCGGATGCCTGGGCGGAATGGAATGAACTGGAGACGCCGTCGGCCACCACCAGCACAGCCGCATTGTTCGGCGACAATCCGGCGCTGCCGCAATCCTCGTTATGGCTGTGGCGCCGGCCGATGTCGCTGATCATCGCCAGCCGCGCGTCAGGCTCATCGCACCAATAATGCGCATTGCTGACGCCAGCGGCGCTAGCGGCACTAACTGCAACTATGCAGCGCACGCCGCAGTTATTACAAAAACCGTCGGCGTCCGGCGCGCTGGCGGCCGGGCTGCAGGCGCACGCAAGCGCGTCCTTGGCCGCCGGCACCGCTTGGCTGGTCAAGGGCAGCAAAGGCTGTCCGCAGCCTTCGCAAAATTTCGAGCCGGCAGCCGAGCCGCTATCGCCGCAATGAAGGCAAGTCATGGCGCGTCCTTACACAAAGCTTTTCGGACGAACGGCGTTGGCCATATCGATCCACATGATTTTTTCTGCGGCGTCGACGGCATAGCGGGCGGCTTTGCGGAACTCTTCCTCGGCGCCCTGGCGCAAGGTTTGCACACTCAGCGCGTGGCCCAGCAGCTTGCAGCTGCGGTCTTCCTTCACTTTGCCGTTGGCGATCAGGGCCAATCCTCGTTCCAGCAGCTTGGCGGCCAGTTGATGCACGACGCCGCCTTCGGCCGAGATCGACTCGATGGTTTGCGCGACTTGTTCCAAACCCTCGCGGTTCATCCCCGGCTCCTGGTGCAGCAGCGTTTTTGCCAGCGCGATCCGCGCCAGGTTGAACAGGCTGTGCTGCGCCGGCACGGCCGCCAGCGCTTCGGCCGCGCCCTGCATGTCGTTGTTTTTCGACAGGCAGCGGGCCAGGCCGAAGCAGGCCGCGGTCTGGTTCGGATCGACCTTGATCACCCGCCGATAGTAGGAGGCGGCTTCCTTGTAATCGTGGCTGACTTCCGCCGCAAAAGCGATGGCCTGCTTAGGCGCAATCTCGCCCGGCATTTCGAAATAGACCTTGCCGAACTCATTCCGCGCGCCCTGGCCGTCGCCCTGCGCCAGCAAGGATTTGCCGCGATACCAGCACACGCGCCAGTCGAATGGATCTTCGTCGAACAGCTGATCGAGCAGCTTGGCGGCATCGGCGTAGCGCTCGACGCCGACATAGGCATTGGCCAGCCGCAGCCTGGCCTCAACCGATTTGTCGCCGAATTTCTTGGCCAGCTGCTCCAGCGTCAGCACCCGTTTGACAGGATCGATCACGGCGGACAGGCGCAGCAACTCGTTGGCGGCCGGGTCGGCGACTTGCATCTTGAGCGTCGGCAGCAGGCGCACGTCGGGCTGTTCGGTGCCGGCGACGTCGTCGGCATCGAACAGGTTGTCGGAGGTGAAGGTCTGGCTTTCGACCGGTTTCGGCTCGGTTTTGAGGGAGACGATTTCGCGCAGCACGCCGAGGATCTGGTCGGCCATTTCATCGGCCGACTGGAAGCGCTGGTCCGGGTCCTGGTGGGTGGCGCGCAACAGGAAGCGGTACAACGCATCGTGCTGCGCCAGCAGCGGCTGCTCGGCCGGGGTCGGCAGCGAATGCTCGTAGTCCTTGGCGAACTTGAAATCCATGATCATCACCGCCAGCGCGCGGCCGATGGTGTACAGGTCGGACACCGCGACCGGATCGTCGTTGGCTTCCGGCGCCATGTAGCCGCGGGTGCCGTAGATGTCGCCGTTGGGGTCGCCGATCTGGCGCACCCCGCCCATGTCGATCAGCTTGACGTCGTCGCCTTCCAGCATGAAGTTGTCGGGCTTGAAGTCGCAATACACGAAGCCGTTGGCATGCAGGTAGGAGAAGGCCGGCAGAATGCCGAGAATGTAGGCGATCGCCTCTTCCACCGGGAACACGCCTTTTTGTTTCAGCATGCTGCTGATGGCGACGCCGCCGACGTATTCCATGACGATGAAACCTTCGTTGCCATGGTTGACGAAATCGTAGATGCCGACGATCTTCGGATGCTTGACCGCGGCCAGGAACTGCCGCTCCGCCACCGCATTGGCGGCCGCCGCTTCGTCCTTGGTGTTGAGCAAACCCTTCATCACCACCCAGCGATTGAGCACCTGGTCCCAGCCCAGGTAAATCCAGCCCAGGCCGCCGAAGGCGATCGCGCCTTTGATTTCGAACTTGCCGTTGACCACATCGCCAGCTTGCAGCGACGGCACGAAGTTATATTCAGTGCCGCACTCGCCGCAGAAACCCTTTACCCGCGACACCTTGGCGTCGCACTTGGGGCAGCGGCGCTTGCGTTCCGGCACTTCCGGATTTGCCATGATCAGCGCATTCGGGTCCTGGCTCGGCAGCGGCGGCAGCGATATCAGACCGCCGCCGAGCGAACGGCGACGCGCCGAGCTGCCCCTGGTCGAACGGCTGGTGTGGCGCTTGCTGCCGGCGCGGCCGGTGCCGACCGTGCCGACGGTGCCGGTAGCGAAGGTTCCGGTGCCGCCCGCGGAGCGGGTTTGCGCGGTCTGGTGCAGGTCCTCTTTCGCCAGCAGCTTGACGCCGGCCGGCGGCATCCCGCATTCATCGCAAAAGCCGTCTTCGATATGGCCGGTGCAGGCATTTCTTTGGCAATTTTCCACAGCTTCTTTCCTTTTTTAGCGCCGACAATTATTTGTTTTCACGTAGCGAAGCTTCATACGCGCCGACCGCTGCCCGCAGCGCCGGCAGATCGACCGGCTTGCTCTGGAGCGCGCGTTTGGCGTTGAGCATCGCGGCCGGCAGCGCCGCATCCAGCTCCGCGCCTCTGGCGGCCAGCGCGTCGGCCTTGGCGCGCAGGGCCTGGAAGCGGCCATTGATTTCAGCGCATTCGTCGAGCGCCAGACGGTTCTTGGCATAAGCGGCACGGGCCGCCGTCAGCTGTGCCGAGCATTCTGCCTGCCAGCGCGCAAGTCCGACCTTGACCGCATCGTGACGGCCGGCGGCAACCGACTGTGCGATCGACGCCAGCCAAATGACCAGGGAGTCGATCACGCTGTCATCCACCGGCAAGATCAAGCCGGCAGGCGCATGGATTTTCTGTCTGGTTTCTTCGATCGCAGCCGCCGAGCGTTGCGCCAGGTCTTTCAACTCGGCCAGCAATCCGTTGGCGTGTTCGATCGCAGCACGGCTGACGGCTTGCTGCTGCTCGATATTTTTCAAGTTCAACCGCTGTTGTTCCAGCTCGCTTGCGGCGCGCTCCAACTCGGCGGCGCAAGACAGCGGATCGCGCTCGGCATTATTCAAGACGGCGTCCAGCCTGGCCGGCGCCGCATAGCCGGTCCCAAGCCGGGCGGCCCGGATTTCCAGCTCGGCGGCTTGCTGGCGCAGCGCGGCTAACCGTGGCGCGGCCTGCCCGGCCGCAGTCGATACCGTGTTAAGCAAGTCGCGGGCGTCGCAAAATTGTTGCGCCATCGCGTCCAGCACTTGCTGCGGCGTGGCGCGCTCGATCTGGTCGGCGCACGACAGCAGTCCGCGGCTGGTGATCGGGATATGCTCGGCGCGCAGCTCCACCGACAGTCCCTCCAGCAGATGCCGCACCTGGTCCTCGGTATGGTGGAACAGACCGCTGCGCTTGTTGAGATCACTCGCCTGTTCGAACAGCCGGGCCAGCAGCAAATAGCTGTTCCATAACGCATCCAGCGACTTGATCGCCTGCGCCGCTTTATCCCGCGTCAGGCCGGCATAGCCGCCGACCTCATCCTTGAGGCGGGCCCGTGCCGCTTTCACGGTCTCGGTGTCGGCCAGTTCCAACAGATTGCAGCTGATCGTGGTCAGGCTGATGCGCAAGGCATCAAGTTTTTCTCGTACAGGCACGTGACGATATCCCGATCAGAAACGGTATTCGTCAAGCCGCGGCTTCATGCCGAGCACGATCGCCAGGATGCTGGCCAGCACCGCGCCGAACAACAGGTAGGGAAAGCGGTTCAAGCGCGCGAAGGCATCCGCGATGTCCTGGTCGAAAGCCGCCTGGTTGATGGCCGTCGTTTTGCCTAGCGCCTTGTCGAAGGCATCGAACGCCCAGTTCGATTGGCCGGCTTGATAACCCAGCGCCAGCGCCTGCGATTCGGCATAGCGGCCGCTGCTTTCCAACTCACGGATTTGCTTGTCGATCTCGACATAATCGGCCCAGGTGCGCGCGGTCAGCAGCGCCGCGGCTTCCTCGCCCGGATAGGTGATATTGACCAGCTCCGCGCCCAGCAGGCCTCCGAATTTGGTCTTGGACTTGGTGGCGGCGTCCAGCTGCGCAGGCTCGATCGCCATGATCTGCGCGATCCGTTGTTTGAAGTCGGCAGTTGCCTGCGCTTGCGCTTCGGGATGGCCGCGATAGATCAACAGCAGGCTTTCATCGGCGTTGGCCTCATAAGCCAGCGCCCGCGCTTTCGACAGCGAATGAATCGAGTCGAAGGCGTCGAACTTGGACGAAACCAGTTTTTTCTCGATCGCCTGCAAGCTCGTCGCGCCGTACAACGATGCCAGTCCCAGGATCACGGTGGCGGCCAGCAGTCCAAGGTTCAACGTGCGCCGCGTCTTGCGCATCAAATAGGTTTGGGCCGCAAGCAGGGCCGCCAGCGTCGCCAGCGCGATCAAGACCAGCGGCGTCATCTGCAAGTAAAACGCGGCGTGGTGGCTGTTGAAGCTGGCCGTCAGATGATCGAAATTGGCCTGGTCCAGCGCCACGGTGGCCGGCAGGATCACGGTTTGCATCAGCTGGTTGGCGGCAGTCAGATCCGGCAGCGCCGTCTCTGCGCCCTTGGCGTGGGCCTGGCCGAGCAGGCGCTCGTAGCTGCCCAAGGCCATCATGACGGCGGTGATCGGCTTTTGTTCTTCGCTGCCGTAGGTGATGTTTTTTGCCGCCGTGACCAGCGCCTGCTGGGCCTGGTCCATTTCGGCGCGGAATGCTTTGCTTGAAGTGCCGCTATCGTCCTCTTTGAGCAATACCGCGTTCATCGCATTGGCATGCGCGCTAGCCAGCAGAAAGCGAATCTGTTCGGCCGCCACGATGGATGGCACGGTGTCCTTGCCGAGCGTCTGCACCGCGCCGCGCACGCCCTGGTAAGCGCCAAAGCCGGTCAGCGCGATCAGCAGCGCGCCGACAATGCCCGCCGCCAGCAAGGTCTGCATGCGGCCCGGCGTGGTGCGCAGGTGCGCTTTGACGGTCTGAAAATAACTGACTTGGCTTGCTTGATTCAGTGCTGGTGTCGTTTGCATGTTGCTCTTTATCGTGTTGTTTCGGCCGTTACTTTTTTAAAGCAATGCGCAGCTTGGTCCAGTTGCCGACGACGATTTCATCGCCCGGTTTGAGCGGGGTCAGCAGGCCCGGCACCAGCTCTGCACCGTTAAACACGGAGCCGTTGGTCGAGCCCAAGTCGAGCGCGGCATAGTTGCCGTCGGGCTGGCGCAGCAGCTTCAGGTGCCGGCGCGACACGCCCGGGTCGTCGACCTGGATTTCCGGATAAACGCCCTTGACGTCGGAACGGCGGCCGACCAGGTTTTCTTCCAGGTCGAGCGGGAAGAAACGCATCGGTGCGTCTTGCGGACAAGCCGCGGCGATGTCCGCATCGGCGGCCAGGGCCGGGTCGACGATGATCTCTACATTGAATTGCAGGCGCGGCGCGAATGTGGCTAGCGGCGCGGCAGCGGCTGGCGCCGGCGCAGTCGGCTGCGCAGCCACCGCTGCAGCCGCAGTCGCAGCAGTCACCGGCAGCGCCACCGGCGCGCTGGCTGCGTAAGAAGCTTTGCCTTGGAAATCGTAGCGACAAACCTCGCAAAAGCGGCTGCCGGCACTTCTAGGCGTGCCGCAATCCGGGCAGATTTCACCGCTGCTGGCGCTTGCGATTGCAGCAGTCGCAGCCAGTGCCGGCGCGCCGATACGCACGCCGCATTCTGAGCAATAGTCCGAGTCAGCCGATTGATGGCCTTGAGAACAAAGTGGCATGGTTTCCTTTCATTTATTTAAGCCACAGTAGAAGCAGCTGGGCGGCGGCGTACTGTGCGGGTGCCGCCCATATCCAGCTCCATGTCGTCGCCCTTGCTGGCGCCCGCGCGCAAGCGCACTGTGCCTTCTTGCGGGTCGATCACGTCGACCACTTTTTTAAGCCGCTGGGTCACTTCGTCGTTGCCGGTTTCGATCGCGATCTTGGCAGCCTTGCCCAGCAACCTGGTGGCTTGGTCGACGTCGCCGCGGGCCTTGGCTTCCAGCCCTTCCTTGATCGAGCTGGCCAGTTCTTCCTGACCGGTGTAATGCGCAACCTGGGCATTGATGCGGGTGGTCAGCGCGTCGTCGGCCGACCAGGTGGCGACGATGCGCTGGCCGTCGACCACCACTTCAGCGCCATTCAGCTGATAGGCGATCTTGGGACGGCAAACCATCATCTCTTCGCCTTCGGCTTGCGCCGCGATGTCGAACCCGAAGTGGTAATCGCGGTTTTCCGCACCCCAGGCGCCTAGCGGCACTTCGATGGTCTTGTCGTCGATGCGGGTGCACAGGTCTTTCAGGTCGGCGATTTCCGGCGACATCTGTTTCAAGGTCACGATCTGCACGGTGCGCGGCACCCATAGGCGCAACTTGACGCCGTTGATCCCCTTCGCCATGCCTTGCGCCAGCGCTTCCTTGAACTTGTTTTGCAGTTGTTCCGGGTCAGGCACGGCATCGGCGCTGCCCAGCAGCCGGCCGGCGATCAGGCGCAGATCGCGCGGATGCCAATCGGTGCCGACGCCCCAGCAGCTGGCCTGCAATTTTTTGTCGCATACGGCAATCGCCTTGTCGAGCGCCTTGCCGTCGTTTTTATCGTTCTCGCCATCGGTGACGAAATAAACCTGCACGATATCGGCATCGACCGCATCGGCTTGTTTGACCGCCGCCAGCAATGCCTCGGACATCACCGTGCCACCGCCGGCGCGCAATGCTTGCACCGCCAGATGCGCCGCCGACTTGGCCGATGCGGTGGCTAACGTCGCCGGCATCACCACTTGCACATTGGAGTGGAAAGCGATCACCGAGAACAGCGTGTCCTGGTCCAGGCAATCGACCCCGACCCGGATCGCATGCTTCATCTGCTGCAGCTTGTCGCCATCCATCGAGCCCGACACATCGCCGACGAAAATGATCAACAGCCGTCCCGTTTTCTGCATGGCCGCGCCGTCATCGACGGCAGTCACGGTCACTACCGCGTCCAGGCGCTTGGCGCCGACCGCGAGATGGGAGTTGTAGAACGACTCGGCAGTAAATTTCATGGAATATTTTTCTTCTTGGTTAATAAGAACAACCGCGATCAGAGCACGCGCTGCGCCACATCCTTGGCATTGGCACGCAGCCCTTCGAGCAGCTTGGTTTTGATTTCGCCCAGATGCGATTCGGCGGCCAGGCGTTTTTGCCGGCCTTCTTCGTCCAGGCGCACGCCCTTGGCAATGGTTTCCAACAATTTGTCGGCGGTTTGCGCCAGCAAGGCGACATCCTCGACGCCGCTGCCCTGGCTGAGTTTGGCCTGGGTATAGGCTTGATCCAGCATGTCGCTGCCGATCGCGCCGACCTGCCGCGTGATTTCGCGCCGGGCCTGGGTTTCGCGCGAGGCGTCGATGATTTGCTTCAACGAGGCCACGCGCAGGATGGCGCTTTTCAGGCGCGGCAAGTCGAACAAAATCGTATCCATGATGTTGCGTTCTTCGATCCGGGCCGCCTCTTGCGTCAGCCGGATTTGCGGCACCGACATCAGCGCATCGGTAAAGCCGATATGCATGCGCAACAGGCGCGCCTCGAACGCATTGATTTGCTCGGCGTCGTCGCGCAATTTCATGACGACCACCTGATCGTTCGACTGCAGCGCCTCGGCCTGCTTGGCGGCGAACGCGGCCTTGGCGCGCACCAGGATAGACTGCCCGGCCGCCAGGTACAGCTCCAGCTGCTTCAAATTGTCGATAGTGCGCTCTACCAACTGATCGAGCTTGCTGTTGGTGGCGGCCAGTTTGCCCCTTTCGCGCTGGGCGCGGTCCTCGATTTCCTTCAGGTATTTGACGACTTCGGCATGATTCAACTGAAAGTAGCGCAAGGCCGACGCGTATTTACCCACCACCGGCAGCTTGCCCAAGGTGCTGGCAACCCAGTCGCTGCCCTCCAGTTCGGCCTTCATGTCGGCCAGCTTCATCGACTTGATATGCCGCGCCAGATCGAGCGTGATGGCGCCGACCTCGCCCACGTCCGAGGTGCGGATGCCGGTCAGCAGCTGATCCAGGAAACCGTTCATTTGCATCTGCTGCTCGGTGCCGAAAGTCGACACCGCGGCGCTGTCGAGTTCACCGACACTGGCGACGATTTGCGCGATGCGCTGGCGCTGGGCCTCGTCGAATTTGGCGATATTGACTTTCTGGGCATCCGTCATTGCATTGCTCAACTGCGGCAGCATCAGGTGATTGCTGTCGACTACCAGCGCGCGCTCGTTCATTTCTTTCCCTTGGTGGAATTGCTGCATGTTCGGAGGAGGCAGGAGAGGCTAAGCCGCTAGGGCCAGTTCTGTTTCTGAGGAGTGATATTGCAGGTGTTCATATCTGAGTGCTCATGATTGTAAGACTAGAGTTGGCCGGTGGCAAATTATTGCAATTTGCCAAGTGTGTCGATGTGTCGAATCGGCACAGCGCGGAAAATTTAAGCTCTCGTAGCCCAACATCTCCCCTCTAAGTCCCTCCTCAAATCACATTAAGAAAATTCTGTTTTTAAGCACATTGACCTGAAGTGTGATTTTTATTGTCTTAATTTTAATAAGATGCCCCTTCGCCGGAACCAGGTTCCGGCCTCATTGATGACTATTGAAAGGGACGCTATGGCACAAGACATGTTTTTGAAATTGACCGGGATCGACGGCGAAGCCACCGATGCCAGCCACGCCAACGAAATCGAAGTCTTGCATTGGGAATGGCAAATGAGCCAGCCATCAAATATGCACGCCGGCAGCGGCGGAGGCTCCGGCAAGGCGACCGTCAGCGATTTGTACTTCGAGCATTTTGCCGACCGCGCCAGTCCCAACCTGATGAAATATTGCTTGACCGGCAAGCATATCGACCAAGCCGTACTGGTCACGCGCAAGGCAGGCGGCACGCCGCTGGATTACATGAAGATCACGATGCAGGACGTCATCGTTACGTCAGTGCATCCGATCAGCGACGGTGGCGAACGCATCCGGGAACAAGTCGGGTTGTCGTTTTCCAGGGTTTCTCAGCAATATTTGATCCAGAACGCGGCCGGCGGCAATGGCGGCGCGGTGACGGCCAGTTTTGATATCAAGGCCAATAAAGAAATTTAATCAAGAGATAAAGATAGGCAAGGGGGAGAAATTTCATGTTTTTGAATTTTCTCCTTCTTTATTGGTATTGAATAGATTTGGAGGTCGATATGGCGGAGCAAAAAGATAAACCAAATGCTGGATATTCATTAAGTGCTAAAGGACGTTTACGCTTGGTTAGCTGGGAAAGGCTGGTATTGGCTTATTACAACGACGGTGGCAAGAACAAAGGGAATTGCACTTATGGTTATGGCACGATGGTTCATCGCGGGGTATGTACAAAAGAAGAAATGAAATTGCCTGTTTCGCTTGCAAAGGCGGAAGTGAAATTAAATTCAGGAATCCGTGATGCAGAACGTGGCATCAAACGTAATGTGACTTACTCATTAAATCAAGAGCAGTTCGATGCGCTGGTGAGTTTGACGTATAACGCTGGCATCGCGGGATCGGGGCAAGTATTTACTTTGATCAATAACGACAAATTACAGGAAGCCGCAGATTATATGGAAACAGAAATGGTTTACTCAATTCAAAAAGGAAAAAGAGTTTTGATGCCAGGTTTAATCAGGCGTAGAAAGGAAGAAAGTGCACCATTTAAAATGGTATCGAATGAGGTTGAAAAGTGATGAAGAAAATATTGATACTCTTAAGTTTTTTATGTGTGTTAGTCCCTACTTACGCATCTAGCCCAGGAGATATGCTTTACGGGAAATGGAAGGTGGTAGCCATATTGGATTCAGCGCGCATGGTGTCGTCATCGGAAGCTTTCGCGAAGCAAGGAATTGGGCAATATTTAATCATTACTCCAAAAGAGATCCGCTTTCGAAAAGAAATCGGACTATCCCCAATTTTTAATAAATCTAAGCAAGATACTTTTGACTATTTTTATTCCGTTAATGGCTTCCGTATGGACCCGACTAATCTGCGTTTGCCTGAAATTGTTACTGAAATCATGATTGACTATGAAAACGTAATTAGCGTGTATGCAATTTATATAAAAAATAAAAACAGTATTGTTTTTTTCTGGCGAGGATATTTTTATAAAGCAATCAGATCAAAATGAATAACAAAAACGGAGTCATGTTGAATTAAATCTTAAAGAGATAGGAAGTCATGAAAAGAATATGGGTGTTTTTGAGTTTACTATGTGCTTTTAATTCTGCTAACGCGACTGCCCCCGGTGAAATCATCTTTGGAAAATGGAAGATCGTAGAGATTCTTGATGCATCATCATTAGCCGCATTTACTACTAAAGAGCAGGCCAAACAAATTATTGGAGAAGTTTTAACCATTAATAAGAATGAAGTACGTTTTCAAGGAGTGGTCGGCCTATCTCCGCTCTTTACCAAGTCCAAGCAGAATATTTCCGATTGCTTTTACGATGGCTATTGTCTGGATCCCGTCAAACTGCATTTGCCAAAAACCTTCACTGTAGTCAACATTGAATATGAGCCAAATGGCAGTTATACGTTTTATCTCCAAAACAAAAACAACATTATTTTCCGCAAGAGAGGATATTTTTATCAGATGACCAGAGAAAAGTAATGAAAACGACCCTGCATGGCGTCGCATGACATATTTCTCACTCTATCGGGGGCGGCATCGCCCCCTTTTCAATTACTCAGGAAGCCATCCCTTGTGAGGATGGCGTCGGTTACCGACTACGCTTTGCGCTGTCTGGCTTGCAACGCGTTCAGGTAATCAACGCAGGCTTGGGCCTTTTCCGCCATCGTGCTGGTAGAAGCCAGCGACCAGCGGAACATCACGTCAGTATCGAACGCGTTCAGCAGCGGCGGACAGGCGGGGTCGCCGTGCTCTTGGAGCAGCGTATTGGCATGCAGCGCCGATAGGCACTTGTGAATGCCTTGGCTCATGTCCAGCACGAACGCGATGAATTGCGCCGCTGGATCGCTGCGCAGGTCTTTGTCCAACCATGAGAACGGTTGAAGATCTGCTGTATCTGGGATGGGTGGGGATTTTTTGGTACTGGTCATTGCGACCTCCTGTTGATAGCGGTTAAGCCGCTCCCCCGCTGTCAAACGGGTGATCGAGTCGCCCAAAGGAACCTCCCCTTCAGGCTCTCACAGAACCGGACGTGAACCTCTCGATTCATCCGGCTCTTGTCGTTCAGCCCCAA
>NZ_JBHSMT010000010.1:0-63927 GCF_042654985.1 Paraherbaspirillum soli | reverse complement strand
AGGCAAACTCGCTGCGCTCAGACAAGCCTTCCCACAATTCCCGACTGACAGCCGCCACATTTGGCAGCGTCCCAATGCGGAATTCAAATTCAACGGCAACTTCAACTTCAACCGCAACCGCAACCGCAACCGCAACCGCAACCCCCCTCAATGCAGCGGGATCGGTTTATCGAACGGCGGACGCAGCTTCATCCCAGCTTCTTCGCCATCTCCACATCAGTGATGCGAAAACCGAGGCTTTGATACAGCGCTATCGCCGCCTGGTTATGGCCGAAGGCGTGCAGGCTCATCTCGCGCAGGCCCAGCTCGCGTGCGATTGGTTCCGATGCCAGCATGGCGTCGCGGGCGTAACCTTGGCGGCGTTGCGGCGGCTCGATGAATAGATCGTAGATGAAGGCGGTTTGCCTGCCGCCGCTGTCTTGCTCCGACAGCCACAAGGTGCCGACGTTGGCGTTGCCGGGATCGGTGATCGTGAAAAAATGATGGCCCGGCGTCGCTAGGCCGGACGGCAGGTGTTTGACGAATTCGGCACGGGATTTGCGGTCCGCCTCGACAATCGGCCAGTCGCCGGCCGCCACTTTCTCTTGTGCGTATTCAGGAATAATGCGTTCCGCGAAAACATCAAATTCAGCTTCGCTCATTCGACGCAGCTTGACCATGGCGACCTTTCGTCAGGCGGGGTGTTTGGAGGTGCCCCTCCGGATGGCAGCCGGGTTGCGGCGACTGCTTGCTACAGGCTAGTAATCGAACGAAAGCTTGTCAATGTTGCGCTTATCAAATGGACGGAGCGCCAGGTTTTTTAACCGCCGTTAATAGATATCAGCTTTCTTCGTTTTATTGTTTGTTTCTAAATTGAAATATGCTAGTGTATCTCGCTTGACGATCCGGCTGGGAGGCCGGGTTGGCAGCAAAGGGGGGATGACATGTTCGTGTGTCGGGCACCTCGAAAAACCGTAGCGAGCGGTCCAAGGTCGGGTCGAGAAGCGCAGCCGTACGGAGGTACGGCGAGCATCACAGGCCCGAGATTGGGCCGCGCAGTAGGTTTCTCGAGGTGCCCACTTGTCATCCCTGTACATAGAGACTGTGGTCGAAGGGGAATAGGGGTCAACAGTATGAATGGAACAAAAGGGTTAGAAGGAAAAGATGTTTTACAAAGCCGCCGTGCGGTCATGACCGGCGCGCTGACAGTAGGGTTAGGTTTGGCGGCGGCAGCACTGCCGACGCAAGTACTGGCGAAGGAAGCCAAGACCCATGGCCTGGCGCTCGATCCCGCCAAATGGGGCGCGCGCAATCATCAGCAGCTGCAGTCCCTGCTGGCGCGCAATGGCAGCAGCAGCGCCGGCTACAATCCGAAGCGGCGGCCCTACGTGGTGTTCGACTGGGACAACACCAGCATCATGAACGACACCGAAGAAGCCTTGTTCATGTACCAGATCAATACGCTGTCGTTCAAGCTCAATCCGCAGGAATTCAGCGCCATCATCCGCCAGAATGTGCCGCCCGGTCCATTTGCCGCAGAATATAAAAACGCCGCCGGCAACATCGTCGAACTGGACGCCATCTGCGCCGATCTCGACAGCGATTATCAATACCTGCACGCCAATTACGAAAAATTCAAAGGCGCCAAGAAGCTCGATGAAATCCGCGAAACGCCGCAGTTCCAGGACTTCCGCGCCAAGCTCTATTACCTGTACGAAGCCGTCAACGCCACCTATGGCACCAACATCGGCTATCCGTGGGTGATTTATTTCTTTACCAATATGTCGGTCGAAGAAGTGCAAAAACTGGCCGAAGCCTCGAACGACCACAATCTCGGCCTGGGGCTGACCAAAACCAAATACACCAGTCCCGCAGCGATGCCCGGCAAGGCCGGCGTGGTCAACACCACGCACTTCCACGGGATTCGCCTGTGCACTGAAATCGCGACCCTGATGGATGCCTTCCGCCAAAGCGGCATCGACGTCTATGTCAGCACGGCTTCGCTGGAAGAAGTGGTCGCGGTGTTTGCCACCACCCCCAAATACGGCTACAACGTCAAGCGCGAGAAGATCCTCGGGCTGCGCCTGGAACGCGCCAACGGCCTGTACCTGAATAAATATAAAACCGGCTGGCCGATCAACTGGGGCCCGGGCAAAACCGAAATCATCAAGCGCGAACTGGTCGCCAGCAAAGGCTACGGCCCGATCTTCGTGGCCGGCGACAGCGACGGCGACTACGACATGCTGCGTGATTTCGAAGACACGCAACTGAGCCTGATCGTGAACCGCCTCAAGCATGGCAAGATCGGCGATCTTTGCAAAACCGCGGCAGAACAAATGACGGCAAAAACACCGCGTTTCCTGCTGCAAGGCCGGGTGGAATCGACCGGCAACTGGCTGCCGTCCGAAGCCACCATCAAGTACGACAAAACCAGCGAAACATTGCTGGCCTGACGGAGCTTGGCAGCGTGTGATTGCGGCAATCGCACGCTGCCGTTTTCAGTATTTTTTCAATGTGTTCTTAGCTTCACAATCGACTTGCCTGTTTCGACAATGCGGTCGGTGCAATATGTTTTTTTTATCCCTTAACCATATCAATAGTTGAATAGGTATTTTGATGAAGAATTTGCTGAAAATAGCTCTGGTGTTAGGCAGTCTGGCGACCTCGTTCGCCTTCGCCGAAGACGCTTCCAAGAAGATCACCGTCGGCCTGATCGCCACCACCACCCCTGAAGATACGCAAAAACGCTGGCAGCCGATGCTGGACGAATTGGCCAAATCGACCAAGATGGAAGTACGCACCGTCGTCTCCAGCAACTACAGCGACATCGTCGCCGGCCTCAAATCCAACACCATCCAGGTCGCCTGGTTAAGCAGCAAGAGCGCGCTGGAAGCGGTGGAAGACGGCCAATCGACCGTGTTCGCCCAAATGGTCAAGAAAGACGGTTCGCGCGGCTACAACTCGGTGCTGATCACGCCGCAAGCCAGCCCCATCAAATCGTTCGAAGACTTGGTAGCGAACAAAGGCAAGTACAGCTTCGCCGACGGCGAGAAAAGCTCGACCTCCGGCTACCTGGTGCCGGCCTACTATGCATTCTCCAAAAACAAGGTCGAGCCGGAAAAGCTGTTCAGCAAAATCAGCGTAGGCAATCATAAAAAGAATCTGCTGGCGGTGATCAACGGCGAAGTCGATGTGGCGACCAACAACACCGAAGAGCTGGATCGCATCAAGACGGAAGCGCCTGCGCAATTCAAGAAAGTGCGGGTGATCTGGACCTCGCCGCTGATTGCCAACGATCCTATCTTGTACCGCAAGGATTTGCCGCCCGACGTTCAAAAGAAGGTCAAGGATTTCTTCACCACCTATGGCAAGCAAAAGGGCGGCGTCAACCAGGCCGAAGTGCTGCAAAAAATACTGGATCTGTCCGGTTTCCAAAACTCCAGCGACGCCCAATTGAAACCGATCGCCGACCTCACCATGTTCGGTTTATTGCGCAGCAATATGTATGACGCCAGCTTGAGCACTGCGCAAAAACAAGCGGCATTCGACAAGATCACCGCCCGCTTCGGCAAGCTCGATGCGGCGCTGGAAATGGCACGTTCCAAATAAGCATCTCCCGCCTGTTGGGCACCTCTAAAAACCTACTGCGCGACTCAATCTCGGGGCTGTGATGCTCGCTGTACCTCCGTACAGCTGCAGGTGTTGCAACTTCGTCGCCCCGACCTTGAGCCGCTCGCTACGGTTTTTAGAGGCGCCCTTACGGCACGGATCGGGGCGGATTTTCCATCGCCCCGATCTACCGCCTCGATCGTCGTGCGATCTCCGACGATTCCTGCCGCCTCCGCTTACAACATCCCAAGATAATTTCTTGACCGCAATAGTCGGTTTACCTAGAGTGAATTGGCATTGATTGGTCCGCCAATTGCGCGAGGAGACAAGCCATGGCTAATGGAGCGTCGGACGCACTCAAGGTGCGCAGGGATGTCTGGAAACTCGATACCTGGGATCCGATCCTGGTGTGGTACGCGAAGGCGGTGGCCGAGATGCAGAGCCGGCCGATTAACGATCCCACCAGCTGGCGCTATCAAGCCGCGATCCATGAATACATCCGCGACAGCGATCCGTATGCGACGGTGGCCGACAAGCTGCCATCCGACCGCCAGCGGTTCTGGAACCAATGCCAGCACAGCACCTGGTTTTTCCTGCCCTGGCACCGGATGTATTTGCTGTATTTCGAACAGATCGTGGCCGCCGCCGTGGAAAAACTCGGCGGCCCGAAGGACTGGGCGCTGCCGTACTGGAACTACAGCGAATACCGCAGCATCGACAAAGTGCTGCAACTGCCGCCAGCGTTTTACGCAATCAATACCCCGGATGGGAAGCCTAATCCACTACGGGTCGAACAACGCGATTCGGGCTTGAACGACGGCGTTCCGATTCACTTCCAGAGCCCCGAGCAAGATGTCGATTTGTCTTGCCTGGGCGATGCCCTGTTCGTCGGGCTGGCCGAAGGAGGGCATCCCGGTTTTGGCGGACCCTCGACACGGAGCCCGCGCCATGGCGGCGGACCCGGCGGCGGCCTGGAAACGACGCCGCACGGCGATATGCACATCGCAGTCGGCGGCCCGGCCGGTTTCATGAGCAGCTTCGCGACCGCCGCGCTGGACCCGATTTTCTGGCTGCATCATGCCAACATCGACCGCCTCTGGGATGTCTGGACCGGCCGCGCCGGGCATGCCAATCCGACCGACAAGAATTGGCTGACGCAGCGTTTTGAATTTCATGACAAGGATGCCGAAGCGGTCGCGTTGACGCCAGGCCAGGTGCTGACAACGACGGTTGCGCCGTTGGCCTATCGTTATGAAGATGTCACGGACCCGCAAGCGCAGCCTGACCGCAAGCTGGCATTTGCCGTGCGCAGCCCCGTCATGCCGAGCGCATCGGTGCCGGAAATGGTTGGCGCCACCGACCATGCCGTCGCCCTTACCGCCAGCGCGGCGACCACCGCCAGCATGAACATAGTCACAGCGACCGGCCCGGCCCGCATGGCGATGGCCGCCGGCCCCGGTACAACGCGGCAGAGCGCCTACCTCAATATCGAAAACATCACCAGCAACGGCGTGCCCGGCAGTTACGCGGTGTACTTGGACCTGCCGGCCGGCGCCGACCCGCAGCAGCATCAGGATTTGTTCGCCGGCACGTTGCCGATGTTCGGCGTCGCAGAAGCATCCCGCCCGGATCAGGAACATCCCGGCAGCGGGCTGCAGTATGTGTTGGAGGTGAGCGCGATCATCGAACGGCTGAAGGCGCAAGGTCTGTGGGACCCAAGCAGGCTTGCCATTACCTTCGTCGCGCGCCGGCAGCAGGGCGGCTACGCGGATGTCCAGATCGGCCGCGTCAGCCTTTATTACCAATGAAGGTTTTTTCTCCCGAGCGCGATGGCGCTGCGGCCAGCGCGCCGCATGCGCTGCAAACGGCTTCGCGCCGGGTGTCGCAATTCGCGGATCGGCACCCGGAATGGTGGCTGCCGGCGCTCAGCCTGGGAGCGTGGAGCGCATTGTTCTGGCAGCACGCACAGCAAGCTGCGACGGGGACGCATCCGGCCCATCACATGCATCACGCAGCAGGCACAGCGGCCGGCTGGGGCAGCGACCTTGTCGGCTGGGTGCTGATGGTGGCCGCGATGATGCTGCCGCTGGTGATCGATCCGGCACATACTGCCGCCCTCAGGAGTCTATGGCGCCGCCGCCACCGTGCCATCGCCGGCTACCTGAGCGGTTACCTTGCCGTCTGGATGATCGCCGGGCTGGTCAGCCTGACGCTGCTGGCCGCAATTAAAGTGAGTTTTGCAGAGCAAAGCAGGGCGCTCGCTTTCGGATTTGCGATAGCCGCAGCCTGGCAGCTGACGCCATACAAACGCCTGGCGCTCAGCGCCTGCCATCGCACGATGCCGCTGGCGCCGCGCGGCTGGCGCGCCGACTACGACTGCATCCGTTATGGCTTGCAAAGCGGCCGGAGTTGCGTGTTGAGCTGCTGGGCGCTGATGCTGCTGCCGATGCTGGCTTCGCACAACTTGTGGTTGATGCTAGTCGCCAGCGCGGTGTGCGCCGTCGAGCGCTATCGGCCACGCCCCGAGGTCGAGATCATCGGCGCCGGGCTGATTGTTATTGCGGCCGGGCTGCTGGTTTACTGAGCGTATCCATTCAGTCAATTCAGGATGCGTAGGTCGGAAAAGCGCAGCCCTTGCAGGGCGCGTATCCGCTTGCAAGCGGATACCGTTCCGCAGGCAGATGGCATGCCATCTGAAACCCCTGCTACACCCTTCCGACGGCGTGAATCGCATCAGCCGGTCAAGCCCTTGGCTTTTTAGCGGTCGGCGGCACGTCGGAAGGCGCTACGCTTTTCCGACCTACGGTTTTTCGAGGCGCCCTTATGTTCAGAAGTGACGCAAAGCCGCCTCACCTCCCCACCACAATAGCCTCATCCACCAAGCGCACAGTCGCCGTCCCCACATCGTTCTTCACCTCCCAAACCTGCTTGCCGATACGGATTTCCACGCCTTCATGAATAGTCCGGCCGACTTGCACGCTGGCCTGATCTAGCGGCACGTTTTTTTCTTTCAGCTGGGTCTGTTCCTTCGCCAGGGTAGTGATGTCGTGCTGCAGCTGGCGGCGGGTGGCTTCGACTTTTTCGCCCAAGCCGTCTGCTGCCTTGTGCGGGTTGTTCTGGAAATGCACGAGCAGTTGCTGGACTTTTTCCAGCTCTCCCTTTTTGCGTTGCTGCAGTTGTTGGTTGACCGCCAGTTGCTGCTCCAGGAACGGGTCGAAGCCGACTTGCACCTGGGTTTTGACGCCGGTGGCAGAGCCCAGGATGATCGCCTTGACGGTATTGCCGGCCTGGATTTCTCCGCCGATGATCTGGCCGCTCCTGGAACCCTGCTTGCCGACGACGACGGCATTTCCGGCCAGCAGGGTGGATTGGCGCACGCTGCCGGTGACGGCGATCGAATCGGCCGCTTCGATATGCGCGTGTTCCATGAACAGCGCTTGCACCGAACCCTTGCAGAAAATCTTGGCAGTCGCCGGCGGCAGGGTCACGACGCCGGTCTGGGTGCCGGAATGGCCGATCACGCCGCCGGCTACCGAGACGCTGCCGCCGGCGTTGATTTCCGACGCTTCTATCATGCCGCCGACGATGACGTCGCCCGTTACGTTCAGGCGCATGCCGGCCTTGATGTCGGCGCTGACCCGGACCGTGCCGTCGAACTGGATGTTGCCGGTGCCGAGGTCGACGTTCTCGACCTGGACCACGGGATTGACCATGACGCCGTTTTCGACCAATACCGGCTGGCCTGCGATGCTGGCCAGCAGCAGGTTGGGATCGTCTTCGGCGGGGGTGGCGCCTTGCAGCTTGGGGTTGAACACGATGTCGGCCATCGGCTTGGGAAGGATCTCGCGGCCCCGGATATCCATGCCGTTGCGGCCGGCGACGGGCGGGGTGCGGCGCATCAGGCGGTCGCCGGGGTCGACCAGCAGCATGCGCACCAGGTCGGCGTATTGA
Source organism: Paraherbaspirillum soli (assembly GCF_042654985.1). Lineage (NCBI taxonomy): Bacteria > Pseudomonadati > Pseudomonadota > Betaproteobacteria > Burkholderiales > Oxalobacteraceae > Paraherbaspirillum > Paraherbaspirillum soli. The sequence goes on along the minus strand of NZ_JBHSMT010000010.1, from coordinate 56,388 downwards.
ATCCGCGCCAGCTCATCGTCCTGCGTGATTTTGGATAGTTCGGCCTCTTTCTCGGCCAGCAGGCTGTCGAGCCGGGCCGGGCTGCCTTCTTCCGGCCAATCGCCGCTGGCGATGATCAGGTCCTGGCAGTGGCCCGCCGCCAGCGCTGCCTCCAGCTGTTCGTGCAGGATGCCGTACACCACTCCGTGTTCGAGCAAGGCGTCCATCACGGCAAAGTCGACCCGTTTGCCGCCCTGGGGCGGGATCAAGGTCAGCCTGGCGGTCATCAGATCGTCCGCCAGGTGCAGCTGAAATTCGCCGTCGCGGCGCTCGCCGATCACCATGCTGAACGGCTCTTCGGCATCGAGTGCGGCGCTGATGAAGTAGGTCAGGGCGGTTTCGTTCAGATGAAATTCGCCAAAGCCGCTGTCGGCCACAGCCTGCTTCAGCGTCGACAAATCCAATGGCGGCAAGTCGGCCATCGGCGAAAACGTTGCCTGCAACTCGCCACTGTCCTCATCCAGGTCAAATGCCAGCGCTGGCATGCCCGAAGTCAGTTGTTCCATGCTTCCCCTTATCTTTTTTATCTGCTGCTTTTAGGTCACCTCTAAAACCTACTGCGCGACCCAATCTCGGGGCTGTGATGCTCGCCGTACCTCCGTACGACTGCGCTTCTCGCCCCGACCTTGGGCCGCTCGCTACGGTTTATAGAGGCGTCCTTGATTTGTGTCTGATCGTTATATCGGCAACAGGATAAAAAATATGAAGGGGTTTTGTCATTGTTTGTCACTATTCATCGATGGCATCTCATAGCAGTTCAACGCTTAACAGGTTCAAATAGCAACTTTCACGCGTGGTGGCGACAAAGTCGAGCAGGTAGGCTTGCTGCGACACTTCCGGCAGGCAGGCGGCATAAAGACGGCCGGTCAGGCCGTTGGCCGTGATTCGTTTGGCCATTACGTAATCGCGGTTCAGATAATTTTGTGCGGCCCAGATCGGCAGGGTGGCGATGCCGCGCCGGCTGGCGACCAGTTGCAGCATTGCCACCGTCAGTTCGGTGGTGCGGCGGGCGGTCTGGATGCCGGCCGGTTTCAGCACCTGGCGCACGATGTCCAGCATATCGTCCGGCACCGGGTAGGTGATCAGCGTGTCGCTGGCAAAATCCTCGGCCACCAGGTAGTCGCGCCCGGCCAGCGGGTGATCGTGCGCCACCAGGGCCACGATCTCGAAGCTGAACAGCGCGTGGTAATCGACTTTTTCATCGGGATCGACTTCGGCCACGATCGCGACGTCGGCCCGGTGCTCATACAGCAAGCCGACCGGGTCGGCCTGGAAGCCGGAGACGATGTCCAGCTCGACCTCGGGCCAGCGCTTGCGGAAGATATCCATGGCCGGCATCAGCCAGTCGAAGCAGGTGTGGCATTCCACCGCGATCCGCAACTGGCCGGCCACGCCTTGCGCCAGTCGCACCAGGTCGCGCTCGGTTTCGGCCACTTGCGGCAGCACCGCGTCGGCCAGTTTCAACAATCGCTCGCCGGTAGGCGTAAAGCGCACCGGCACCGATTTGCGCTCGAACAGGGTGGCGCCGTGGTGTTCTTCCAGTTGCTTGATCTGATGCGACAGCGCCGATTGCGTCACATTCAGCAGTGTCGCTGCGCGCAGCAGGTTGCCGGCTTCGCGCAGCGCGTGCAGGGTCTTTAAATGGCGTAGTTCCAGGATCGATTGCATGACCGTCTTTCCGGCACCTCTAAAACCTACTGCGCCCCCCAATCTCGGAGCTGCGATGCTCACCGTACTTCCGTACGGCTGCGCTTCTCCCTCCGACCTTGGGGCGCTCGCTACGGTTTTAGAGGCGCCTTTTTGTTTGAGTATTAGTAAAATTCAAGTTGATTCTGAGTATTTATCGTTTGAATCATAATTCAAGCTAAGCCAACATGCGTCATCGAACTTGTTATTTATGGAGATAAAGATGGCATTGGCACATGTTTTGGGTTTTCCGCGGATTGGCGCTCAGCGCGAATTGAAATTTGCCCAGGAGTCGTTTTGGCAAGGCAGTTCCGACGAGGCCGCATTGCGCGCCACCGGCGCGGCCTTGCGGGCGCGTCATTGGCGGGCGCAAGCCGATGCCGGCCTGGATTTCGTCACGGTCGGCGACTTTGCCTGGTACGACCAGGTGCTGGGCACGCTGGCGCTGCTGGGGGCGATTCCGCGCCGCTTCGGCTTCGATCCCAAACAGTTGACCTTGGCCGATTACTTCACGCTGGCACGCGGCAGCAAACAGCACTTCGCGATGGAAATGACCAAGTGGTTCGATACCAACTATCACTACCTGGTGCCGGAATGGAGCGCCGATGTCCGCTTCGACGGCGGCGTCGACTGGTTGCTGGACGAGATCGCCGAAGCGCGCGCGCTCGGCCATCGGGTCAAGGTGGCGCTGGTCGGCCCGCTGACCTTGCTGTATCAGGGCAAGATCAAATCCGGCCTGGCGCACAAACTGGATCTGTTGCCGCAAGTGGTGGCCGGCTATCGGCAATTGCTGCAGCGCCTGCAGCTGGCCGGGATTGAATCGGTGCAGATCGACGAGCCTATCCTGGCGCTGGAACTGGATCACGCATGGCGCGACGCTTTTGCGCCGACCTATGCGCAACTGACGCCCAACGCGCCGCCGCTGCTGCTGACCACTTATTTTGGCGAAGTGAGCGAACATGCGGCGCTGCTGCAAGCGCTACCGGTGGCGGGGGTGCATCTGGACCTGGTGCGCGGCGCCGATCAACTCGACGGCTTTGTGAGCGGCTGGCCGCAGGACAAAGTGCTGTCGCTGGGTGTGGTCGATGGCCGCAATCTGTGGCGCACCGATCTGGACCGGGTACTGGGCCAACTGGCGCCGTTGCAGGCCAAGCTGGGCGATCGGCTGTGGCTGGGCTCCAGCTGCTCGTTGCTGCATGTGCCGGTCGATCTGGCGCATGAGGACAAACTGGATGAAGAACTGAAAAGCTGGCTGGCATTTGCCACCCAAAAACTGGCGGAAATCGTCGCCTTGAAGCAGGCATTGAACGGCAATGCCGCCGCGGTGGAAGCGCAATTCGCCGCCTCGCGCGCAGCCCAGGCCAGCCGCCGCACGTCGACCCGGATCCACAATCCGCTGGTGCAAAAACGTCTGGCTGCGGTTACCGCCGGCGATGCCCAGCGCGCCGCCGCTTTCGACACCCGGATCGCCAAACAGCAAGCCAAATGGCAACTGCCGGCATTCCCGACCACCACCATCGGTTCGTTCCCGCAGACCAGCGAAATCCGGCAGGCGCGGGCCGCCTACAAGCGCGGCGAAATCGGCCACCTGGACTATCTCGACAAGATGCGCAACGAGATCCGCCTGGTGGTGCAAAAGCAGGAGGAGCTGGGGCTGGACGTGCTGGTGCACGGCGAGCCGGAACGCAACGACATGGTCGAATATTTCGGCGAACAATTGTGGGGCTACGCCTTCACCGCTAACGGCTGGGTGCAAAGCTACGGTTCGCGCTGCGTCAAACCGCCTATCATTTACGGCGATGTCTATCGTCCGGAAGCGATGACCGTCGGCTGGAGCCAGTTCGCGCAGACCCTGACCGCCAAGCCGATGAAGGGCATGCTGACCGGGCCGGTGACCATGCTGCAATGGTCGTTCGTGCGCGACGACCAGCCGCGCGAAACCACCGCGCTGCAAATCGCGCTGGCCTTGCGCGACGAAGTGTGCGACCTGGAACGCGCCAGCATCGGCATGATCCAGATCGACGAACCGGCGTTCCGCGAAGGCTTGCCGCTGAAGGCGCGCGACTGGCCGCATTACCTGGATTGGGCGGTGCGCGCGTTCAAGATCAGCGCCGCCGGGGTCGGCGATGAAACGCAGATTCACACCCATATGTGCTACTCGGAATTCAACGACATCCTGCCGTGGATCGCGGCGATGGATGCCGATGTGATCACCATCGAAACCTCGCGTTCGGATATGGAGTTGCTGGACGGCTTCGGCCAATTCGCCTACCCCAACGACATCGGCCCCGGCGTCTACGACATCCATTCGCCGCGGGTGCCGCAGGTGGATGAAATGGAGCGCCTGTTGCGCAAGGCGCGCGGCGTGATTCCCGATGAGCGCTTGTGGGTCAATCCGGATTGCGGCCTGAAAACCCGCGGCTGGCCGGAGACTTATGAGGCGCTGGAGAATATGGTGCTGGCAGCGAAGCGTTTGCGGCAGTCGGTGGAGCAGGAGCGTAACGTCGCGTGATGCGTTAAACCGAGTTTGGTAGGGCGGATGAGCGCAGCGTTATCCGCCGTTCTGGATGCGTCAAGCACAAGCGGCACATCAAACGGCGGATAACGCTACGCTCATCCGCCCTATCTTGTTACGGAGCATTAATCGGCAACACAATCCATTCGGAGCAAAAACGCCTCAATGAAATTCCCTATCATGGCCGGCGGTTCGCGCCGATAAATCAAGGCCACGGCAGACCGCGATTTCCGTTCCGGCAGCGCCAGAAAATGCACCCCCGCCGGCGCCACTTCCTGCATGCTCTCCGGCACGATCGCAATCCCCAAATTCGCCTCGACCAAATTCAGCAGCGAAGATTTGCGCGAGGTCGCCCGCGCCACCTTCGGGAAGAAACCGTGGCGCATGCACAGTTCGGCCACCAGGTAGCTCAAGCCGCCTCTATCCTTGTGCGGGATAGACACAAAATGCTGTTCACGCAGCTCCGTTATCTCAATCGCGGTTCTTTGTGCAAACAGGTGTTGCTTCGATACCGCGACCACCAGCTTTTCTTCAAACAGCGTTTGCACCAGGATGTTCGGGAATTTGCGCAGGATAGGCAAGCGTACCAAACCGAAATCTGCGCGTCCTTCGTCGATGTCGAGCGCCTGATGCTCCGAGGCGGCCCTGGAAATGTCCAGCGACACCCCCGGAAATTGCGCCAGCAACTGGTTCAACGCAGACCCGATAGCGGCCGACAAGGTGACCGAACTCGAATGCAATAGCCTGATCGTGCCTTGTTCACCCTTGCTCACATGCTGGGTCTGCACCACCGCATCGGCCAAATCCTCAAGAATACGTTTGCTTCTCTCGTAAAAAAGCTGTCCGGCCTGCGTTAATTCGATATGCCGCGAATCGCGCTGCAGCAGCGATACCTGCATCGAGGTTTCAAGCTCCTTGATTTGCCGGCTGAGCGCCGATTGCGCGATGTACAGCCTCTCCGCCGCATTGGTGTAACTGCCGGCGTCGACGATCTCGACAAAATAATTTAGCTGTCTAAGTGAAATCATTCCATGCCATTTTGAGATGGTTAAGCGCCGCATTTGGTATTGGCGTTGGCCCGGTCCAAGCGGCTACAGTGACTGCAGGCAATTGCAGCTACACGCGAAAAAAGTAGTATTGCCGCTTGTCTTGCCGAAGGTCAATCTATTTGGATCCCAGCGCAGCAGGCATAACATTTCACTGAAGGAGGGTATGGTGCTTGATTTCATATTGATTGCCGCGGCGCTGATAGGTGTCTGCATCAGCATCGCCGGCAATATCATTTTTTTGCAGCGCCGAAAGAGAAGTGAGGACCGAAGGGCGCACCGATAAAGCAAAAAGCCGCCGGTTGTGAACGGGCGGCTTTTAATGAACTACGAATCGATCATGCCAAGAAACTTATTTCATGCGCTTCGACGTCAATGCGATCTCAGGCGATCCATTTTGATAGTGCGGTAAATGCGCCTAGGGCAACCACCACGATGGTGCCTAGTTTGATGGTCAGGCGTAGCTCCAGCTCACGCAAATCCGCCTTGGTAGCAACCTCTGCAGAATCATGCGCTTCTTTAACTGCGTTAGAGATGGCCTCAGCCTGCGATGCAGGCACACCCGCAGCCTCAAGCGTTTTAACGAATTTATGCGTATCAAATGTGACTGTTGCCATAGCCAAGCCTCCTGTCCGCCGGATTTTATCACGTTGCTTGTAGCACCATTTTTTCAACTGCCGGTAATCCGACCAAAAACTCTTGATTTGACTCCATGCCGCACTTCCTTGTAGCTATCAAGAAGATCGCGCAAAGACTCGATGCAACGATATTTCTTGATAAATAGCGATCTTTCATGTCAGAATCGCAAATCACAATGGTAATGCAAATCATTATCATTCAATAATAAATATCAAGGGAATCGTTTTTATGAATTTGAAGTTGAAAAGCTTGACCGTCCATTGTGCCCAAGCGTTGCCGCTGCTGTGCGGCGGTGCACTGATTAGCGCCACTCCTGCGTTTGCGCAAGGCGAGGCAACCCTGGAAACCGTGGTGGTGACTGCCACCGGCTACGAACAAAAGATCAAGGATGCGCCCGCCACGATCAGCGTGATTACCAGGGAGCAGCTGGAAAAGCAGCCGTTCAATAATTTGCAGGATGCGGTCAGCCATCTGGAAGGCGTCAGCATTGTCGGCGGCGACAATAATTCAAAAGACATTTCGATCCGCGGCATGCCCGGCGAATACACGCTGATCCTGGTCGACGGCAAGCGCCAGGGCACGCGCGAGACCAGTTCACGCGGCACCGGCGGCGTGCAATCGAGCTTGATTCCGCCGTTGGCGGCGATCGAACGGATCGAAGTGGTGCGCGGCCCGATGTCGTCGCTATACGGCTCGGATGCGATCGGCGGCGTCATCAATATCATCACGCGCAAGGTGCCCAAAGCCTGGGGCGGGGCGATCAATGCCAGCACCATGCTGCAACAGCGATCCAATCTCGGCAACGAGTACCAAGGCGATTTCTATCTGGCCGGACCGATCAAGGACAATGTGGTCGGACTCCAGCTGTACGGCAATTTGAATACCCGCGAAGAAGACAAAATCGTCGACGGCACCAGCCAGACCGATACGCGCGCGATCACCGCCAAACTCGGCATCAAGCCTGCGGCCAATCAAGACATTACGCTGGAAGCAGGGCATGAAGACCTGAAGCGGACCTATACCCCGGGCAAAACGATCACCGTCGACGACAGCAAAGAAGAAGTCGAAAACTCGCGCACCCACTGGGCGGCATCGCATAGCGGCCGTTGGGATTTCGGCACCACCGATCTCAGCCTGTATCAGGAAATCGGCAAGCTCAATGACAAGACCTTCGGCGTTGCCGGCGCCGAAGCCGCCACTGCCAGCCCCAAAATCACCAACACCATCCTGGACGGCCAAGTGACTTTGCCGTTCGCCAGCAACGTGCTCAAGATGGGCGGCCAATACAGCGACAATAAATTGGAAGGGACCGCGGCGGAAAGCCCCACCCGCATCGGCAGAACCACGATCAATTACATGAATCCTGGTTCCATCACGCGCAAGTCGTGGGCGCTGTTCGCCGAAGATGAATACTTCGTCACCAGCAAGCTGTCGCTGACCGGCGGTTTGCGTCTGGACCATGACGACAAATACGGCCGCCACTTCAACCCGCGCGCTTACGCGGTGTATCAGCTGGCGCCTACACTGACCTTGCGCGGCGGCGTCGCCAAGGCGTTCCGCGCACCCAATCTGCGTCAGAGTTCGGCAGGTTATGTGATGTCCAGCGGCGGCCCGACCTCGATGCCCGGCGTGTTGTACGGCAATCCGGATTTGAAAGCGGAAACCAGCATCAACCAGGAAATCGGCTTGCGCTACGACGGACCGGACGGCGTGATCGCCAACCTGACGATTTTCAATAACGATTTCAAGGACAAGATCGTCAGCGACTATGCGCGCATGAACGATCCGATTACCGGCCTGCCGCTATATACCTACAACAACATCGCCAAGGTCAATATCAGGGGCGTCGAAGCCGGCTTGACCTTGCCGCTGGCGAAGCAATGGAAATTGTCCGGCAACTACACCTATACCGATTCGCGCCGTGAAAGCGACGGCGAAACCGCGTTCAACGGCAGTTCGTTGAAAGGGCAGCCGCTGGATAAAACCCCGAAACATGCTGCCAACGTCAAACTCGACTGGCTGCCGCGCGACGGCGTCACGGCGTTTGCCCGGGTCAACTATGTCAGCGAACAGTTCTGGGCGGCGTACCGCAATGGCGGCACCGGCGTGCGGACCCGTCCTGCCACCACCACCTTCGATCTGGCCGCGTCCTATGCGATCAATAAAATGCTGACCTTGAATGCGGCGCTGCTGAACGTCACCGACAAGGTGGTGGACATCGACGAGCGGCCGCGGGCGACGGTCAAAGGCAATTGGTTGGTGGATGAAGGGCGTCGTTTGTGGCTGGGCTTGAACGCGCGTTTCTAACCATGAAGTAGGGCGGATGAGCGCAGCGTTATCCGCCGCTTGATGTGCCACCTGCGCTTGACGCATCCAAAAACGGTGGATAACGCTACGCTCATCCACCCTACTTCACGCAAGATTTCGCTGTACCAGCATGACTCCTTCTGAGGCCACGCTCTAAAATTTTCTTTGTCGCACTGGCTGCTTTGGGCTTTTAATAAGACCCCATCAAAACAGCCTCGCTGCGACCTCTATGACATCCCCGAAGCACCCGATCTTGCACTTTGTTCACGGCAATAGCTTCCCGTCCGGTACTTATCGGCGTTTTCTGGATTGCCTTCGCAGCGATTACGACGTCCGTTCGCTCGACATGCATGCGCACAATCCGCAATATCCGGTGACTGACGGCTGGCCGGAGCTGGTGCAGGAGCTGATCGACGAACTGGCCGCGCGCTACGACCAGCCGGTGATTCTGCTGGGACATTCGATGGGTGGCGGCCTGGCGTTGATGGCGGCGCAACAGCGTCCCGATCTGGTACGTTGCGTGCTGATGCTCGATACGCCGGTGGTGGCCGGCTGGCGTGCCGGCGTGCTGCGGGGCGCCAAAGCGTTCGGCATCGACTGGCTGTTTTCGCATGCGCGCTTTTCGGAGAAGCGCCGCAATCTGTGGCCCAGCGTCGAAGCCGCGTACCAGCACTTCGCCGCCAAGCCGGTGTTCGCCAGCTGGCCGCCCGAGGTGTTGCGCGACTACATACAATATGGGATGGCAGAAGAGCAGGGCCAACTGACCTTGCGCTTTCGGCGCGAGATTGAAACGGCGGTCTATCGCACCGTGCCGCACGATATGGGACGTTCGATCCGGCGCGGTTTTCCGGTGCCGATCGGCTTTGTCGGCGGCACCGATTCGGTCGAGTGCCGCCAGGCCGGCCTGGCCGCGACGCGCCGTCTGGTCGGGCGCTATTTCCTGAAAATCCCGGGCGGGCATTTGTTTCCGATGGAGTCGCCGGAACTTGCCGCCAAGGCCACGCATCAGATGATCCAGTCTCTCTTAAGCAATTCAAAATCACCGTCGCGCTAAGCCGATCTCCGCTTGCAACTCAGGTTGTGCCACATCGCCGCACCGCCCCCGAACCGCTCGCACCCGTTTCCGGAGGCGACCCCAAGCAGCCGATTTGGGTGTCGCTGACGGCGCATGTTGTAGGATACAGGGCTATTTCCATCGAATATTGTTATGCGATCAACGAAAAAATCAAACCAAGAATCAAATCAACGTCAGTCCGGCAAGGCCAAACAGGGCGGCAGTCTGATGCGCGGTCTGTTATTCACCATGGGCGGCCTGGCGCTGGCCGGAGCCGTGATCGGCGGCTTGCTGCTGGTGTATGTGCTGGTCGTGATGGCGCCGCAATTGCCCGACCTGAATGCCATCACCGACTATCGGCCCAAAGTGCCGCTGCGTATCTATACCGCCGATCACGTGCTGATCGGCGAGTTCGGCGAGGAGCGGCGCAGTCTGGTCAAATTACAGGACATCCCGGACAACATGAAAAAAGCGGTGCTGGCGATTGAAGATGCGCGCTTTTATCAGCATGGCGGCATCGACGTCATCGGCATCCTGCGCGCCGGCGTGACCGACCTGCTGCACGGCGGCGCCTCGCAGGGCGCCAGCACCATCACGATGCAGGTGGCGCGCAATGTGTTCCTGTCGAGCGAAAAAACCTACTCGCGCAAGATTTATGAAATCCTGCTGGCGTACAAGATCGAGACGGCCTTGACCAAGGACCAGATTCTCGAGGTCTATATGAACCAGATTTTCCTGGGCCAGCGCTCGTACGGTTTTGCGGCTGCCGCCCGCAGCTATTTCGGCAAGGACCTGAAAGACATCAGCCTGGCGCAAGCGGCCATGCTGGCCGGTTTGCCGAAAGCGCCGTCGGCCTACAACCCGGTGGTCAATCCAAAACGCGCCAGGCTGCGTCAAGCCTATATCCTGAAGCGCATGCTCGAGCTGAAATTCATCGACCAGCAGCAATACGACGATGCCTTGCGCGAAGACATCCAGGTCAAGACCAACGGCAATAGCTTCAGCGTGCATGCCGAATACGCGATCGAAATGGTGCGCCAGATGCTGTACGCGCAATACAAGGATGAGACCTACACCCGCGGCCTGACGGTGATCACCACGCTCAATGCGGCGGATCAGAAAGCGGCTTACGACGCGGTGCGCAAGGGCGTGATGGATTACGACCGGCGCCACGGCTATCGCGGGCCGGAAGCCTCGATCGAGTTGCCGGCGGATGGCGATCAGCGCGACCAGGCGATCGAAGAGGCGTTGCAGGACAGGCCCGACAATGACGACATCGTGCCGGCCGTGGTGCTCAAAGCCGATGCCAAGCACGTGCAAGCAATGCTGCGCAACGACACCGTCATCACTATCAGCGGCGACGGTTTGCGCTTTGCCGCTTCCGCGTTGGGTTCCAAAGCCGGCAAGAATGTGCGGATCCAGCCGGGTTCGGTGATCCGCGTGATCGACGGCGCGAAAGGCTGGCAAATCACGCAGCTGCCGCAAGTGGAAGCGACCTTGGTATCGCTGACGCCGCAAACCGGCGCCATCAAATCATTGATCGGCGGTTTTGATTTCAACCAGAATAAATTCAATCACGTGACCCAGGCCTGGCGTCAGCCCGGTTCCTCGTTCAAGCCGTTCATCTATTCCGCCGCGCTTGAAAAAGGCTTCGGTCCGGCCTCCATCATCAACGATGCGCCGGTGTCGTATCCGGGCGGTCCCGGTCAGGATGCGTGGGAGCCGAAAGATGACGACCAGCCGGATGGCCCGATGCCGTTGCGGACTGCCTTGCAAAAATCGAAAAACCTGGTGTCGATCCGCTTGCTGGATGCGATCGGCGTCAAGTACGCGCAGGATTTCGTGACCAGCCATTTCGGATTCGATGTCGACAAGACCCCACCGTATCTGCCATTGGCGCTGGGTGCCGGGCAAGTCACGCCGCTGCAACTGGTGGGCGCTTATGCCATCCTGGCCAACGGCGGCTACCGCGTGCAGCCGTACCTGATCGCCCAAGTCACCGATGCCCGCGGCAACCAGCTGTCCAAGATCGAACCGCAGGTCGCCGGCCAGAACGCGACACGGGTGCTGGATGCGCGCAATAGCTATGTGATGACCAGCTTGCTGCAGTCGGTGGCGCAGCGCGGCACCGGGGCCGGCACCAATGCGCTGCACCGGACCGACCTGGCCGGTAAAACCGGTACCACCAACGACGCGTTCGACGGCTGGTTTGCCGGCTACCAGAATTCGCTGGTGGCGGTTGCATGGATGGGCTACGACCAGCCGAGAACGCTAGGCAGCCGCGAGTTCGGCGCGCAACTGGCGTTGCCGATCTGGACCGAATACATGGGCCGTGCGTTGCGCGGCGTGCCGGAACATCAGATGCCGATGCCGGACGGCGTGACCAGGATCGACAATGAACTTTATTTCGATAACCTGACGCCGGGCAACGGCTTCATAGGCTCGCTCGGACTCGGCGCCGGTAACGGCAATGCCAGCGCCAGCGCCGAGAGTCCGGAGGGCGCGCCGGCGCCGACGGAGGAAGAGGAAAAGAGCAATATCCTCAAGCTATTCGGCGGTCATTAAATCCGCAGAACACCTTGCTCAAATAAAGAAAGCCGGCAATCCCCGCGATGGGGATTGCCGGCTTTTTATTTAACATCGTCGCAGATCAGCGCATGACCAAGCCATAAGACCCGTAATACACCGCAAACATCGCCGCGATCTTGGCTACGTAGAGCGCGGCGTTGTGACGTGCGCGCAGCGCGACTTCGAAGTGATTGCGAGTTACCAGCAGGGCGATCAGCGAGGTCGCGAACAGGAAGTGGCCGATGGCGTCGACCATGCCGAACGGAATCACCGCCGCAATGAAAAACCCGAGCAGCACAAAGATGCCGCCTTTCGACGACAAGCGGCCGAACAAGATGAAATAGGCGCAAACGAACTCGACGAAACCGGCGCTGAACAGGAAGAACTCTGGATTGAACCCGAACGCCAGCTGCGGATTTTCGGCCAGCAGGTGATAGAAGTTATCGGGATAGGCGAATTTTTCGATCGCGCCCCACAGCAAGGTGAAGCAGGTAAACAGCCGCAGCACGAACAGCGAGACCGCCGTGTGCTTGCCCTTATACAGCGACTCCAGCATCAGGAACGCGGCGATGCCGATAAAGATTGTGTAGTCGAGCAGGTGGTACAGATTGAACTCGGCGACCGCATACCCATACAGTGCAAGAATCCCTACCCCCGCCAGGAAAGCGGTCCGCTTGAACAGCGCGCAGCAGGCGATGGCGATTTGCGTCGCGAAGACCAACTTGTTATGCGTGTGCAGTTCCGGCGTCAGGATAATTTCTTGCGAGCTCAGCACCAGCGTAAAAAAGAAGGCCGCCACGGTATAGCGCATGAACGGCTGGACATAGCGCCCCAGCTTGTCGTCAAGACGCGCCGCCAGGTCGGCCGGCGACAGGCGATTGTCGATCGCCGTGACAAGAAACACCGCCGCCGCACTCAGCGCCATCAGCAGCCAGAACAGCGGATTGCCAGCCACTTCCGCAATCGCCTGCGGCGGATGGCTGCTGTCGAAACCGACGAACCACTTGACGTGAGCCTCGGCCAGCAGCGACACAAAAGCCCCCAGCCCCGCCAGCATTTTTCCAAAACCCGATAGTCCCGACTGCCTTACTTTCATGAAAAACCGCCTCTCGCATTGATTCAAAAAATGCGGAGTGTAGGCAGCTTGATCGTGGCAGGCCACGAAGCTCAAGAATTCATTAAAGAGCCAGCGGACTTCGACGATGCTTGCTTTGCCAGTTCTGCGTAGGAAGTGTTGTATTTTGGAAAATTAACAATATTTAAGCTTTCCCTTATTGCCATTGTGAAACGGCCCTCTTAGAATCGCCGTTCGCAAAAAAATAGCAAGAAGGCAATGAGATGGGGAAGTCGGGTCAACAGGAGAAACGTCGCGGAAGTAGGCTTTTTTCTGCAACAGCATCGGCCGCACTGATATTAAGCGGTGCTGTACACAACGTCGCTGCGCAAGTCGCAACACCCGAGGTTCGAGCCGCCGAGGAACGCGCTGCGCAGGAAAGATTGCGGCGTCAGGAAGAGCGCATCCGCGAGCAGCAATACCAGCTTCAGCCCAAGGCCGATGTCCTCAGTCCGGCAGCGGACGCCGCCACTGCAACCGAGCTGCCGCTGGAATCCCCCTGTTTCGTGCTCAGGGAAATATCCTTGACCGGTGCCGGCATCTCGCGTTTTAGCTGGCTGCAAGAGCAAACCTTGCCGTTCCTGAATCGTTGCATTGGCGTCCAAGGCTTGAGCCGGATCGCGTCGGTGCTGGACGCCAAACTGATTAAACTCGGCTATGCGACCACACGCGTCAGCCTGCCGCAACAAAACCTGCAAAGCGGCAAATTGGAACTGGTCCTGCATGTCGGACGCATCGCAACCGTGCGCATGGTCAAGTCCGGTGACCCGGCCGCGGCGGCGGCAGCCGACGACAACTGGGGCACCTGGCGCAATGCCTTCCCGGGCCTGCCGGCGCTCGGCGCGGGCGACATCCTGAACATCCGCGACCTGGAGCAAGGCGTCGAACAAATGAAGCGCCTGCCCAGCCAGACGGTCGCCACCCGCATCGAGCCGGGAGTGGATGCGGACACCAGCAACATCGTCATCGAACGCCAAAGCGGCACGCTGCAAGACCGCATCCGCGGCGGCATCACGGTCGACAATTCCGGCAGCGAAAGTCTGGGCCGGGCGCAGCTAGCTAGCTATCTGGCGATCGACAATCCGCTCGGCATCAACGATATTCTCAACCTCAGCGCCAACAGCAACCTGAGCCAGCCGGAAGCCAATCATCGCAGTCAAAGCCTGGCCTTCAACTACAGCCTGCCGTTCGGCTACAACACCTTCACCCTGTCCGACAGCGTCAGCCGCTTTGCCCAGATGGTGCAGGCAACCACCGCCAGATTCCTCTCCAGCGGCAGCAGCGAGACGGCCGAATTCAAATGGCACCGCACCATCGTGCGCACCGCCTCGGCCAAATTCGGCCTCTACGCCGGCGTGCTGAACCGCCGCGCCAATAGCTACCTGGACGATGTTGAATTGGTGCTGTCGCGGCGCCGCACCACCAGCCTGGAAGCCGGCGTCACTTACAAGAAATTGATAGCGGCAGGCGAGCTGGACCTGGATCTGGGCTACCGGCGCGGCATGCCGTGGTTCAACGCCGAGGACGATATGCCGCAAGGCGGCCCGACCACGCGCCCGCAAATCTGGAGCCTGGATCTCAACTACAGCCAGCCGTTCAGCATCGGCCCGCAGCCGCTCCAATACAACGCCTCGCTGCACGGCCAGAGCAGCAACGACACCTTGCTGGCGGTAGACCAGATTGCGATCGGCAGCCGCTACAGCGTGCGCGGCTTCGACGGCAATAGCGTGCTGCTGGCCGACAGCGGCTTCTACCTGCGCAATGAACTCGCAATGCCGGCCAAGCTGATCGCCGGCGTCGACACGCAGCTCTATGCAGGGCTGGACCTCGGCCGGGTCTGGGGGCCAAACCAGGTCAACCTGATCGGCAACAAGCTGGCCGGCGCCGCGATCGGCGTGCGCGGCAAATGGCAAGCCCTGCAATTGGACGCATCGCTGGGAACTCCGCTGTATCAACCGGCAGGCTTCAAGACCCATCACGTGAATCCGTACGTCGCGTTGACCTACGGGTTTTGAAGCGAGCCACCAGAAGTAGGGCGGAAAAGCGTAGCGCCTTCCGCCGTTGGATGTACCGCCAATGTTTGACGCATTAAAAAACGGCGGATAACGCTGCGCTCATCCGCCCTACGTAAGTCATACACGGATCGCAAGCATAGCGATGCGCCATAGGTGGCGCGGCCTTGCAGGCGATAGACAAAACAGAACTGGAACAGAGATGAACACGCATCAACCTCAGACTAGCCACGCAAGCACCGCCCCCGCACCATGGAAGCGTCGCGCCGCCAGGACCATGCTCGCGTTCTATCTCTTCCAAACAATACTCGCGGTGCTGCCGGCCCAAGCCGGCAACCTGCCGCTCGCACCGGCGACCAGCGCACCTGCCGGCCAACGGCCGCTGATCGACGCCGCCCAGAACGGCGTGCCGATTGTGCTGGTCGCGCCGCCCAGCGCCGGCGGCGTCTCGCGCAATCAATTCAGCCAATTCAACGTCAATCAAAACGGCCTGATTCTCAACAATAGCGGCGGCAACAGCCAGACCCAGCTGGGCGGCTGGATCAGCGGCAATCCGCAACTGGGATCGACCCCGGCCCGGATCATCCTGAACGAAGTCGTCTCCAACAACCCCAGCCAACTGCGTGGCGCCATCGAAGTCGCCGGCCAGCGCGCCAACATCGTGATCGCCAACCCGAATGGCATCGTGTGCGACGGCTGCAGCTTCCTCAACACCGGGCGCGGCACGCTGAGCACCGGCCAGCCGCAGTTCGGCGCCGGCGGTGCGCTGACCGGCTTCAATGTCAATCAAGGCCAACTAAGCATAGGCAGCGGCGGCTTGAATGCGCGCAATATCGAACAGCTCGACCTGATCGCGCGCGGACTGGTGTTCGAAGGCGAGGTCTGGGCCAATAATTTACAGGTGCTGGCAGGGGCCAACCAGGTGCTGTACGGCACGCTGCAAGCGACGCCGCAAGCCGGCGCAGGCGCCGCGCCGCGTTTTGCGATCGACATCAAAGACCTGGGCGGCATGTACGCCAACCAGGTGTATATGACCTCGACCGAACAGGGCCTGGGCGTCAACAGCACGGGCCGCGTGGCCGCCCTGCAAGGCAACCTGATCCTGTCCGCCAATGGCGACCTGACCCTGAAAGACAGTTACGCCAAACAAAATATCCAGCTCGCCGCCGCCGGCAACACCACGCTCACCGGCCAGACCCAAAGCGGCGGCAGCACCCGGATCACGACCGCAGCCAATCTGGCGCAACAGGGCACGCTCGATTCCCAGGGCCAAGTCACGCTGAATGCAGCGAGCATCGCCAACAGCGGCATGCTGCTGCAGCGCAGTGCCGACAGCATGGCGTTGACGGCCAGCGCAAACAGCAGCAACAGCGGCACCATTTCCAGCGGCGGCGCGCTCATCCTGACTGCCACCGACCTGAATGACACCAACGGCAAACTGCTGGCCGCCGGCGACCTGAGCCTGCAAGCCCAAAGCCAGATACTCAGCGGCACCCAGATCAGCGCCGACCAGAACATCCATCTGCACGCCAGCGCCGGCAATCTACAGGCCGCCAATACCCGCATCGCTGCCGGCGGCAACCTCGACGCTAGCGCCAGCGGCCAGCTGAACAACAGCAACGGCATCTGGCAAGCAGCCCAAAATGTCACCCTGCAAGGCGCATCAATCGCCAACGCCGGCAGCAGCGTGCTCGCCGCCAAGGGCCAGCTAGCATTGACCACGGCCGGCACCGTAGACAACAGCGGCGGCAAATTAATGGGCAGCAGTGCAGTCGTGCTCAACGCTGGGCAACTGCTGAACGACAACGGCCTGATCGCCAGCGATCTCGCGACCCGCATCACCAGCGCGCAAGCCATCAACAACCAGAGCGGCACGCTGTCCGGCAAAACCGGACTGAGCGTCAATGCCAACGGCGCAGCATTGAACAACAGCGGCGGCACCATCGTCTCGGACGCCGCCCTCGACCTCAGCGCCGGCGCACTCGACAACCGCCGCGGACAAATCATTGCGGGCGGCAGTCTGACCTTGAACGCCAGTGCAGCCATCGACAATACCCAGGGCAGCATCAGTTCGGGCAACAGCGCCGGCACGCCAGCCGGCAACACCGTGATCCAATCGGGCAGCCTGATCAACAACGGCGGCCAGGTGATCGCGCGCGATGCACTGGCCGTCACCACCGGCACCTTGAACAACGATGCGATCGGCGCCAGCAAGGGCGTGTTGAGTTCCAGCGCCGCCAGCGTCACGGTCAATGCAGGCGCAACCAGCAATGCCGGCGGCCTGATCACCAGCGCCAGCGGCACCAGCGTCACATCGCAGGCGCTGAACAACCGTGCCGGCGAGATTTCCTCCGGCGCCGCGCTGACGCTCGACACTTCCGGCCAGACCCTGAACAACAGCGGCGGCCGCTTGCTGGCCAACGGCAATCTGACTATCCAGTCGGGCGCCATGACCAGCAATGTGGACGGCGCGCAAGCGGCCACTGTCTCCAGCGGACAAGACCTGAGCATCCGCGCCGCCAGCCTCAACAACGACGGTTCCAGCATCGTCGCCTTCAATGCAAATCCGAACGCCGGCAATGTCCGCCTGGAACTGGGCAGCGGCAGCTTGTCCAGCCAGGCCGGCGCTATCCAGGCCAGCAACGGCATCACGCTCAATGTCGGCAGTGTCGCCAACCAGCGCGGCCGGATCGCCGCCAACAACACGCTGGCGATACATGCAGCCAGCATCGACAACAGCGACGGCGCGCTGTCGGCCGCCAACGCGGTAACGCTGACCAGCACCGGCACCGCTCAAAACCTGCGCGGACAAATCGTCAGCAACGGCAATATCAATTTGAGCGCCAGCACCCTGGACAACAGCGCAGGCACCATCAGCGCCAAGCAGCAAACCAGCCTGCAACTCGCCAATGGATTGGGATTGCTCAACAACGCCGGCGGCCAAATCATCGGCAGTCAGGCCTTGAGCGTGCAATCAGGCGAAATCCGCAATGCCGCCGGCAGCATCGCCAGCGGTTCCGGCCTGACCCTGGACACCCACGGACAGGCGCTGAACAACAGCCATGCCGGCAAAATCGTCGCCAATGGCACGCTCGCCATCAACAGCGCACAGCTGGACAACAGCGGCGGCACCATGGCCTCGCTCACCGCCAACACCAGCGTCGCCACCGGCAACCAAAAACTCACCAACGACAACGGTAAAATCCAGGCCGCCGGCAACACCACCATCAGCGCCGGCGACACCAGCAATCAACAAGGCACCATCAGCGGCCAGGACCTCAGCCTGACCACCGCCGCGCTCAACAATCGCAGCGGCCAGATCGTCGCCGCCGGCAACCTGACTGCCGCCACCGGCGCGCTCGACAATACCCAGGGCCTGCTGCAGTCGGTCGGCAACGCCAGCATCGACAGCCACGGACTCAGCATCGCCAATAGCAATAGCGGCAGCAGCGGCGGCATCGTTGCCGGCGGCAGCCTGGATATCAAAGCCGGGGCCATCAACAACCAGGCCGGCTATATCGCCAGCAACGGCCAGCAAACGCTGCATGCCGCGGGCGACCTGGATAACCGTGCGCTAAACACTGTCGGTGGCCAAATTGTCGGCAACCTCAACAGCACAATCACAGCCGCCAACATCCTCAACAGCGGCGGTCTGGTGCAGACACTGGGCGACCTCGATCTGAGCGCCAGCAGCACGCTGGACAATCGCGGCGGCCGCATCAGCGCCAATGGCGACACCACGCTGACTGCAAGCAATCTGGACAACCGTCAGCTCGGTGCAAGCGGCGGCAATATCAGCGCTAAAAATATCCGCGCCACCGCCGACACCGTCAACAATGCCGGCGGCAGCATCAAAGCCGGCCGCGATGTGACCGTCACCGTGACCCGGGGCGCCGCCAGTCTCGACAACAGCAGCGGCGTGCTGAGCGCCAAACAAGGCCTGACCGTCAACGCCACCAGCCTCAACAATGCCGGCGGCCAGATCGTCGGCGACAACAGCGCCACCATCACCACCAGCAGCAACACCCTGGGCGGCACCATCGCCTCCGGCAAGCAAGTCACGCTCAACGTCAACGGCGACTACAACAACACCGGCCTGCTGTCCTCGCAACAAAACCTGACCATCAACGCCAACAACATCAATAACAGCGGCACCCTGACCGCAGGCGATACGCTGACCGCCAACACCGGCAACCTGAACAACACCGGCGAGATCAGCGCCAAGACCACCAATCTCAACCTGAGCGGCACCCTGACCAACAGCGGCAGCGGCTTGATCGACGGCATCAACACCACGATCCGCGCCGGCACCATCAACAACAGCGGTCGGATCTACGGCGACCTGCTGGCTATCGGCGGCGGCACCCTGAACAACTTCGGCCCCGGCGTGATCGCCGCCCGCAACACCTTGCTGATCGGCGTCCAGAACCTGAACAACACCGAAGGCGGCCTGATCTACAGCTTGAAAGACATGGGGCTGGGCGGCAGCCTGAGCGCCAACGGCCAGCTGCAAGGCAGCATGCAGAACTTCCTGAACGCCTCGGCGCGGATCGAGGCGCAAGGCGACCTCAGCCTGAACGCGGTCAACATCGTCAACCGCGACAACCACCTGCGGACCAAGCTGGTGACCGATCCGACAATCAACCAGGATCAAATCCAGCCGAAAGATTCGACCACCAAATACCCGGCCTCACAATGCATCGGCGTCGGCGGCGGTCAGGACGAAGTCGGCTGCATGGTGCATCCGGACAAATACGGCCAGCGCAGCAACGTCCCCAGCGCCCGCACCAAAATGCCGGAAATCTGCAGCGGCGGCGGCGACTCGCAGACCTGCCAACCGGGCTATACGATCGTCAATTACCAATGGAACGACCCGGTCTTCAGCCGTTTTGGCGTGACCCCGGTGGCGTCGGCGTTCCCGGTCGAGCCGAACGGCCCCGGCAGCTGTTCGACGTATGACGGCAACAGCGGCAGCACCGTGCCGATCGACTCGGCTGCCTGCAAACAATGGCGCAGCGACTATGCCGCGTGGGATGTCGGCTATCAGGCGGCGCTGGACCAACTGGAAACCAAGCTCAGCAGCTACAACACCGCAGTCACCGAAGACAACCGGCTGGACAAGTTCGAAGACTATCTGTGGTACAAGGTCGCGGCCACCTCCAGCCATACCGAAGTCGTCAGCAGCGCCCCGGCGCAAATTCTGGCCGGCGGCAACATCACGCTGACCGGTTCGACCCTCAACCAGGACAGCCAGATCGTCGCCGGCGGCGTCAACCGCATCATCGGCCCCGACGTGATCAACCGCGCCACCCAAGGCGTCAACAGCACCAGCTACAGCGGCACCGTGCAATTCACCCACGTCGAAAGCTGCGGCACCCTGGGCAACAGGCATTGCCGCGAGTGGGACGCCATCAACAACTACGACAAGGCGCCCGAGGTCATCAGCGTCGACCTGCCGACCGTGCGCTATCAGCAATACGCCAACCAGACCGCCAGCCGCGATCTGACGGTCGCCACCAGCAACCCGGACGGCACGACAGCCGGCGCGGTCAGCGCCGCCAGCGGCAACAGCCGCACGGTCAAAGTGCAAGCGGTCGATGCGGTCCTGGCCGCCGGTCCCGCAGCCAGCAACATCGCCGCCACGCTGCCGCTGATCCAGACAGTACAAGCCCACGGCAGCGGCGCCCACGCACGCGACCTGATCCTGACCAGCGCGCCGCGCCTGACCGTGCCCAACAGCAGCCTGTTCGTGATCCATGCGGAGCCGGGTGCGCGCTATCTGGTGGAAACCGATCCGCGCTTCACCAGCCAGCGCACTTTCCTGTCGAGCGACTATTTCCTGCAATCGCTGAACCGCGATCCGTCGCGCAACCTGAAGCGATACGGCGACGGCTTCTATGAACAGCAACTGATCAACGACCAGATCCTGGCCTTGACCGGCCGCCGCTACTTGAGCGGCTACGCCAGCACCGAACAGGAATACCAGGCGCTGATGAACGCCGGGGTCGCGTTCGCCCGGCAATACCAACTGTCGCCCGGGGTTGCGCTGTCGGCCGAACAGATGGCGAACTTGACCACCGACATCGTGTGGCTGGCGCCGCAAACGGTGACCCTGGCCGACGGCAGCCGCCAGCAAGTGCTGGTGCCGCAGGTCTATCTGCGCCGTGCGCAAGACGGCGACCTGCAACGCAGCGGCGCGCTGATCGCCGGCAGCGACGTGCTGATCCAGACCGAGCACGACCTGGTCAACAGCGGCAGCATCGCCGCCGACCACAGCACCGCGCTGGACGCCGGCCACGACCTGCTGAACCAGGGCGGCCGCATCAGCGGCCAGGACATCGTCGCCCGCGCCCGCAACGATTTGACTAACCTGTCCGGCGTGATCCAGGGCACCGGCATCGACTCGACCGTGGCCTTGCTGGCCGGGCGCGACATCGTTCTGCAAACCCGCACCATCGCGACCGCCAACGCGCAAGGCACTAGCACCCGCACCAACATCGACCGCCTCGCCACGGTGCAGGGCGGCTCGGTGCGGCTGGATGCGATGCGCGACCTGATCGCGCAAGGCGCGCAAGTCAGCGCCACCGGCAGCGCCAGCGAAGCCAATCCAAGCGGCGGCAACCTGATCGCGACGGCCGGACGCGACATCAAAGTCAGCGCAGTCGCCGGGCATTACCAGATCGCAGTCAATCAAGTCGGCGTCGATGACGGCCAGGCCAACCGGGTCGAAGGGCGCAGCACCCACATCAAGGAAAGCAACACCACGCACCAGCTGGCCGGGTTTAACGCCATCAACGACCTGGCGCTGGTAGCCGGGCAGGGCGATGTCAACTTGAGCGGGGCCAACCTGAGCGCCGGCCGCAACGCCGTCATCGCCGGCAACAACGTCACCATTGCCGCAGTCAAGGACAGCGTCGCCAGCGACGTGCAGACAGTCGGCAAAAAGGACTACTACCGGAACGCCAGCAGCGACGAAGCGCTGGCCGGCGGCAACGTCAGCGCCAATAACAATCTGACGGTCAAGGCCAGCGGCGCTGCGGGTAACGGCGACAACGCCAATAAAACCGCTGACGCTAGCGGCAACATCACACTGACTGGCGCTTACCTGAGCACCCAAACCGGTCAAATCGCGCTGGCGGCCAAGCACGACATCACGATCCAGAACGCGAGCACCGAGCACAGCGCAGTGCAGGAAAGTTTTGTGAAGACCGGCGATGCGCTATCGACCAAAAGCACCACCATCAGCAACCGCAGCACGCTGCAACAGGCCGAAGCCAGCACCGTGTCCGGCGACAGCGTCAGCCTGGTCGCCGGCCACGACCTGACGGTCCAGGGCAGCAACGTCGTCGGCGGCAAGGACGTGTCACTGACGGCCGGCCACGACGTCAAGATCGCGACCGCACAAAGCACCTCAGACAAGCTCGCCTCAAGAAGAGAAGAAATCTCCGGCGTCTACAGCAGCGGCGGCTTCAGCTGGGGCAGCAACGAGCAAGACAACCAGAACACGCTGAAGACAGTGACCAACACCGGCAGCGTGCTCGGCGCCACCGGCGGCAACCTCAGCATCAGCGCCGGCGAGCGTTACAGCCAGACCGGCAGCCGGGTCGTCGCGCCCGCCGGCAATATCGACATCGCCGCCAAGACGGTAGAGATCAATAGCGCGTTCGACAGCGCGTTGCAAATCAACCGGACCCATACCGAATCGAGCGGCCTGTCGCTCGGCGTCAGCAGCCCGATCATCACTGCCGCGCAGTCGATCGAGGCGATGCAAAACGCCGCCAAGAAGACCGACGACCCACGCATGAAGCTGCTGGCGCTGGTGCTGGCGATCAAGGCCGCGGCCGACGTCGCGCAAGCGGCGGCCAATCCGGAAGTGACCGTCAGCCTGACGGTCGGTAGCAGCCGCAGCGATAGCGAAAACACGCAACGCAATAGCACCGCAGTCGGCTCCAGCGTCGCCGCCGGCAACAGCCTGAAGATCCTCGCCACCGGCGGCGGCAAGGACAGCAACCTCAGCGTGTTCGGCAGCGACCTCAGCGCCGGCAAGGACGCCAGCCTGAAGGCGGACGGCAACATTAATTTGCAAGCGGCGCAAAGCACTAGCGACCAAAAGAGCAGCAACTCGTCCAGCAGCGCCGCAGTCGGCATCGCCGCCACATTCGGATCGAACGGCATGTCGTTCGGCATCACCGCCAACGCCGCCGGCAGCCGCGGCAAGGCAGACGGCAGCGACGTCACGCAAAGCAATACGCACGTCACGGCAGGCAATACCTTGACGCTGGCATCCGGGGCCGACACCAACATCAAGGGCGGCGTCGTCAGCGGCAACACGGTCAAGGCCGATGTCGGCGGCAATCTGAATATCGAGAGCCTGCAAGACACCAGCAAATACCAGAGCAAGGACCAAAGCATCGGCGGCAGCGTCACTGTCGGCTATGGGTTTGCGGCGAGCGGCAATTTCAATACCAGCAAGGTCAACGGCGACTTCGCCAGCGTCGGCGAGCAATCCGGGATTGCGGCTGGCGATGGCGGGTTCCAGGTCAAGGTCGGTGGCAATACCGATCTGAAGGGGGCGGCGATTGCCAGCAGCGAGCAGGCGGTGGCGGACAACAAGAACAGTTTGACGACCAAGACGCTGACGCAGAGCGAGGTGCAGAACCACAGCGATTTCCACGCTAGTGGCTTGGGGCTGAGCGGCGGTTTCAGTGTCAGCGGCAGTGGCGATAAAAAGGGGGGCGGCAGCAAGGCGGCGGACGGTAGCAGCCAATCGGCCGACGGCCAGCAGGCCGAGAATAAAGGTCCGAGCATCAAGACCTTCCAGGACGAGAAACAAGGCACCGCGGCTGGCTACGGCAGCCGCAGCGGCAGTTCCAGTAGCACGACCACTAGCGGCATCAGCGGCGGCGTGATTGCGATCACTGACGACGCAGCACAGCAAGCTAAAACCGGCAGCACGGCGGAACAAACGGTCGCCAGCATTAAGCGTGATATCAGCACCGGCAAGGACAACAGCAATGCCATTGTCAAAGACTGGGACGGCCAGAAGCTGAATGACGATGTGAAGGCGCAAGTGCAGATCACGGCGGCGTTTGGACAACTGGCGGCCAAGGAGATTGGCAAATATGCGACCGACAAGGAAGATGTGCTCAGACGCCAAGCCAGACAAAGCAGTGACAACGGCGACAAGGACGGAGCTGCCGCGCTCAATGCCGAAGCCGACAAGTGGGCCGAAGGCGGCGTTTATCGGGTTGCGCTGCACACGGCGACCGGTGCACTGACCGGCGGCTTGCAGGGCGCTGCCGGAGCACTGACTTCGACCACAACCATGGCAACGGTCGGCGCTGCGATCGACGATATGGATCTGCCGAAAGGGATCAAGCAGGGACTGGCGCAGGTGACGGCGACGGTGCTGGGCGGGATCGTCGGCGGCGGTGCTGGTGCGGCGGCCGGTTTGAATGTGGAAGCGAATAACCGGCAATTGCATCAGGGAGACAAGGCGACTGCCAAGGAACTTGCCAAGAAGGGGCCATACACCGAACAAGAAATTCTCGACGCGCTGCGACGCAGCGGCTTGAAAGATCAGAACGGCAAAGTGATCGTGGCCGCCGATATGCAGGAAACGTATGTCAACGGCAAAGCGCTGAATCCCACATCGGCAGATTTGTCGATGCAGGATAATCAACGGCAAAACGCGCCAGTTGCGCTTGATTGCTATGGCCAGAGCGGGACCGCTTGCATTGAACGCTTGCCAACGGCGCCAACTAAAGATCTGATGAACTTTATTGTTGACCAGACCGGCGGCAAAAGCAGCCGCTATTTCTTCAACGGGTCGACGCAAGCGCAAACCAGCAACGGCAACGGACTGCCAGCGGCACCGCAAGGAACGCACCGGATATCAACCGTGGTGGATGGCAAAGCGTACTTCCCGCTTGCGGCCACTTGTCCGGCTGCCGGTTGCACCAATGGCGACCCGATTGCTTATGCGATTGACGATCCGGGAACAAAGGCTTATCAGGACGCGCTCGCTCATCAGCAAGAGAGGGATTTCAATATATTTTCGGGAGTCTTTGGAGGGGTGGGGAGACTGGCTGGGGCTGTGAAGGCAATAGCGGGGCTTTCTGAAGCTGGTGCGGTGGTAAATAATGTAGCGAGAGAAGGTACATTGATACGGAATTCTGATTCGTTGTTAGAAGCAGAAATAAAATCCACACCGCTCGATGCACAGCAACGACTAAATTCGCCCGATATAGGTGGTAGCGGCAAGGTCAAGCCTGCAGAGTCCGCGGTGGCGGCACAGCTAGAGTCGTCATTAGGGCAAATGGAACGTTATTCACCTTCTGCAGGTATGACCGGCAAGTCACCAGATTTTGTTATTACTTCAGGGCCTAATGCAGGTAAAACTGTTGATGCAATGTATACGACAGATAACCTTACCCAAAAAGAGATTGAAGGACTCAATAAATACTACGCAAAAAATATGGAAGCAGGTTCTGGTCAAAAAGTTATTCAAGACCATTTGTCTAAAGCTGATTTTGTGCCTGTTGATTTTCGGGTGCTGGCACCAGAAAATCAGAAGATATTCTTGGATTATGTGAAGACCTTACCAAGGTCGCAGCAGAATAAAATTATTATTGTGAGGTAGAGATGAGTTACATAATTATTGGATTAGTTGATCCTGCTCTTCCCAGTTCAGAGAAAAATTTATCTGGTGATAGTACAAACAGTACCGCATGGGATGCGTTTGGTGACATGCTCAATGAGGCATTAAAGGATCACTGTGCAATACTCGAAAGTATAAAAAGTGAGGAATGGATATATCAAAAAATATATTCTTTTATGGCACTCAGCGGCCAAGATTTTAATGTGGCAATTAAAGCCATTCGTGATTATTTTATTGATTTAGATAACCCAACTGATTGGCAAAAATGGGGTGAAAATGTATGGAAAGAGGTGGTTGAGCCTTTAGTAATTAAAGATCATAGATATTTGCCTTAAAGTTTGTGCTGACAATAAAAATAAATGATGGATGCTACTTTGATGAACAATATACATGCCGCAGTGGAGTTTCCCATTGATATACCTCTAGAAGACCTGGCTATCCAACTGGAGGGTGTATTGGGTGGTCTTAGCTTCGAGAGAGAAGAGACGGGACGCTTCGAGGAGGTGCCAGCATTTGTCGCGCAACAGTCGGGTATGACCTTTATCTTATTTGGATTGCCAGCGAATGAACTTGGTGATGCCTTCGTCCTAGAATTGTCGGCTGAAACACCGCTTGCCCTTCAGGAATTTCAAAAAACTGTTTCGGAATTTGTAGGCGGCATTCTTTCTGATAAAGAAATTAATTCCAGAGGCTATTTTGACTATTCTGACGAGTTGGCGAATGCTTTGCGCTCGGTAGGAATGGAGGGGTGTAAAGCGATCTCGTAGTTTGTTGTTTTAAACACGTTAGCACTCATAGGCCGGTGATGTTCTATTAATTATTAATGATTCTGTACAGCGGGCAACCAGTTTGCGCAGTTCAATGCGCACCAAGCATGACACTTCCAAATAATTAGGACATCAATATTATGGTAATGAATGACCTATATGGATATTTGCTTCCCACTCTTGAAGAGGCAAAGTCTATTTTAGAAAAAACCCTCAATGTCGAGTTTGAAGCAAGAGATAGCTTTTATCATGGGGAATACTACCGGTATGGGAAAAGTGATACGGAACATTTCTTATTAAAGAAAAACATGGACCCTCTTGATGGGGAGCCGGCAGAAATGGAATTCCCTGATTATTCAATTCTTCTTTATGTGAATTGCACAATGCGTTCAAAGGAGTTAAATGAATTATTTAGCAGTACACCAAGAAGTTTTTCTTTATTAATGCAGAAAAAATCTTAATAACCGACATCTTGTTGCCCAGACGGGATGTAATAGCAGCAGGGCGTACGAGGGGCACCGATGCCGATGCTCAGAGAACCGATGCCGATGCTCAGAGAACCGATGCCGATGCTCAGAGAACCGATGCCGATGCTCAGAGAACCGATGCCGATGCTCGGAGAACCGATGTCGATGCTCGGAGAACCGATGCCGACGCTCAGAGAACCGATGCCGACGCTCAGAGAGCCAATGCCGATGCTCAGAGAGCCGATGCCGATGCTCAGAGAACCGACCACGGCTCTCAGAGAACTGACACCGATACTCGGAGAATGAAATGGATGCCTCCCTCCTGATGCAAGCGACAAGCGAGCCTTGCCGAGAATCGATGTCGATTAATTCCAAAAAGCGCGGATTGTCATCGTCCCCAAATACGTCTATAGTCACCCCCGTCCCTGAGTGCTTCATTCAGGGAACTGGTTTAGCGACCTGGAACTACAAAAAAGCGCACACGCCGCGCCCTGCGGCTTTTTTTGTGCGTCACCTTTGCTCGTCCCTATGGCGGCAGTGGTGGGGAGCCTTCGGGCTGCCGGTTTTTCCTTTTTTGTGCCGGTTCGCTAACCCTGCTACTTGCCGCCACCTCTGTTTAGCGACGGAACGCGGCGTAATCCTCACAAAAAGGGAGTACGCAATGAGCTCAAGCAACAAAGCAAGTCACCACCCATTCTCATGGTTAGTCGAAGAACTGGATCTCGATAAATCGGCGCAGCTGTTGGCGCTGACGCGGGATTTTAGTCATGGCATTGAAACTTGTCTGAAGCTGGTCCACGCCAGCAATCTGGCGCGCGAGCATGACAACGTTGATTGTCCGCCGACGCTGGATATCGCCGATTCGGAGCGGCTGTTGCGCTTTTCGATGGAAGCCGCCGGCGTGATGGCTATGCTGGTCGGGGAGCAGATTGATTGCCTCAACCAGCAGCAGCTGGATGCACGAGAACGCAAACCGCAGGACTAATGCCGCATTTGGCAACTAGGCAGTGCTGTGACGGCGTAGCGGTAGCCGCGCTGTCACAGTGCGCGTCCGAATAATTACCGGATGCGCATCACCCCACAAAACCTATTCCTCTGGCTGCGCATGCTTGATGTTCGGCATATTCTTTATCAACTTTGGTTGGAACTCGAAAGGAGAATGTAATGACGCTGAAAGACCGTTGGTATCGGGACAAACTCAAGAAGAAAGCCAAGAAGGGATTTCAAGGCTATCCGCTCGCCACTGTTGCTTTCTATGGCCCCGACGATAAGCGCGCGACAAAAGTGTCGGTCGCCATCATTGTGGACGAGGGCAATGAGGTGAGCTTGCTTGAGAGGTGGTTGTCCGATTCGGTCGACGTCAGAGTCGATCCGCAAATCAACGAATCCATCGTGCACTTCATCGAACATCACGGCGTGCGTTCTATCGCTGCGACGGATCGCATTATTGGTTGTCCGCACGAGGAAGGCATTGACTACCCCGAGGGTGAAATTTGTCCTGCGTGTTCGTTCTGGGCCGGGCGCGATCGTTGGGCTTGAGAGTTTGTGGAACGACGTTTTCGGGCAAGGTTTTAGGTGTTTTACTTATCTTGACTGGGTTTATACTGCGCGGCCGTATGAAGCATTCAATATGACGAAACTTATTTGCTCAATTCCGGCTTAGAAGCCATGAAATTAAAATGAAATCACCAACATCCATTTATTCTTATTGCTTCAAAATCACAGCAGCGATACTGGCCGCTGCTCTCATAGCTGGATGCGCGTCACAAAAACCTTACACTGTCCCCGAGGGAGTCCCTCATGCAACGATCATATATAACCCGTTTTATGAAGGTGCGCTATTTTTGACGGGGCCAGTCATTTGTTCAAGTCCGCTTGGCGTAAAGAGCAATTACAGAAACACCACGCGAATCGCCGAATTTTCTCGCCGATCAAAACCTACAGTAGTTGAAATCCCTTCTGGAGATAACGTTTCTCTAAGAGCTCAATATTACACATCAAGCACTGCCGGAAATATCACAATGACTGTGGATTGGGAAATGCCGATTGTCACCGGATCCGTCTATCAAATTGAGTATGAAATGATTTACGGTCTGCTCGGTGTATTTGGCGGGGCAAGATCTTTCAACGTGCAAGTAAAAAAAGATGGCATCCCGGTAGTGATAAATCCATTGCCAAGGCCGAACGCTTTGCCTTGCGCAGATATAAATCCAAAGTAAATGCGAGTTTATTGGAATGCGAGTGCTTAGGCTCAGGCAATAACTACAAGCTTAATTTAGGTTCAACAAGGACCTCTTAAGATTAATCATTTATTGCAGATACGCAGGCATCGGTTACTGATCGGCAGATAAACTGCATAACCCTACATTCACCCGACATGGAATTCACAATCGTATATCACAGCGCCAAAGCCGAAGTCATGCGTTGGTATTGGAAAGTCTGGAAGCAAAAGCTGTGGCAGATCCATGTTCTGGCGTTCTTGCTTGCTTCCGCCGTTGCGTCCATCTTCTTGCGCGGCGCCTCTGATACGTATGCCCATATCGCCTGGTCTGCCATTGCCGGATTTGCCGTCATCGTCTTCTTCGCGCTATATCCGCTCGCTGCTTTCAAGAGTCAGCTCAGAACGCTGGTGGTCAATGAAAGCGGAATCAAGACCAGCATAGGCGCAAAGAGTGGCCAGCTTGGGTGGGGCGAAGTTCGGTCAATCGAGCGCGTCGATGGATGCATTTACATCGTGCGCAAAAACTACAATTCCTACATCGTGCCGCGCAGAGCATTTACCTCGGAAGCTGAAATGGGGCAATTTCTAGCTTCAATCACGGCATGGCATGGCGGCGTGGCTGGCTGAAGATCCCGCCAAACGGTCGCTCAACGTTCGAGCTAAGTGGTCTGTTGGCGCTCCGCTTGAGCGAGAGGTTAGGGATTAGGGTTAGGCGTCAGTGGTGGCGTTATGCCATGTGCTCTATGTCTTTGGGCACGGTTACCCAAGGATGCATCCGATCTTCATAGACCGAGAACGTTGGTGCTGGGAAGCTCGATTCTGCGAAGGCGCCGACGGGAATGGCAATACTGTCTTCTCTGCCTTCCATGACGTAGTAGACCGTGGCGCCGCAAGTAGGGCAGAAGGTGAACCTGGCTCTTCCGCCTTCGTCTCCGACACGAACATACTCCGTGCCTGTTCCGTTGATCTCGACTGCTTGCCGCAGAAACCTGGCTTGAGCTCCAAAGACGCTCCCGGTTCTACGCTGACATGCGAGGCAATGGCAGACCGACACTCGGATCGGATCTCCAGAGACTCTGGCAGAGAGCTGGCCGCAACTGCAAGACGCGATTCGAAGTGTCATGGTGATGTAGAAAAAAAAAGGGGGGGGCTGACGCCTAACTGTTAGTTTGTCCACCAGGCCCGCCGCACAACTCCGCCGCCGACTGCGGCTTAACCAAGTCAATGTGAATCGCGGCAAGACTTCGTCCGGCAACGCAAACCTGCTTGACCTCTGGGATTGCGAACACCATTAAATTCGTGGGAAAAGCGGCGTTCTTCAGAGCAACTTTACCAGTCGGCCGAACCGAGCGCAAGGGTGGGCATGCATGGTTTCCTGATCTGCTCACTGACAAAGTTGCCGGGCTCCGAGCAACAGAGCAAGTCGGCTGCCGTACGGCTGCCGTTCGCGATTGACGGCTACTGGCCGGACTCGGTCATTCGCGAAAGCCCGAATTCGACCCACAGAACCATTCCACACCCCAAGGCGGCCTTTGAACCATCGACTGTTCGGCGTTATCCAAATTAGTATTGCGCCCTTGTACGTCGGCGTGTCCACTCGTCCGCAACGTCGCCCATGTTCTTCTCGACACCGTTTCGTATCCATGCCATCAGGTCGCGATCAAATTTGAACTCCGGTCCACACTGACGTGAAAGAAAGCGCCGAACGTTCTGCGTATTTTTGTAGGCAGAATCGACTAACGTTGTCCGCGAAATTGCTCCGCCGTGCCAATCAAAATTCATGATCCAATTCCTCCGATATCAGAATCTAACTGGCCGCAATTGGCCGATTGCTGCACTTCGCCCGAGGAATTTGACTGTCCGCTACCGCTGCATTGAAGACGTTAAAGGAGCCCACTCAGTCGGCCAAGTTGGGGGCGGTTGATGTTCAGCGAAACCCGGCGCAGATGGTCAACCGCACCGGGATCTGTATGCGAAAGCTTGAAAACATCGGTTCATCAATACTACGGCTTGCACGGCACCTGCATATACCCGCCATCGCTGGAGTGGTCCTCGATGATCCGTTCGAATTCAAACTCGGCCATCAGTTTGGCCAGGCTCAGCGTGCGTTCGATGGAGAGCGCGAACGAATCGCCGACGACGTTGTTATTCCAGTCAATGAACTGGAGTTCGCCTGCCGACGCATACGATGGCTGATCCAGGGTGTTGTCTAATTGCTCCAGGAAGCGGTCGACATCCTGCGCGATTTCCGGGTCGCAGGTCATGTGTGGGGCCTCGGTCGGGAATTTGCTTTGTACTGAGGTCAAGCCTTTCTGGACGCCGCGCCAGGCGCCGGTTTCCGGCGGCAGGTGGGGGACCAGGTCATCCTGGTATTCGAAACGGTAGGCTTCCTTTATCGCGCCGGTTTTGACCATCCGATCGAAAGCGTCGGCAAATGCGCGATCGCCTGCACGTGCTGCGGCGTAACTGTAGGTCGCTTGCACCGGTATTCTCATTTGCGTCAGGCGGTATGCCGCCAGGTACACCAGGGCGCCGCCTTTGCTGTGGCCGGTCACGAGCAACGATTTGCCGCGCGCTACCGCGTCTTCAAGCTTGAGTTCAACAATCCAGTCCCATAGCGCATCCAGCGATTCCAGGAAGCCTTTGTGCACCAGGCCGGCCAGATTCGTTCCCTTGACCAATTTGATCTCGGCGTCGTTGATCCAATCCGTTAGCGACTTGAAGAAGTCCTCAATGGACTCAAAGGTGGGCGGCAACGTGCCCCTGAAGGTGAGGATGGCTTCGGTCGGGGTTTCGCCGTAATAACAAGCGTTGATACCGTCCTCCAGCGGCGATTGATAAAACTTGAGGGTGCTCGGTATGTAGCCGATCGCATCAATCGCCTTGGAAACTGCGGGGGAGGGATCGAACTGGGTTCCATCCTCGGACATGCTGTAGGCCAGATTGCTGGCTTGGATGAGGCGGCAGGCGCGTGAGTTGTTAGACATAACTTTCCTCTCTGGAAATTAAACCTAAGCTGGATCGTCTCATAACTGAAACACGGCAATACCTGTTGCTTCTAGCAGGGGTGTGACGCAATGCGAAAAGTTGCCGCTTGGGTGGACCCGTCGCAGCTTTTTTTATGAGGTCTTGCGTGAGCCGTGTGCTGCTGCGCAGCATTCTTTGAGCGTTAATCGATCGTTGACATACGTCTACAAATAATGATTGACAGATGCAAAATCCCGGTGGACGAGCGGTAAAAAGGCGACGACGAGCGGGCGTCTGGCTTGTGTCTCGGTGGAAATTGCGCCTCTATAATTCAATCGCGCAGAAGGTGTTGCTCAGCAGAATTCATGCTGTCAACCAGGCTGTTATTAGTTAACAGTGCGGGATCAATCATTCAGAAAATCGAGTTGGGATGAATCAAATCATATGCCGGAAGGCAAGGTCGAAATAATTCCGGCTTGATTATAGGCAAGTTTGTTCCTAAAAGCAATAGTTAAATGATTTTGGAATGATTATGGGCAAGTTCGGCAGTGGATTCACCCTCGTTGAATTATTGGTAGTGATCAGCATCGTCGCGATCCTGGGCGCAGTGGCCGTTCCGTCTTATCGATCGTCGATCGCGAACAATCGGGTCAGTGCTGAATTGGATAGGGTGGCGATGGATACCAGCTTTGCCCGCAGCGAAGCCGTCAAGCGCGGCACCACCGTCGCCATTTGCCCTACCGCGGGGTGTGCGGCATCCGGCAACTGGGATCAGGGATGGACCGTGTTTGCCGACCCTGCCGGCGACCTGAGCGGGATGGCGACTGCGGCCAATATCCTCAAACAGGAAAACGCTTTCTCCGGCTCGGACACGCTGGTTCCCGATGCCTCACTCGGGGCGGGGATCAGCTTTGATCGCAACGGCTACACCAAAGCCTCCGGAAAACTGACTTTGAAAGAGGCTTCCAACACCACCAGTTTGCGTCGCTGCCTGAATTTCAGCGTTGGCTCATGGACCCGTCTAGTGGGGGCAGCATGCTGATCAAGAAACATAAATCCGGCGGATTTTCGATGCTGGAAGTGCTGGTGACGCTGGTCATCATCTTGCTGGGGGTGCTGGGCATGGCTGGCATGCAGATGCTGGCGATTAACAACACCCAGATAGCCCGGACCCATAGTCTGGCCGCCATCCTGGCCTCGAGCCTGACTGCGGAAATGCAAGCCAACCAGCCGTATTGGAGCACTTCGACCACCTCGGGCAAGGTGAGCGGCGTCAGCGCCAAGGACTGGACCAATACCACGCTGGGCGATTCCACTCTGAACGGCCTGAGCACCGATTGCACGGCCGGCACTTGCGCTGCGGCCGAGATGGCGGCGTATGACCTGAAGGCATGGGGCGCGAACGTCGCCACCCTGTTGCCGGCGGGCGCGGCCCAGGTGGCATGCAATGGCGCGACGCCGAATGTTTGTACGGTGTCGGTGTCGTGGAACGAAAAGAACGTGGCGCTGCACAACATGGCGGCTGGCGCCACGGTCAGCGGCGCTCTGGCTACCGGCACGATCCAGTCCCAGAGTTACACCACTTTCGCGAACATAAACTGAGATGGCTGCTATGCGAACCAAACAACATGGCATCGGCCTGATCGAGCTGATGGTGGCTATGACCATCAGTCTGTTCCTGATGATCGGGCTGGGCAGCGCCTACTTCGGCATGCGCCAGAATTCCATTTCCAGATCCGGCTTGTCGCAGTTGCAGGATCAGCAGCGTACCGCGATGACCTTGATTGCGGGCGCGGTGCAGCAGGCGGGATTTTTTCCTACGCCGCTGACGAATACCAATGCGACAGTTTTCCTGGCTTCGCAGTCGCCTTTTACGGTGGCTGGAACGCCGGTGACCGGAACCGCCTCTTCGTTCAGCGTCAGATATGTGACCGCCGCTGCGGCGCCTCTGCCGACCTGCGCCGGCCTGTCCAGCGGCGCCGCCACTTACGTCGATACCTATAGCGTCTCAACCGATGGCAGCAACACGCTTAACTGTGCCGAGACCGTCAATGGCGTGGCGGCCACCACGCAATCGCTGGTCGGCGGCGTGGCCAGCATGCAGGTGTTGTTTGGCGTCGATACCGATGGCAAAGGTTCGGCATACCAGTATCAGGCCGCCAGCGCCGTGCTTGACTGGAGCCTGGTCAAGTCGGCCCAGGTCACGCTGAACTTTAATAATCCGCTCAACGGCCAGCCCGGCCAGCCTGCAACCATACCGTTCACGCGGACTATCGGTTTGATGAACACGCTATGAATAACAGAAGACAAGACGGCTTCGTGCTGATCAGTGCGCTTATTTTTTTGGTCCTGATGATGTATCTGGGGGTTGCGATGTTCCGCGGCTTCGGCCTGGATCAGATGATGGCATCCAATTTGCGCGAAAAGAGCCGGGCCACGGAAGCGGCTCAGGCTGCGATCGACTTTGCGGAGTGGTGGCTGATCCAGCCCGGCAATGCGACCACCGGTGTGGCTTGTACCGCAGCGGGCGCACAGACGGGTACGCAGGTCTGTACCGGCACCCCGAGCCTGACCAGCTTCGCCAATTTCACCGATACCACGGCGCTGCCTGTCAGCACCAGCGGCGGCGTCGGGAATTATTACGCCAATCCGATTTACTCCATTTACTACCTGGGTCTCGATACAGCGGGAAAGCAGATGTATTCCATTACTGCGCAAGGCTGGGGTGGTAACAAAAATGCCGTGGCGACTCTACAAACCGTGTTCAGGGTCGGCTGCAAAATCTGCGATCTAGGTAGCGAATAGGGGACCAAATTGAAAAAAATCAGTATCAAAAATATGAACCTGGCGGCTTTGCTGATGCTGCCATGCATTGCCGACGCTATCGTGGTGTCGGATAACTTTACCGTCGGTGCGGCGCAAAACAGCTGGACCGCGAGCGGCGGCGCCTGTCTGACAGCCGGCAGCGGCAATCCTTACGCATCGGGCGTCAGCGTGATCCCAGCCTGTGCCGCCGGCGGCGTCGGCGGAACCACCGGGACGCTGCCCGACGCGAGCGGTAGCGGTGCGCTGCGGCTGACCAATAATCAAGGTTCGCAGCATGGATCGGTGGTCTACAACGCGACATTTCCGACCGACCAGGGGATCCAGACCACGTTCACGACCTATGTCTATAACGGCAGCAAGGACGGTCCTGTGCATCTTGGGGCGGACGGGATTGGCTTTTTTCTGCTGGACGGGTCTTTAGCCACGCCGGGCAACGTCGGGGCGGCGGGCGGCAGCCTGGGGTATTCCTGTTCCAACCGGAACTCCCCTTATGACGGCGTCGCCGGCGGGTATATCGGCTTGGGCCTGGATGAGTGGGGTAATTTCTCTACCGGCTCCGGCGACAGTACCGCCACCAGCGGGCCCAAAGGATATGCGCCGAACAGCATCGTATTGCGCGGCGGGGGCTCGGTGAATGCGGCCAATTTTAAAGCGCTCGGTTATAAATACGGCGCCTCCGACATCGCCTCCGCTTGTCAGACAGGGAAGGCAACCATCGCTTCTTCCGGCAGTACCACCGCGATCCTGGATTATCCCTACATTACAGGCGTGACCCTGCCGGTTCACTATCCGCTG
This sequence comes from Paraherbaspirillum soli, assembly GCF_042654985.1. Lineage (NCBI taxonomy): Bacteria > Pseudomonadati > Pseudomonadota > Betaproteobacteria > Burkholderiales > Oxalobacteraceae > Paraherbaspirillum > Paraherbaspirillum soli. The sequence goes on along the minus strand of NZ_JBHSMT010000010.1, from coordinate 20,705 downwards.
CAGTCCGGTGATATCCCGATGGCGCAGAGCTACACCACGACTCGCCCGAATGCTGTTCCGATTACTTACAAACTTAAAATCACGCCGGGCGGCTTGCTGAGTCTTTGGTATAGCTACAACGGCGGGGCGTATACCACGGTCATCACGAACAAGAACATTCTTGATTCGAAGGTCAGCGGTCCGCTTCCGAGCTCGTTCCGGTTCGGATTCTCGGGCGGTACCGGCGGCTCGACCAACGTCCATGAAATCACCTGTTTCATCGCCAGTCCGGCTAATGAGTCTTCCAGCAGCGGCGGCATCAATACCGTCAAGGGGGCGCAGGTACAAGCCGGCACCCAGGTGTACTTTGCGATCTATCATCCGGACAACTGGTGGGGGCAGATGACGGCCAATTCGGTGGTGACTACGGCCGGCGTGCCGTCAATCTCGAATACGGCCAATTGGGATGGCAGTTGCAACCTGACTGGCGGCGGCTGCGCGGCGCTGGGCACCGATGCAAAAGGCATCCCGCTCAAAAGCGTTACCGCGCAAACCACACGCACCGTGTTGACATCAGACGGCAGCGGCGGCGGCATTCCGTTCACCTGGACCAGCGGGATAACCACCTCGCAGCAGGCGGCGCTCAATGTCGGTCCCGGCAATGTGGTCGACACCAATGGGCAAATCCGGCTCAATTTTTTGCGTGGCGACCGCACTCAGGAACAACCGACCAAATCATTGCGTCAGCGTACCGGCGTGTTGGGCGACATCATTGATTCCAGCCCGACCTGGGTTGGTCCGCCCAGCAAGCCTTACCAGGCAACTTGGGTAGACCGCTTGTATCTGGCTGCCAAAAATCCGGAGACCAGCTACGCCGCATTTGTCGCGTCCTCAGCAGCGACCCGCACCAACGTGGTTTATGTCGGCAGCAACGACGGCATGGTGCATGGCTTCCAGGCCGGCAGTTACAACACGGACGGCACCTACAACAGCACCAACAACGACGGCAAGGATGTGCTCGATTATCTGCCGGCCAGCGTGATCGCCAACCTGCCTACATTTACCGATCCGCTGTATTCGCACGCTTATTATGCGAACGCGACACCCGCAAGCGGCGACCTGTTTTACGGCAGCGCCTGGCACACCTGGCTGGTCGGCGGTTTGGGGGCCGGCGGCAGCGGGATCTATGCGCTGGATATCACCGACCCGACGCAATTCAAAGAGTCCAATGCCGCAACCTTGGTGAAAGGCGAGTGGACCAATTCGACACTGACGGAGCTTGGCAATACCTACGGCACACCGTTGATCCGGCGTATGCATAACGGCCAATGGGCGGTCATTTTTGGCAACGGCTATAACAGCGCCAATGGCAAAGCCGGCATTTACATCATGACGATCGACCCTGCAACGGGCGCAAAAACCTTCAACTGGCTGCCGACCGGCACTGGCACAAGCAGCAACCCTGACGGCATTGCTTATGTCGCGTCGGCCGACCTGGATAGCGATCACGTGGTCGACTACCTGTATGCCGGCGATCTGCTGGGGAATGTCTGGCGGTTCGATGTGACCAGCAGCAATACGGCCGACTGGGGCGTGTCCAAGTACGGCAATAAAACCGCAACTCCGCTCTTTACCGCCAAAAATAGCGGCGGCACCGCGCAGCCGATCACTACCCAGATCCAGGTGTCGTCGATCCCGGTAGGCACGACAAATCGGGTCTTGCTGATGTTTGCCACCGGCCAGAAAACGCCCTTCACCTCGGCCGCAGCCGATACCTATGCGTCCGGCACCCAGACCGTCTATGGCGTGTGGGACTGGGATATGTCGAACTGGAATAGCGGTACCACGACAGCCAATAAGGTGGTGATACCGGCGTCAGGCGTGCAATACGGTTCCTTGACAGGGCCGCAGTCGATTGCCCGCAGCAATCTGACCGCGCAAACCACGACGGCGGTTGCCGATACCTCGGGCGGACAGGTGCTTGGCTATCGCACGCTGAGCAACAAGACCGTCTGCTGGCAAGGCAGTCTCAGTTGTGCTGCGCCGACCAAGAACGATCAGTTTGGCTGGCTGCTTGATTTGCCGTTGAGCGGCGAACAAGTGGTCTATAACCCGGTTATCAGCGATGGTGCGCTGGAATTGAACACCACGATACCGCCGTCCAGCGGCGCCTCTAGCTGCTCGATTTCAGTGCCGACCGGTTGGACCATGGCGTTCAATCCGTTGACCGGCGGCACATTCGCGCAATCGTACTTCCCCAATAACGTCAATAAATTGGTCGTCATGGGGAACCAGTTGAATGCGGCAGGCAGTCCGGGCACCACCTCGGTCGGCAGCGGCAAATATATATTCGAACCGAATACCAGCGGGGTGCCTTTGATGGTGAAGAAAAATCCGCCAAATAACATGCTCGGCAAACGCATCACCTGGAAGCAAACACAATGAAAAACAGTCGCGGCTTTACCTTGATCGAGTTGATGGTGGTGGTGGTGGTCATCGCCATCCTTGCCGCCGTCGCGCTGCCGAGCTATCGCAGCTCGGTAATGAAATCCCGGCGCTCCTCCGCGCAGGCGGCTCTGCTGGACTTGGCGAGCAGGGAGGAGCGCTACTATACCGCCAACAATACCTACGCTTCTGATCTCCCGACGCTGGGCTATCCGGCGGGATCGACGACCGTGGCGGTGCCGGATAGTAATAACTATTTCTACGATCTGGCGGCTCCTACCTTGACCAAAGATGCCGGCGGCGCCGTCACCGGCTTCAAGCTGCAAGCTGCGCCGGCCAACTCGCAGACCAAAGACACCACCTGCGGGACCTATACCTTTACCAGCCTGGGGCTGCGCGGCAATCAGGATTCCTCGGGTACCGCGTTGACTTCATGCTGGAATTGAATCGGCCTTGGCAAGCCGGCAGGGGCTGAGGCAGCGGCCCGCACCCGTGCGCGGCGCTTCTTCAGCCAGATCAGCACGCCGGTCACGCTAAGCAGCGCGACCAGCAAGCCCATAACGGAAATCAAAATGCGTCCCGGCAGGCCCAGGATGCGTCCCGAGTGCAGCGGGAACTGCGCTTGCATGAACAGATCACCGGCGCTGCCGGTGCCGGGGATTTTGGCGCCGGCCGGGTGGCCGCTGGCAGCGTCGAAATACAGCCAGGCGTTGCCCAGGCCGATATCGCCGTGATCGTTGCCGGGCTCGAAAAAGCCGACGCCGTACAAGCCGAATGCGGAAGAATAAAAAACGCCGCCGGCAGGCAAGGTCCAGCCGCGACTATGCGCTTCGGTGCTGGCCAGTTGCATCACTTGTTCGCGGCTGATACCGGCGTCGGTCGCTTGCGCGGGAGGCTTGGGCGTGCGGGTTTCGAAGGCGGTCGGCGTCAGCGTCGAAAAGCTTTCGATGATGGGCCGCATCAGCGGTCGCTCCAGGTTCATCGACACCGAAGTCACCGCCAGCACCAGCAGCAAGCCCCAGATCCAGACGCCGCCGGAGCGGTGCAGGTCGAAATTGAGCTTGTGGCCGCCTTGCCGCCAGCGGAACGCGAACGACTTGCGCCAGCTGCGCCAGTTCGGAAAAGACAGCCATAACGCGATGAAACAATCGAGTGCCCATACCGCGCCTATGAGGCCCATCAGCCAGATGCCCAGCTCGATGCCGCCGACTTCCGGCAGATGCATCGTGTAATGCAGCTTGTATAGAAACGGCAGCAGGTTCTCGCGGCTCAGCGACAGCGCGCCCCACATGCGCCGGCCCTGGATCTCGCCGCTGACCGGATCGACTGCGATCTGGTTGTAGCCAAGGTCATACGGCTGTTTGGTTGTGGGGTCGATGCGGCCTTCGACCATCATCGGGATGGTGTGTCCCGGCTCGCTTTCGGTCAGCACATAGGTCACCCGCAGGCGCGGTTCCTGCGCTTCGACCCGGTTCGCCAGCGTCAGCCCGGATTGCGCTGCGGCGGGTGGCGACTGGCCGGCGCTGCGCGCATGGAACAATTGCGGATTGAGCCAGGCATCCAGCTCGTGATCCCAGGAGATGATCGCGCCGGTGGCGCCGGCGATGAACAGGAACAGCGCAGCGGCCAGGCCGAACCAGCGGTGCACGATTACAAGCAGGGGACGGAGAGTCATGGCGCGCATGTTCAGTATGTCCAGTTGACGGCGACGCTGCCGTTGATCGGTGCGCCGTAATACGCTTGCGACGCGTACAGGCTGGACAGGTGCTTCTTGTTGGCGACGTTGTTGAGGTTGGCGCTGACGCTCAGCTGCTTGCTGATGTCATAGCGTGCCATCAAGTTCAACAGCGCATAGCCTTGCTGGACGGTGTTGATGGCGGCACTTTGCGCGTAACTGGTTTTGCCTTGCCAGTTGACGCTGGCGCCGACGGTCAGCTGGTCCAGTTGCGGCAGGCGGTAGGTGGTCGCCATGCGCAGCAGTTTTTTAGGCACGTAGGTCTTAGCCGCATTGCCATCCTTGTCCTTGACCGTCATCACGGTGTAGCCGAGGCTGCCTTGCCAGCCCTTGGCCAGTTCGCCGGATAGCTCCAGTTCCAGTCCCTCCGAATGCGCGTCGATGCCGCGGTAGTAAGTCTTGGCGCCGTTCATGCCGGCTTGTTCCGCGGCGTTGCGCTGCTCGACCCGGAACAGCGCGGCCGACGCGTTCAGCCTGCGCGCGAAAAATTCGCTCTTCAGGCCCAGCTCGTAGCTCTTGCCTTCGAGCGGGGCGAGAGTCGCGCCGGAAATGTCGGTCTGATATTGCGGATTGAAGATCTCGGTGTAGCTGCCGTAGGCCGACACGTTTTTGTTCAGGTCGTAGACCAGGCCGGCATACGGCGTGGTGGCGCTGGCCTTGGTCTGGTGGCCGACGCCGTAGGCGATGCCGCTGTTGTCGGCTTCGGTGTGGTTGGCGCCAATCAGCAGTTTGAGCTTGTCGGCCAGGTTGAGCCGGGTCGCGGCATAGACGCTGCTGCGTTTGTCGGTGTAGGCGCTGCCGTCGGTCGAGGCGTCGAAAGCCGGCTCCGGATAGCGGCCGTTGAAAGCTTGCTGTTCGGTCAGCGGCGTACCTATGCCCTGGCCGTAGTGCGAGATGTCATGCAGCGTCGATTGCGACCAGCTGACGCCGACAGTCAGATCGTGCTGGCGTCCGGCCAGCGCATATTTGCCGGTGGCGTAGCTGTCCAGCAGCTGTTGCCGGTTTTGCGAGTTGTACAGCGACGGGTAGCTGAACAAGCCGTCGCCGCTCTGCCGGTCGGGCGTGCCGTACACGTAGAACAATTTGCTGTCGCTGCTGAGCTCGTTGTAGCCGAGTGTGGTTTTCCATTGCCAGTCGTTGCCCAAGTGGTGATCCAGTTCGACAAAAGTGCGCCGCTCTTCGCTGTTCCAGAACGACCAGTCGGCCGAGGTGCTGGTATGGGCGCCATAATTGGTTTGCGTGCCGTCGCTGAAATACATCGGCAGCGCGCCCCACATCGCGCCCTTGGCATCGTTCTTTTGCTCGCTGTGGCCGATGGTCAGCAAGGTGTCGTTATTAAGCTGAGCTTCGATCACGGCGGCAAACACGGTCTTGTTCGGCCGGTAGCGGTCCAGGTAGGAATCGCCTTGCTGCCGCGCCGCGGTCACGCGGGCGGCGACGGTGCCGGCCTGGTTCAGTGCGCCGGAAACGTCGGCGTCGATCCGGCGCGTGTTCCAGGAACCGACGCTGAAGCCGGTCGCCGCACGCAAGTCGTAGGTCGGGCGCTTGCGCACAAAATTGACTGTAGCCGAAGGATTGCCGGTCGACGCCAGCAAGCCGTTGGCGCCGCGCACCACCTCTATCCGGTCGACCAGCGCGGTATCCAGATCGCCGGCCTGGTAGCCGAAGGTCATCGGTACGCCGACCCCGTCGAACTGGAAATTGGTGATGTCGAAGCCGCGCGCGGTGTAATAGGTGCGGTCGGTTTCCACTTTTTCGACGCTGACGCCGGTAGTGCCGGCCAGCACGGCGTTGATATTGTCGAGCTGGAAGTCATCCATCATGGCGCGGGTCACGACCGATACCGATTGCGGGGTTTCGCGCAAGGACAGGTCGAGCTTGGTCGCGGCATTGCTCTTGCGCACGGTATAGGCGCGGCTTTTTTCGGTGGCGCCTTGTGGCACCCGGTCCGCCGACACCACCAGTTCCGGCAGCGCGGCATCGTTGCGGGCGACCGTAGCTTGCTGGGCCAGCGCCGGCATCGCAGCTGACAGCGCCAGCAGCATGCACCAGGGTTGGAACAAGGGCTTCGATAGCGCTTGCAACGTTAGCGGGGAAGACGAGGGGCGATGAGGCGTGGCGAGGTGTTCAATGGCAGGGGCAAGACGAGGCATCGGTTATTTCCTGGATCAATCGGGAGAGTGTTTCTTTACGGTTGCAAATAAGAATTATAAAGGTAATGAGAATCGTTACCAATTAAAGATTGTATTTTATTCTAGATCTTTGTGTAGGCTTTTTTGCAATCTTTATGCTGATCAATAGGCTCTAAAGTCCCCGCGCAATGAAAAAACGACCCGGCGCACAGGCGGCGGGTCGTTCGAGCCAAGCTCGCGGCTTACAGGCCGAGGTCGCTCAAGCCAGGATGGTCGTCGGGACGCCGCCCCAGCGGCCAATGGAACTTGCGCTCGGACTCCTGGATCGGCAGATCGTTGATGCTGGCGTAGCGGCGCTGCATCAGGCCGTGTTCGTCGAATTCCCAGTTCTCGTTGCCGTAGGCCCGGTACCAGTTGCCGGCGGCGTCGCGGCACTCATAGGCAAACCGTACCGCGATCCGATTGCCGTCGAACGCCCACAATTCCTTGATCAGCCGGTAATCTAGTTCCCGTTCCCACTTGCGGGTCAGGAATTGCACGATCTGCTCGCGCCCCTGCGGGAACTCGGCGCGATTGCGCCACAGGCTGTCGACGGTATAGGCCAATGCCACCCGCTGCGGGTCGCGGCTGTTCCAGCCGTCTTCGGCCAGCCGGACTTTCTGCAGCGCGGTCTCGCGGGTGAATGGGGGCAGCGGCGGGCGTGCTTCGCTTGCTTGGGTCATGTAAAGCTCCTTGGTCAGTGAGTGAAGGCAGGGATCGAATCAGCCGCCGCAGATCGTTGATTCCAGTCCGGGCAAGCTGTTTGACGGTCACTTTACAAAATTCCGGTGCCATTAAGAATGCTTAAAAAATACAATTGATTATTCTCTTGGATGGAATGGCAAATGGATCGGTTTTATTTGATGAGCGTGTTTGTCGCGGTGGCGGAAGAAGAAAGCTTCGCCGGCGCTGCGCGCAGGTTGAACATGTCGCCGCCGGCGGTGACCCGTGCGATTGCTGCGCTTGAGGAGCGGCTGGGGGTGAAGCTGCTGAATCGCACCACGCGCTTTGTGCGGGCCACCGATGCCGGCTTGCGCTACCTGGAAGATGCCCGCCGCATCATGGCCGACGCGGATGAGGCCGACGAGGCCGCGGCCGGCGTCAACGCCGCGCCGCGCGGCCACTTGGCGCTGACGGCGCCGGTGCTGTTCGGGCGTATGTTCGTGACGCCGACCATGGTCGATTATTTGCGCCGTTTTCCCGGGATGTCGGTGTCGGCGCTATTCCTGGACCGCGTCGTCAATTTGCTGGAGGAGGGCATGGATGTCGGCATCCGGATCGGCGAGCTGCCCGATTCCACCATGAAGGCGATCAAGGTCGGCCACGTGCGCCGCGTGGTGTGCGCCGCACCGGCCTACCTGGCCGAGCACGGCGTGCCGGCCAGTCCGGATCAACTGGTCCAGCATGCGGTGATTGTCTCGACCGGGATCTCGACTGCCGAGTGGCGCTTCGGCGCCGGCAGCAAAACCAGCAGCGTCAAACTGAAGCCGCGGCTGACGGTGACCAGCAACGACGCCGCGATTGAAGCGGCGCTGCAAGGGTTTGGCGTGACCCGCTTGCTGTCGTATCAAATCGCCGCGCATCTTGATTCGGGCCAGCTGCAAGCGGTGCTCGGTAGTTACGAGCCACCGCCGCTGCCGATCCATGTTTTGCACCGCGAGGGGCGGCAGGCAGCGGCCAAGGTCAGGACCTTCGTCGATCTATTGGCTGACAAGCTGCGCGCCGAGCCGGCGCTGCGCTGATCAGACCTGCCAGGCGCCGTCGCGATACACCTGCTCATCGTCCAGGTGGACCGATTCCGTGACGGCAAAGACGTCGATGTGATGTCTGGCGTCTGCCCGTCGGATATGGGGTTTGTTGTACACCCCGTGCTTGGCGCCGAGCGACAGGTGGATGCCGCACATGCGTTCGTAGGTGCCGATATCGCACACAGTGCGCTCGCGGGTGAATGCGCGGTTCATGCCGAAGCCCAGTTCACGCACCCAGATTTGCCCCTCGTCGGCGCGAATATTGGCCAGCACCTGCTCGAACTCAGGAGTGGCATCAATGGTGTCCGTCACCCGTCCCTTGCTGACCACCAGCGTGATCGGCACTGCCGGTTGATTGACCTGGAACGAGGTGTCGCCAAACACAAAAATCCGCACCCGGCCATTGACCGACTCCAGGTCTTGCGCCTCGGTGAACACCTCGCCGATCGGGAACTGGCCGCCGACGTTTTTCATATCGCTGTAGTCGCCGACGTTCAGCTTGGCCGGCTCGAAAGGAGAGCCGAACACCAGCCGCTCGCCGCCGCTATCGACCACCCCGCCGCGGGCGCGGTCGATGCGCTCCTTCAGCGCGTAGCCGACGCCGCGGAAATACGCCGGGTCGTACGCCAGCGACTCGATGTAATACAGCGCCTGCGAACCCGTCATGCGGGACAGATGCGGATGTTCGATCACCTTCAGCGAGCGCTTGAACAGCTCGATCCTGATCCGGTAAGCCTCCAGCCGGAAACTGGTCGATTGAATCAGCACCACCAGATCGGACGGCGCCAGCGGCTCAAAAGCAGCGAGCACGGTTTCCGGCGCAACCGCGTCGAAATCGATGAAAGTCGCGTTCGGCAGGCAACGCCGGTATCCCTCGGTCAGCGTCACCGCCAGTTCGCAGCGCGCATCGAACACAATCAGCGCCGCTTGCGGATGCGCATGCTCGATGGCGATGGAAAGAATATCTTGCAGATGTTTGCCGGCGGCATCCTTGGCTTCCTTGGGGATCATGCCGCTGGGCTGGTGGCGGAGGGCTTCGTTGGCAAATGGCGTCATCGTCTGGTTATCGCATGAGGGAAAGTTGTGGAAATGCAAGCGCACAAGCCACCGGGCCATGCCATTTCGTAACGGACAGGCATTTTAATTCACATTGCAAGACCGCTATGTTTTCAGATCAAAGCGATGCCAGCATTTGTCGAACATGGTCTTGCACAAGCGGGTCGCTCAAGCCCAAATGCCCCTTGGTTTCAATCAAGCGATCGCGGCACCGTTCCGGCCAGCCGAAAGCATCGTCGTCAATTGCAAACCAGCTCGACGGCTTGCGTCGTTCGACATCGTTCCAGACTTGCATGCCGCGCGGCAGCATATCGAATTCCGCTGCATCCAGTTTGGGATGCAAAAAGGTCGCACCGATCACCCGTTCCTGCAATGCTTCCGACAGTTCATGCCGGGTAGCGTCGAATCCCAGCGACCTGATCCAGCAGGTCGACAGCACGATCTTCACATCCGGATATGGCGCCAGCAGCTCTTCCAGAATCGGCATCCACTCAAAAAACGAGCGGTCCGGCGTGGCGATGTATAGACCGCGCTTGCGGTTGCGGATGACTTTGTCGTCGTGCAATACGCCGTTGTAGTCCAGGTATAAGATTTTCATGATGTTTCGGTTATCTAGGGTGAGTCAGAGGCTTTGTTTTGGATTGCGGGTGGGGTGGGTTTTTAGTGTGCCTTGGGGAAATATTCCGGACCGATTGGCGATAGCAGCATTTTGCGTGTTCGCTATAAAAATGGCTGTGGATGCGCATTTTAAGGCGCGGAGCGATCTATGTCTAAAAGAGATGTCGCACCGTTTCGTCTGATTGACTGTTTACAGTCCAGATCAACCGGTGGAAACGGAGTTCTTGAACGTCTGCTATGCAGCAATAGCGGTCTCTCGAAATTTTTGATGAATGGCACAAAACGTTCCACCAGCGGACGTTTTTGGGAATTTTGAAGCAGTTGAACTCACCCGTCTGCGTGGAGTTTTGCGCAGGCCGTGGCGTGATAGGCTAGGTCCATGACAGCGAAGCACTATCACTGTCTGGGATCCCTTTCGTTCTTGATTCTGCGTCAAATTAGACGCGGCCACCAAAATTCAATGAGTCCCGTCCAAGGTGAGGCATGGAGCGACAGGTGCCTCTGCACCCAGCGCGCTATGGGTACTCACTGGAACAAAGCTTATTCCTTCAGCCACGTCTTTTTGATATTTTCAAAATCGAGGGATTTCCATTCCTTCTTCCAAAGTTCGAAATATGGAATGTCACTCGAAGAAGGCGATGGGGCGCACGGGGCGATCTGCACGAGGGATGGCATCACGACGGCCTCCCCGATCAACAATGCCTCCCCAGCACCTAGCGTAGGCAGTTTGTCGCACAGATTCCCGAGCGTGTCGGGAAGCAGGCGCGCGACATAGCTTTGGTCGCTCGGATTCGTCAGGCGCATCGCTATGAAATTGCTGCATTGGGAAAAGATCGTTTCGGAAATCTCTGATGGCCGCTGACTCGAAAGTAGCAGCGTAACACCGTATTTTCGGCCTTCCTTTGCGATCCGTTCGATGGACATCTTTGATGCCCGGTATTTCGCCAGCTCGCTGTTTGGGACGTACTTATGGGCTTCTTCATAGACGAGTAAGATCGGGGCGTCGTTGTTGATCGCCTCACCCGCGTGGCTGCGCAATACTTTGTAGTAGTAGCCATACTCGAACAGAATTCGGGAGATGAGCGAAACCGTAATGCTCAGCACCTCGAACGGTACGCCGCTGAGGTCGATAACCGTCACATTCGCTTTGTTCGCGTCATAGCCGAGCAAAGCCTGCAGGGTTCCTTCGAGAGTGGCGGTGTCGGCCGCCGTTCCAAAAAGGAAGTTCAGCCGCTCCTGGGAAACCTTCGATTCGAACCGCGTATAGAATTTGTCCAACGTCCCGTCGGCATAATCGCCCTTGGTGATGCTTTGAGCTTTCGGCTGGTGGAAATCCAGTCGATTTTCAAAATACTTGTTGAGCATGTCCTTTGAAGAAAGCAGCAACCCATGGCTCGCATCGGTCTTACCTTCGGCAAGAAGCGTGTACGAGCCATCGTTGACCATATATCGGGACTCGTTTTTTGCGGTTATGGTTTCGCTCTTGATGTTATACAGAGCGTTCAGCACTTCCTGAATCTTGAATCGCAAAGGACTGTCATAGAAAACCGACTTGGCGCTTGGGTTATGTTTCCGCTTGTTCTCTGTCACGAGATTGCGAAATACCGACGACTGGTTGTAGTTGTCACGTTCGCCTGTGTCCAGCAGGATCTCCTCCAGTTCCTCGCTGTTGAGCAGCCAATACGGAAGATTCAGGTTGTCGATGTCCAGAAAGTTCGCGCTTGGGAAAGCCGTCTTGTACTCGGAATGGATATCGAAAATGATGACGTGCGAATTATTGAGGGAATACGTGCCGTCCTTCGCCGACACCGCTTTCTGAACAATACTAGAAATCGTGTGCGACTTGCCCGCTCCCGTTGAACCTACGACAGCAATGTGCTTGTTGAAGAACTTGTTCCCGTCCACCGGGATGCTGACATCCACATTGGCCGCCAAAGTGCAGAACGTGAATTTCTTGGCAGGCTTGACCGATTCGTCAAAAATCTTCTTAATGTCTTCCTCCGTCGCCGGCGCAACCCCGGTCGGAGGGATCGTCAGCGTGTCGCCGCCACGAATGAATTTTCCATCACGGATGATCCCCAGGGGCAGTGCTTCGATGACGTGACGTCGCTTCTCTTGGTCGATAACCTCGATGCAGAAATTTTCTATGATAGCAATAAGCGCGCAATCCTCGTTGTCCGTGATCCGCAAGTACGATCCCACCTTGATGGGTTCGCCACCCGAAAAGGCGGCAATGTCCTCAACCGAAATCTTCACTTTGTCAGGGAAAACGGCGATCACTTCGGCGTGGGTCTGGTTTCCGATTGGCATGTTATATAACCTCGTTAATGAAATACACGGTGTCGGTCTTGATCTTGTTGTGTTGGATACCGTCCGGCACGGCGGCGGCGTCCAACGGCGCGGTCTTGAAGAAATCGAAAATCTCCATCGTCGATCCCGTAATTGATGAGGCTACTTGTCCGATCTGCGAAGCTGATCCGATGAATTTCAGTTGCGTAAGATTGTCTTTTGTCGGTGGCCGCGCCAGGCGTACTGCAGAGAATTGCGCGCCGTTGAACGCGTGCCCGTCAGCCAGCTCGATGCCTTGTCCAAGCAGGTTTTCTTTCAGCGAAATCAATTCTGCAGATGAAGCTCCTAACACCAAGACATAGGGACAGAACCTATCGGCCAGCGAGGTATTCCTGTTTTCGACGTGCGAGAAGCGCTTGCCAATCTTGGCGAGCAATTGCGTCAGATTCGCTAGGTCAAATTCTGATGCTGTGTCGAGCACGAAAATGCGGGTAGATTTCGGGACTTTTGTGGACGATGGGAAATGGAAGTGCTTCTTCTTTACCTCGCGTGTGTAGTATTCGTCGCCGAACTTCTTGAGCAGCCAGGCACTGAATACGATGTCCTTGCGGTTTACCCGCGCGATGAACTGGGCCTTGGAGATTTTCCTGTCGTTTAGATTCGCCTTGATCGCTAGCGACTGGATCACATTGATGGCATTCGGATAGTAGAAGACTTCCGCATCCTCCTGCAGGCAACCTGGAATCTGCGATCTCAAGAGGCACATGGCTTCGTCCTGCTGGTCGTCGTAGGACATTGCACGGATGTTGATTTCGAGAAGCTGGCGGAAGCTCTCCAGTTGCGCGTCGCTCATCACGAGTTCGGCATGCACCTCGTGGGTGACACCTTCGGACTTGTAGGTAAGTAAATGCTTCTTCAAGAATTCCACATCGAAATCAGCGGGCAGCTTTTCCTGGCCGCTCTTGTAGTACCCGTAGACGCGATAGCTGAAGTCTTGCCCGCTAGTACAACCGTTGTCCTTGAAGTGACGCAGCATATGGATCACCGCGTCCTTGATGACCGAGTGGTTGTATTCGGTGCCTTCATAATATTTGCATTGGGTGAGGACGTTTTCGCCGCCCTCGGTCAGGTCAACATCCTCGATCCCCTCTACGGTGACAACGGCGCTCGCAGATGCCGCGGACAGAATCTGTACGATTGTGTGGTCAAACTGATAGAAATAGCCCTTTATGGGGGCATTGGCGGAGCGTGTCGTCATGAATCTGTATGGGCTAATGGCCGATCGTAGGGAGTATCTGCTGTCGCGGAGGTCGCAGTGCCTAACATGGGATAGATTATTGGCAAATATCGTTTTTACGCGACACCTCCGCTGCATAGAATGCGATTTGGCAACAGTAGCACAAAGGCAATTTCATCGCGGAAGCTTTTTGCAATCTTTGACTACTGGCAGCTAGACGCATTCGGCCTGCTCAGAAATGCATACTTTGCAACAGAGGGACGGTGATTGCCGAATCCTTCGAAATCGAAACTGCCTACTGAGCCCATTTATCACGCAGTAGCAACTGGGCATTTGTAATCAACCATCCAAGAAATCCGAATAACGGTTTTCAGTCTGTCGCCGACCTTCAACTGGAGATATTCGACCGGCCGAACTGCGTCATTCGTGAAAAGCCGAGTTAGGCCCAAACTGGCCGGTGAGTCTTGGCCGGTGAGTCGCACGGAAAGCGAACGTTCAACACTTCGCATGAGCGGCCGACGGAAGGTTCATTCTCCAGGCGGATTAACTACCCTCAAACGCCCGCTGCAAAGCCGCAATATCAAGCTTCGTCATCGTCATCATTGCCGCGAATGCGCGTTGCGATGCCGCGCTGTCTGCCGTACTCAGCATCTTGATCAATGCGCGCGGCACGACTTGCCAGGACAGTCCGTACTTGTCCGTCAGCCAGCCGCATTGTCCTTCCTGTCCGCCTTCGGATAATTTGTGCCACAGGGTATCGACTTCCTGCTGCGTATCGCAATTTGCCACCAGCGACACGGCGGGGGAGAACTTGAATTGCGGGCCGCCGTTGAGTGCCACGTACTCGTTGCCGTCGAGCGTGAATTGAACGGTCAATACGGAGCCGGCCGGGCGTTGCGAACCTTCAGGGTAGTACTTGGTGTCGACGATGTGCGAGTTGGGGAACAGGCTAACGTAGAAGGCGGCCGCTTCCTGAGCTTGATCGTCGAACCAAAGGCAGGTGCTGAGTCTTTGCATGGTCGCGTGCTCCTGGTATGGGTTGCTGCGAGATGTGGTCTGAATGAACGATCGTTGGCGGTATTTCTATTTGGAACTGATTGCAGTTTATGGAGCGGGCAGGGTTTGTCAACGTGGTTTTGGCGCGTGCGCGAATGCCGCGGGAGGGAAGCGGGGACGCCCGGTCTTGCGGCATTCCCCGTCATTTACTGCTGATTATCGCTTGCTGCTAACTAATTAATTAAAACTTGTGACGCAGGCCGACGCGCAACACGTTTTGATTGCTGTCGTCCGCCGGCGCAACGCTGTAGGCCGCGTTGATCACGCCCGGGTTGTTGACGTCAGTTGAGCGCTGATTGCTGTACAAAGCGTACACATCGGTGCGTTTCGACAGAAAGTAGTCGACGCCAAGGTTGAGCTGGGTGGTCTTGCCCTTGGTCGAGCCGGCTGTTTTGCGGCTGATGTCGGCGCGGTCGAAAATCACGCTGCCCAATAGGTGCAGATTTCCGGACAGTGCGTAATCGACGCCCAGATCAAAGATGTTGGCTTTGGTGGCGGTCGTGATGTTGACCAAGCCGGTTGCTGCGGTGGCCGTCGCCAATGGCCGTTTTGCCTGCGACCATGCGCCGTAGATCTTGGCCGGGCCGGCTTGGTAGCTGGCGCCCAGGGTGAAGGTTTTGAGGTCGGTGTCGCCGGCCTTGGCCGGTGCTGCGTCGGCAGCAAGTTTGGTTTGGAAGTACGCCGCGCCGATGCCGAACGGGCCGTTCGCATAGTTGCCGCCGAAACCGAACGTTTGGCCGGCCGAAGTTTTGCCTGCAACTTCGCCGAAGCCGTAGAACAAGTTGCCGGTAAAGCCGCTGACGTTGTTGCTGTCGTAGCGGATCGAATTGTTGGTGCGGGCGCCCGAAATGCGATCCAGGTTGTTGAAGTGGCCGCCCTTGACGCCGTTGCCTCCGAAGGTTTGCACCGATGTGTATTTATTGCCGATGTCTTCCAGGAAGTCGGTTTGACGGCCGAGCGTCACAGTGCCGAAGCCGCCAGCCAGGCCGACTACCGATTTGCGGTCAAACAATGTGTTGGCGGTCGCCAGTGAGCCATCGTCTGCATTGAAGCCGTTTTCCAGTTGGAAAATCGCTTTCAATCCGCTGCCAAGATCTTCCACCCCTTTAAAGCCGATGCGGGAAGTCGACAGATCGCCCGAATCCAGGCTGAAGCGCTTGTCGTTTTTTGCGCCGACTTTGCTGGTGTAAGTGATGCTGGTATCGACCACGCCATAAATGGTGACATTGCTTTGAGCTTGTACGTTGGCGCCGATCAGAGCGAGGGCGGCTAGCGCGAATGCAGTTTTCTTCATTTCTTCCCTTTGTTAGCTTAAATATTATTTTGATGTTCGCTCCAACGCCTGAGCTGATGCGTCAGTGATGCAACAAATCGTTACTTATTGTTACAAACAGAACGGGATAGATATTACCTACTAATAAAGAAATTGCATTAATTTTTCTGCATTTGTTTTTGATTTTTTATAAATTGGATGGGGTTGATGATTTATGTTGTTTTTTAACAGCTGTTTATGACATTTATGACTTTGTTTATGCGATTTTTGCTCGAATTTTCTCGCCTGTAATGCGCTTTATCCTCGTCGGAGGTGACTTAAAGTCCCGCAAGCGACAGGCGCGCGGCCAGCAGGTCGATCACTGCGCGCACTCGTCGCGATGTCCGTCCTTCCGGCCATACGATATGAATCGGCGTGCCGGGCAATTCATATGCATCGAGCACCAGTTCCAATTGCCCGGCGTCGACCAGGCTATGCACCTGCCACAGCGGGGCCATGCACAAGCCGAGCCCGAGAGTTGCCGCCCGATGACGCGCCAGCGCACTGTCGGAGCTGAAGCGGCCGCGCACCTCAACGTTGCCGGAGGTGAAAGCCCAGCTTTCCTTCTGGCTGGCGTTGCGCCGCAGAATGCAGTCGTGCTGCGCCAGGTCGGCGGGCTCGCCGGGACGGCCGCGGCGCGCCAGATACCCGGGGGCGCCGACCACCACACGGCGCCGCAGCCCAAGTTTTTTTGCCTTCACGTCCAATTGATTCATGGGGCCGATCCGGATCGCCAGATCCAGGCCTTCTTTGACCAGATCGACTTGGCGATCCGATAGCGCCAGTTCTATCGTGGTTTCGGGGTGGCGTTCGATGAAGCCGGCCAGGATCGGCATCAGGAACTCGGGACCGAACAAGGTCGAGGCACCGATCCTGATCGGGCCGCTCAATTGTGCGGCTTCATCCAGCGCTTCCGCGTGCGCGTCGGCAATGTCGGCCAGCACGGTCCGCAGGCGGGCGGCGAATTTCACGCCGGTCGGCGTCGGGCTGCAGCGCCGCGTGGTGCGCGTCACCAGCGTCAGCCCAAGCTCGTCCTCCAGATTTTTCAAAGCCGTACTGACGGCTTGCACCGAACGTCCGAGCCGGCGCGCTGCCGCGGTCAGGCTGCCTTCGTCAATCACGGCGACGAAGGCGGCATAGTCTTGTAGTGAAGTCATTTTCATTGAAAACATCAAAGTCTTTCCATAAAGATGCTAATTATCAATTAAATCGGCAAAGTGCATACTTGCCTCATCGCATTTTTTGAAGGAGTTTGATATGACAGTTGATGTGGCAAATGAGCAGACCCGTTCCGTAGCGCAAGATGTCGGGGATGTGGCCGCGCCGCCGGTTTTGGTGCCTGTTCCGTATGGTCTTTCGCTGACGCTGGCGGAAGCAAAGTCGGTGGTGCATGCCGCCGAGGAATTTGCGCGGGAACGCGGCTGGCCGATGGTGATTGCGGTGGTCGACAGCGCTTGCCAACTGATTCTTTTGCACAGGATGGATCAGGCCCAGCTAGGGAGCATCGAGGTCAGCCGACAGAAGGCCGAGACCGCGGTGGCTTTCCGGCGGCCGACGGCGGTTTTTCAGGAGGCGCTGACACAAGGCGGGATACATCTGCGGCTGCTGGGGATGAATAATTTGACGCCGCTCGAAGGCGGCCTTCCTTTGTTGCGCAATGGTGCTGTCGTTGGAGGGATCGGCGTATCCGGCATGCAGTCGGATCAGGATGTGCAGGTTGCCTTGGCTGGGGCCGGGGCGCTATAAGCAAATCGTCCGCTCGTGATTGCATTTTGCCGGCCTACGTCTTATGGATGCAGTTTCTCGTGCCGTTCCAGCATTTGTACGAACTGCAGAATGCGCTTGGCGCGCGTTTCGGCCTTCTTGGCGGTTTGAATCCTGAACAGGACCGCGTAGCGATTGTGGCTATCAAGGGTGGCGAAAAACGCTTTCGCTTGTGCGTTGGCGTCGAGTGCCGATTGCAAATCGCTGGGCACTGTCGCCTTGCTGGCCGAGTCATAGGCGGCCTCCCAGCGGCCGTCGCTCTTTGCGCGCTCAATCTCGTTGAGCCCGGCGGCTTGCATTTGGCCGCTATCGATCAGCGCCAGCGCTTTATCGCGGTTGATCTTTGACCAGATGCTTTTTGCCGAGCGCGGCGTGAATCTCTGCAGCCAGTAGTGCGCGTTGTCACTCTTCTTTTGTCCGTCTATCCAGCCGTAGCACAGCGCCGTTTCCAGCGCCTCACCGTAGGAAACCGACTGCTGGCCCGAGTCCTTCTTCGCCAGCCGCAACCACACGCCGGACGACTTGCCATGGTTTTGTTTTAGCCATGCGGCCCAGGATTTCTGGTGATCAAACAGCAGTGTCGATTGGTCGTCGATGGGGGTGCGATCGAGGCTCATCTGTTTTTCTTGGGCGCGGCTGATGGGGGAGAGCATTCTAATACGGCTTAATGCAGTCGCGACGCGCATCGTCATCCCCCCCCCCGGTGCTGGCCGCTTGGGTGAAGCAAACTCATTGCTGCTGGATCGCGCTAGGCGGAAGGTTTAATGTTTTGATTCATGCGGAACAGGTTGGTCGGGTCGTATTTGCTTTTTAGCTGAACCAGCCGCTCGTAATTGGGGCCATATGCCGCCGGGATGCGCTCGCCTTCTTCCTGGGTCATGAAATTGACATAGACGCCGCCGGTCGCATACGGCGTGGTCGCAGCGAAGAACTCGCGAGCCCAGCCGATGCAGGCTTTATCCTGGTCTGGCTGGTCCCAGCGGCTGTGCACGTTGAGGACGAACTTGGCATCGCGATGGGTGTAGGCGGTGGCCTCCTTCGGCACGCGGTTCGCTAGCCCGCTCACCAAGCCGATGAAGATCTCGCATTGGGGACTAGGGAGTTTGCTGGCGTACTCGATCATGGTGTCGATGGCGCCGTCGCTGAGTTCGGTGAAGTTATGCGATTTCCAATAGTTGCGGGCCCCGGGAGTTAGCAAGGGGTCGAATGTTTTTTGCCAGGCCGCGTAGGGCATCGGCCCGATGTGTTCGCCATGCGGCTGGGCGAAGTTGCGCAGCGGCTCGATCGCGCGTCTTCCCGCCTCGATCTCCCCAGCGTACAGAAACGGCACCACCATGACTTCCTTGCCATGAATCTCTGTCGGCAGGAACGGCAGCGGCGGAGCCTTGCGCAATACCACCCACACATTCAGCTCCTCGGGGATTTGATCGGCCAGCTCACGGTACTTGACGAGCAGGGGCTTGGCTTGAGCGAACGGAAAAACGATGAGTCCGCCCAATACCTCGGGGCCGACCGGATGCAGCTGAAACTCGAACAGGGTGACGATGCCGAAGTTGCCGCCGCCACCGCGAATCGCCCAAAACAGGTCGGGATTCTCTTGCGCGCTGGCGTGCAGCCGCTTGCCGTCGGCGGTGACGACGTCGGCCGACAGCAGGTTGTCGACTGTCATCCCGTGCTTGCGGGTCAGCCAGCCGAAACCGCCACCCAGCGTCAGCCCGGCGACGCCGGTGGTGGAATTGATGCCCAACGGAGTAGCCAGCCCGAAGGCCTGGGCCTCATGGTCGAAGTCGGCGAGGGTGGCGCCGGGCTCGACATATGCTCTTGATGTCTCGGGATTGATCCGCACCGATTTCATCAGGGAAAGGTCGATCATCAGGCCATCGTCGCAGACCGCATTGCCTGCGATGTTGTGACCGGCGCCGCGAACGGAGAGCAGCAGGCCGCGCTCGCGCGCGAAGTCAACTGCGCGCATCACGTCGGCCACGCCTGCGCAGCGCACGATCACGCCGGGTTTGCGATCGATCATGGCGTTCCAGATGGTGCGCGCGGTGTCGAATCCCGGGTCGGGCGGCAGTAATACCTGGCCTCTTACTTGCGACTTGAATTGTTCGATGACTTCTTGCTGAATCCCAATCATGGCGAAGCTCCTTTCTTGCGCGTAGTCCAAGGCGCCAGGTGGGGGCGAGCTACAGCCGCCGCTGGCCGTAAACGGATACTTCAAGATAGCACCGACCACTGAAAATGCTACCTGCCGGACCGTATCGCTCGGCTGTCGGCAAAGGCGTGGCGATGCGGCTGCATCGGGGCTTCAACCGAACGGCCGCACGCCGATCAACCAGCCATGTAGAAGGAATGCGAACAGCGCCCAGGTCGCGAGTCCGACCATGACTGCTACAGCATCTCGCGTGAATGTTCCGGCCGGGTACTGCGTCCCTGCCAGCCGGTCGCGGCGGCGCGACGACGCAAAATCCGTCACCGCCCAAGCCAGGAAGGCGCCAAACAATACAAAGGCCGCCAGAGTGCCGTTCGCGAGCAAGTGCGCCACTGCCCAGAACTGGACCCCAAGCAACATTGGATGGCCGACAACGGCCTTGAAGTGGTTGCTCGGTATATAAGCCGCCGCGATCAGAACGAAAGCCAGTGCGGTCAGCAAGTCGGCGAGATGTCGTGCCCAAATTGGTGGCGTCCAAAGCGCAGCCGGGTGCCCATGCGCCAGTCCGTAACCCCAGACGATCAGCGCCAGCCCAACCGCCGACGCCAGCGCGTACAAACCTTTCCAACTGGTCGGGCCGATACGCGCAATTTGCGCTGCACGCCAAGGCTCGGCGACGATGCGGACCGAGTGCGCGCCAAGAAAGATTAGTAATCCTAGTATTAGTAGTGTCATGTCGGGAGATGCTTTCTGTCGGGCAATCGTTGCAGTCTAAGAGTTGAATGTCATTTGTCAATGCGGTTGCGGCGCTTGATCGCGGAATTGAGAAAGAATTGATATAACTGGTTTTTTCAAAAAAGCCTTGCCAGTGTTGAAAAAGGTTTGCTATAGTTCGCCTCCCGTTGAGAACGACGCGAAATAAAGAGGCAGCGAAGGCTGTTTTTGAGCGCGAAATTCGATGTGGGACGCAGGTGAAGGAATGGAGGTTGAATAAAGAAGTTTTTCGGAAGAGTAACAAAAAGTAGTTGACGAAAAACTGGAAACGCCACATAATCTCATCTCTCTGCTGCTGACAAACAAAACGCTTTGTTGGTGACGCGAACGACGCAAGTCGGCGCGACAGCGGACCAGGTTCTTTAACAA
>NZ_JBHSMT010000009.1:115586-141485 GCF_042654985.1 Paraherbaspirillum soli | reverse complement strand
ACCTGCGCCTGCACGCCGATCACGAGGGGCCGACCCTCATCTTCAATAAAGCATCGCAGCGGCCGATACTTCGGCTTTTGCGTTCTTGACACACGACGGCGAATGATAGGGTTAGCAGACCGGTACACACCCAAACCCGGCAAGCCTTGCGGCTTCCCCACCATCGCCGCCCATAGGGACGTGCGAAGGCAGAGCGAACGAAAAAATAGCCGCAAGAAGCGGCCCGTTCGCCGAGCGTGTAATCAGGCTGCTAAACCTCATCCCCCTAGTCTTTCTTTTCAGGGGACGGGCCGACTATAAACACTATTGGATGCCATGACAATCCGGGCAGTTGGTAGCTTGGACTCCAAAGCCCAACATTTCCATCTCCGTCGCCACCAAACGTTGGACTTTCCAGCCCAATCTCCTTGCCGTTTTTACCGACGTCACTCCATTCAAAAATAAGCGAGCTTTTCAAAATTTGCCTACCCGTAATATTTGACAGGTAACAAATTTGCTCAATCGACCTTACTCTCTGAACGAAAATCAAGATGCGTTGCCGCCTGGACAATTCAGTTGCTGCTGTCAGAGCACAGCCGCGAAGTGATGCCCGACAGGTAAAACATCTTGCCTGAATGATGGTTCTGCACCTGCGCTAGCCGCTGTTCAAGCGCAGCCGGGACCTCATCCCTGAAAACCGATATGGCGGCACAACGCTGTATTGCTCCAACGATTAATCAATAGGCTTTGCCCTCACGTGCAAGCGCATGGGCGGCGTTGTTTGGAAAGTGAAGTAATAGAAATGGCCACAATCAAGAACGCGAGTGCACAGGTGGTGTCACTGCCGGTTTCCGGCGGCAGCCCTGCCATCGCAACCACCACCCGTCACCGCTGGATGCTGCCTCTGCTGCTGGTCGGTCAGGCCATGGCGGCGATGGATACGTCGATTGTCAACGTCGCGGCGCCGGCGCTGCGTCAGGACTTGGGGATTTCGGGCGCGCTGCTGCAAATGGTGGTGGCCGGTTATGTGTTGGCCTACGCGGTGTTCCTGGTGAGCGGGGCGCGGCTGGGCGACGATTACGGTTACCGCAAGTTGTTCGTGATCGGCGTGTCGATATTTACGGCGTCGTCGCTGGTGTGCGGCCTGGCGCCGTTCACTTCTTTGCTGGTGGTGGGCCGGGTGATACAGGGCTTGGGAGCGGCGTTGATGGTGCCGCAAGTGCTGTCGCTGATCCAGCGCCATTTTGAAGGAGCGGAGCGAGCGCGGGCGATCGGTTATTACTCGATGATTCTCGGCATGGGCTCGGCCTTGGGCCAGTTGCTGGGCGGGGCCATCATCACGGTCAATATCCTGGGCAGCAGCTGGCGTCCGGCGTTCCTGATCAATGTGCCGATCGGCCTGGCGCTGCTTTGTTACGCGGGTTCGGTGTTGCCGGATACGCGCGGCAAGGACAAGCGCAAGTTGGATATCGTCGGCGTGATCGCGCTGACCTTGTCGATGCTGTTGATCGTGGTGCCGCTGATTTTTGGGCAGGAAGTCGATTGGCAAAGCTGGACCTGGATCAGCATGGGATTTGGCGTGCTGGGACTGATCGTGTTCGGCCTGTTCGAGAAAATGCTGGCGCGCCGCGGCGGCAATCCTCTGATCAACCTGGACGCGGTGTTTGCGCCAGGGGTGCGGATCGGGCTGTTGGTGGTGTCTATCGGCTTTATCGGTTACGGCGGCTGGTTGTTCGTGATTGCACTGTATTTGCAATCGGGGCTGGGCTTCTCGCCGATGATTTCGGGCTTTGTGTTTACCGCTTATGCGCTGGGCTTCGGACTGTCCAATCTGCACTGGTCGAAACTGCCGGCGCGGCTGTTGCGCTGGACCCCGACCGCGGCATTCATCGCGATGGCGACCGCCAATCTGCTGTTCGGCGTTGCGGCCCTGCATTGGGGCTGGAAGATGGCGGCAATGCTGCCTTTGCTGTTTGTCGCCGGCAGCAGTCATGGTTTGTCGTTCGGCACGGTGGTCAATCAGATGACCGGCTATGTGCCGCCGGCGCAAGCGCCGGCCTTGAGCGGCCTGGTCACCACCACTGTGCAGTTGTCGATCGTGATCGGCATCGCGACTTTGGGCACGCTGTATTTCGCGGTGCTGAAAGCCGGTTCGGCAGCCAGCGGCATCTCCTGGGTCAATTTCACGGTGGCTGCGGGCGCGACGCTGGCGGCGGTTTGTTCGGTGCAGTTTGCGATGCGGCGTCGGGCGTAGGGCGGAAAAGCGCAGCGTCTTCCGCCGTTCTATATGCATGTGGGACATCCATCGGCGGATAACGCTACGCTCATCCGCCCTACTTCTTTACTGAGGTAATAAATGATCAAAAATGAAGTGCTCCATGCTGTCAAGGAAATCGTCGCCGACATTCTGATGATGAAGACGGATGAGATCGGCGACACCGCATTGCTGGCCGACGTCGGCTTGAGTTCGGTCGAGTTGATCGACGTCGTGGTCAAGCTGCAAATGCGCTATCAAATCGAATTCGATCCGGCCACGATGAGCAATTTGAGCTGCAGCACGCTGGCCGACAATGTGGAACGCGCGATGCTGGCCGGGTGCCGCGATGAATGAGCCGGTAGCCATCACCGGCATCGGCGTGGTGTCGCCGGCGGGTGTCAGTGCGGCCGCGTTTTGGGATGGCCTGCTGGCGCAGCATGACCTGCGCGGCGGCTGGTCGCGCGGCGACCTGAGCCTTTATCCGCATGACAACGTGGTGGAAATACCAGAGCAGGTTTGGCACGCCGTCGAGCGCGATGGTGGCGGCAAGCGGATAGACGCACTCGCCGGTTTCTCGATCGAGCAGGCGCTGAGCGATGCCGGTCTGGCGGCGGATGCGGGCCGGATAGGTTGTTATTTTTCTTCGACCACTGCCGGGGTCGAGGGCTTGGAACAGGGCTTGTTGGCACCCACTTCATCGCGGCATCCCGAGGCGCTGGACGGCTCGCATATCCTGGCGTCGGCCAAGCAGCACTGGAGCGGGCCGACCAGTTTGTTGTCGACCGCCTGCTCGTCCGGTCTGCTGGCGCCGGCCCTGGCGATTGACGCGATCGCTGGCGGCGAGGCCGATGTGATGCTGGCCGGTGGCGTCGATGTTTTGCTGGAATACACCGCCTGCGGTTTCAGCGGCTTGCGGCTGACCACGGATGACCAGTGCCGGCCATTCAATGCGCAGCGCAAGGGCGTGGTGTTGTCGGAAGGTTCGGTCTGCTTCTGCCTGGAGTCGCTGTCGGCGGCGTTGCGGCGCGGCGCCCACATACATGGCGTGATCCTGGGTTACGGCATCGGCTGCGATGCCGATCATGTGACCGCGCCGAACACGGGCGGCATTGCGCGCGCGATGACGCAGGCGCTGGAAACCAGCGGCATGCAACCGGCCGCGATTGGCGGCGTGTTTGCCCACGGCACCGGCAGTCAGGCCAACGACTTGGCCGAGGTCAATGCTTTGCGTGCAGTGTTCGGCGCGGCGATCCCGCCGGTCACCGCGATCAAATCGACCATGGGCCACCCGCAAGCGGCAGCCGGTTCTTTTTCGTTGCTGGCGGCGACTCTGGCCTTGAAGACCGGGCAATTGCCGCCCACCGCCGGCTTGAGCGAGGCCGATCCGGCTTTGGGCGAGGTCGATGTCGTGATGCAGCAGGGTCGACCGCTTGCCGCCAACTGCCTGATGGTCAATGCGTTTGGATTCGGCGGCAATAACTGCGTGATGGTGGTCGCCGATCTGGCGACGGCCTTGCGCCACTCACCGGAGTTGGCTGATGCGGCCTGATCAAATCACCGATATTTGCGTGCTGCGCGCCATGGCGATCAAGCCTGGGGCCGACGGCGTGCTGGACGATGCCCAACTGGCGAAAGAGAAGCGCGCCAAAAAGGCCGGCATGCTGCCGGCCAAGGCGCGCATGGTGCTGGCGGCGGCGCGCCACTGCCTGCCGTTATCGTTCTCGGCCACGTCCGACCTGGTCGGCGACGTCGGGGTCAGCCTGGGGACCTTGTACGGCTCGATGGACGTTGCGGAATTGTGCTTGAACACCGCCCATGACGAAGGTTTCGCGCATGTGGTGCCGTCCTGGTATACCACCGGCTTGCCGAACGCCACCACGGCGATCGTGGCCTCTGTATATAACCTGGGCGGACCTAACCTGACTTTTGTCGGTCATCAGGCCGGGCTCGATGCGATTATCCATGGCTGCCGGCAAATCGCCGCCGGTCGTGCGGCCAGCATGCTGGCCGGCGGCTTCGATATGCCTAGCGCTTATTTCGGGCAGCAATTGCGCGCTTCGGAACAATACCGGGCAAGTGCCAGCGTGCATCCGGGAACAGGTTTGCTGCTGCTGTCCAGACACACCTCGGACGATGACGGCGCGCAGGAGTTGGCGCGTATCGTCGGCTGGTCGCAGCAATTCCATGCGGACGAGGTGTTGTCGAATGCGCAGATAGCCTTGCTGGTCGACGCCGCGTCAGCGCGCAAGCAAATCAGCGTCAAACCGAAAGTTCACCTGGTTTATCCAGGCGCCGACAGCACAGTCGATCACCTTGCCGCAAGCGCGCCGATTTACCTGATCGACACGATCCTGGCGCAGGAAGCGGCCGGCTTGCACGCGCTGATCGGCAAGGGTTACGGCGCTTCGGTGTCCTGTCTGTTGATTCAAAAAAATTAAGGGGCCTCGGCCATGATCGTTGTAGGGGGGATGAGCGAAGCACTATCCACCGAGCAGCGGTTGATGTGCCAAAGGCATTGGACACATCTAAAACGGTGGATAACGCTACGCTCATCCACCCTACTTTTCGGTTCAAAGAACTAAAGGATTGAGGCAATGATCGCAGCAGCAAGCCAATCGACACCGTCCGGCTTTCCCTATCTGAGCGAGGAACAGAAAGCATTTTCGCTGTACCGGAACGCAACGATTTTTACCGAAGAAATCGTGACCGCCGAGGATGGCACGCCATTAACGGTGTACCGCGCTGGCGATGCCGGCAAGCCGACCGCGGTATTGATCAATCCCTTGGGGATTTCATGCCTGTTCATGAGCAACCTGGCGCGCAGCCTGGCGCAGGATTATCACGTGCTGACTTGGGAAAGCCGGGGCTTGCCCGACTATGCCGCGCTTGACCAAACGCATGCGGATCAATGGACGCTGGAGCGCCATTGCCGCGACCTGATCCATATTTTAAAAAGCAAGGATTGCGCTGCCGATGTCATTGTTTCGTATTGTTCCGGCGCCAATATCGCGATTTACGGCCTGGCGCATGGCCTGTTCGATACCGGAAAATTGTGCATGGTGAGCCCTTCCGTCGAAATGGGAAAGACAGTACAGAAAACCGTTTATCAAAAAACCGTGTTGCCGCTGTGGCTAACCATCGCCAAGGGCGGTTTGCGGACCGCGGCGATGGTCAGGGCGCTGCTGAAAAACTCGGAAAAAACCTATGCCGAGCCGATAGATCATGAGCTATCGGTGATTAATAACCTGCCGTTCCAGAGCGATGAATTGTTGTATCGCTATGCCCAATTGCATGCCCCTTGCCTGGAGCTGGACTGCGCATCGCTGCTGCCGCGGTTGAGCTTGCCGACGATGGTGGTGCAAGGTGAAGACGACGACATGATTCATCCGGATACGGCGACGGCGGTGGCTGCCGCCCTACCCCACTCGCAGCTTCGCTGGATCAACGACGGCGGCCATTTTGCGATTTATAAAAACCTCGCGTTGCAGAAGCAAATCGGGGAATTTCTGGCCGGCTCGCCAGCCCTCATGTCGACCTAGGAAATAGCAATGTCCGAACAGCAGTTGAATTTTTCCCAAATGAGTTTTGAGCAGATAGAGCGTTATCTGCCGCACCGCAAGCCTTTTCTGTTTCTCGATCAGGCGCAGATCAGCGACGACCTGAGCACGGTGTCGGCCAGCCATACTTTCCGGCCGGACGAGCCTTATTTCGAAGGTCATTTCCCGGGCGACCCGATCGTGCCCGGCGTGGTGTTGGTGGAATGCCTGGCGCAAAGCGCGCACCTGCTGCTCAACGTCAGGGGCGGCCGCATGATGCCGGGTTACCTGGTCGGCGTCGAGTCGGCCAGCTTCAACCGGGTGGTGCGGCCCAACCAGACGGTCAGGTTCGAAGCCAAGCTGGTGCGCGAAACCGGCGATCTGGTCGCGCCCGAGCGCACCGGCCGCATGGTTTCTTTCAAGGCTTCCGGCTACCTGGATGGCGAGCGTTGCCTGCGGGCCAACATCAACCTGTATCTGGTGATTGCCGCCAATGATGCGGCCGGGAAGACGGACGTTTCCTAAGGCCGGTTTTTTTAACGATGAGGTGAAAAACATGAAGAACGCATGGAACGAGAAAGAAATCATTACTTACATCAAGAAAGACTTATTACAGGAGCAGCTTGAATTGGTAGATGCAGACATGACACTCGCGGATGATGAACCATTGCTGGGCGACGGCAGGGTTGAATTGGATTCGGTCGATGCATTGGATCTGTTGGTCAAGGTGGAAAAAGCCTTTGCCCTGAAAATTGCCAATCTCGACAAGGATTTCATTGAATCTTCGTGCCGCAGCATACGGTCGTTGACCGACTTTATCGTCGCCGAATTGCGCCAGCAAGAGCGCGTGACCGCCGATTAAAGCATCACGATGACGCCTTCGGAAACTGTATTGATTCTTGACGCCGACACGATACTGGGCCGGGCGCTGTGCGACGAATTGCGCAGCGCAGGCTATCGCGTCATCGCCCACACGCGCGCGGAGCCGGACCTGCCTTTTGCGTCCGACGTGATCCACCAGATCGCGCCGCTGGCAAGCGACCGGATCGCCGATTGGAACCAGGCCTGGGGACCGTTGAGCCATGTCATGATCGGCCAGCGCGAACATCGGGAGATGGGCTACCGGCTGGAGGACCAAGCAGAAGAATTGATGGTGGCGCTGCAAGAACAGCTGTCGCATTTTCTGCTGGAGCTACAGTCGTCGGCCCAGGTCCTGATGCGCAACGACGGCGGTCAAATCTGGGTCATTACGCAAGACGACAGCATGCAGCACTACCTGAGCATGCCGGCCATGCCGATAGTCACGCGAGCTCGCCATGCTGCGGTCAAGAGTTTTGCCAAGGAGGTTTTGCGTCTGGGCGTGCGCATCAACTGCGCCACGGTGCAATTGCTGGCAGAGCAGGCCGAGCCCGACGCCTGGCGCGAAGCGCGCGACGGACTGAAAGCGTTCGCGATGAAGTTCAAACCGATCAAAGCCGCCGCGGTAGCGTGTACCTTGCGCGGCTGGCTGGCGCAAAAAGATTTGCCGCTGGCCGGGATGGTGGTGCCGCTGGGGGTTGGATTTTCGGAAAATAATATTTAAGTAGATTGCGATGAAAGACCGTAGGTTGGGCTGCAAAGCCCAACGTTTGGTTGCGACTAAAGCAATGTTGGGCTTTCCAGTCATGTAGGGCGGAAAAGCGCAGCGCTTGCAGGGCGCGTATCCGCTGGCAGGCGGATACCGTTGCGCAGGCGGATGGCATGCCATCCGAAACCCCTGCTTCACCCTTCCGCCGTTTCGGACGCATCAAACACCGGCGAAGCATCCAGCGGCGGATAACGCTACGCTCATCCGCCCTACGCACGTAGTAGTTAATCGGGGACATAGTTTAAGAGGCGTTGTAGGTTGTGGTTGAGCCGAAGGCGAAGCCCAACTTACCCCCGATTAACGAACCACGGAGCGCCGAGGGGTTGGGGTTGTTTTTGACGTTGCAGTTGGGGTTGTTTTTGACGTTGCAGTTGGGGTTGTTTTTGACGTTGCAGTTGACGTGGCTTTTGACGTTGCAGTTGACGTGGCTTTTGACGTTGCAGTTGACGTGGCTTTTGATGTTGCCGTTGATCTTGAATTCCGCATTGGGACGCTGCCAAATGTGGCGGCTGTCAGTCGGGAATTGTGGGAAGGCATGTTTGAGCGTAGCGAGTTTGCCTTCACACCCGACTGATAGACGTCACATTTGGGGACCCGACCAACGGGAGGGCAGTGGCTTGCGGTCGCCTTTTGTTTGCTTACTTTATTTTGGCGAAGCAAAATAAAGTAAGTCGCCGTCAGGGCGAAAAGCTGAGTACGTCAAGACAGCAGCACACAAAAGCACCCCCGGCGCTCCGTGATCCGTCACTCGGAGACACAGTAATTCGGCACGCTACGGTGCATCATAAACTATGTCCCCGAGTGATTCCTTTCTTGGCGAAGCAAGAAAAGGGAGTGGCTGCCGGGCCACCCCCGGCTAGCTTCCACGGAGTAGCGACCCGATTAGATACGTGACGGCCGATCGAATGCAAACGTCTGCACTCCGTAGTCCGTTAATAGGGGACACAGTAATTCGGCGCGCTGCGGCGCCTCTCAAACTATGTCCCCCATTAACTAACGTATTAGTTACGCGGCGAACGAATGCAACCGTCCGCACTCCGTAGTCCGCTCAGCGGGGTCAGAGTAATTTACGCGATAACCCCGCGTAAAAAAACTCTGACCCCGGTGAGCTACTTTTTGAGCAGCTCCAAAGAAATTCATATGACCAAAACTGTACTGATTACCGGCGGCACCCGCGGCATCGGCCGCGCCGTCGCCCACCGGCTGGCACGCGACGGCTACCGGCTCGCCATCGCTTACCGCGGCGACGCGCACGCTGCGCAACAGACCGCAGCCGAACTCGACAGCATCGGCGCGCAACATCGCCTGTACCAGGCCGACCTCGCCGATCCGCAGCAAGCCGCCGCGCTGCCGGCCCGGATCGTGGCCGACTTCGGCACGCTCGACGGCTTGGTCAACAACGCCGGCATGACCGACGACGGCGCATTCCTGACCATGGAAGGCGAACGCTATCAACGGGTGCTGGACACCAACCTGTTCGGCACCATGCGCCTCACCAGCGCCGCCCTGCCCTACCTGCTGCAAGCGGACCGTCCAGCCATCGTGATCGTATCCTCGCTCGGCGGCGTGGTCGGCAAGGAAGGCCAGGTAACGTATGCGACGACCAAAGGCGCATTGATCGGTTTGACGCAATGGCTGGGCCGCAAATACGGCCCGCAAGGCTTGAGGGTGAACGCGGTGGCGCCGGGCTTCATCCGCACCGACATGATGGACAGTCTGGAGCCGAGCATGTATCAGCACATTATCGAAGGCAGCGCACTACAGCGGATAGGCGACGCCGAAGAGGTGGCCGACGCGGTGGCGTTCTTGCTGAGTCCGGGTTACATCCAGGCCACGACCTTGCGCGTCGATGGCGGCTTTCAACGCTGATCTATTCAGCGTAGATCTCGCACAGCCAGCGCACCGGCCAATCCGTCCGGTAGCGGCGCCAGGTCATGGATGGTCCAGCTGGCTGCGTTGCCGTCGGCATCCGGCGCGTGGATCACAACCGGCGCTTCGCTCCAGCCGACCGTGAGGCTGCACATCGAACGCCGCAAGCCGACGCCAATCGCTTTCAGCAATGCTTCCTTGCGGGTCCAGAGCCGCGCCAGTATGGCGGCGTAACTCTCCGGCGTTTCTTGCGCCAAGGCGGACAGTTCGTCGGCGGAAAGTATATGCCGTGCCAAGTCGGGCCAGGCATCGGTAAATTTTGCCAGCGCCTCAATGTCGATCCCGACTTGAGCGTCTGGGCATGGATGGACCGCCGCACTCCAGTAAGCGTCGCTGTGACTGAGATTGAAAGCGCAATGCTTGGGCGCCAACTCGGGTTTTCCTAGCCGATCTTTGACAAATTGCAGCGCTTGCGGCGCAATCCCGAGGTGCGATGAGAGCCAGGCGCGTAGCGCGCCGTGACTGCCGCGATAGCATGCCGCGACGTGCGGCATCAGGAACTTTGCTGCGCGCGCCGTCTCGTCGGCGGACAAGACGCCGGCGCACCATGCCTGCCATTCCTGGTCCTGACGGATCAGCCCGCAGGTCCAATGTACGCCGCTCTCAATCGACGGCATCGAAGCTGAAATCAAGCTCCTCCTTGATGCCGATTTCATCGAACAGGCTGAGCAAGGTGGTGTAGTCGCGCTTCGAGCGCGTGCTCCTGGAAGCCTGTTCCAGGCGGCCGATAATCGCCTCGCCGCCGACAATCTGCAAATGACTCATCAGCGATATCCAGACCGACAAATCCGGTTCGGTGTAGTCGTTGAGCGCCTTGACCAGGTACTTCTTGAACCTGGCCTTGGCGTCGTCGCCCAGGCTTTTATAAATCGAGCCGACCACTTCGCGGAAGGCGGTGCTATGGGCCGATTCGTCGCGCCTATGCATGTCGGTGTTGATCCGGTTCAGCGGCTGGATGGTCTGGTCGGTGGCGACCTGGTTCAAATAGGCGTTGATCGACATTTCGGCCACCGAGGCGTAAGCCAGGCGCATCAGCGCGTATTCAATCCGGGTGCCGGCGGTGTCGAGCAGCTCTTTCAGTTTCAGCCCGACCCGGGGCTCCGGCATCACATAGTCATGCAGCTGATGACGCATGCGGGCGCTGTTGCAGATCTCCAGGCACATCAGGATATGAAATTGCTCGTCCACCTGGATTTGGGCCAGGACTTGCTTGACCTGCGGGTCGCTGACACCCGGCAGGACGTCTTTCAGCAG
The DNA here is from genome assembly GCF_042654985.1 of Paraherbaspirillum soli. NCBI lineage: Bacteria > Pseudomonadati > Pseudomonadota > Betaproteobacteria > Burkholderiales > Oxalobacteraceae > Paraherbaspirillum > Paraherbaspirillum soli. Next base: position 130,903 of record NZ_JBHSMT010000009.1, on the reverse strand, counting down.
CAGGCTGCACAGCGGCTGGACGATCTCGTCTTCGAGGTAAATGGCTTTTTCGTTATAGGCGATCCAGGCGGCTGCGAGAAAGCGCAGTTTGTCGGCTTGCTGCAAGCAGGCGAATTCGGGATCGTTCCAGAACGGCACCATGGCGATCGGGAAGTCGGGGATGCTGGCGTCGTAATATTGACTGAGGTCGAGCCGCTCTTGCCGTACTGCGACCCGATGATTCCAACTTTGCGCGATCCTGTTCAAGACATTGCGTTCAAGGTCGCTATCGTTGCTGGCGGAAGAATACATAAAAATCCCTATACGGTAGAGCTAGCTGTCAAATATTTCAGGGCATGAGGCCGCTATAAATTTGCGGGTCGAGCATACGAGTAATTGCCTGATTTTGTTACCTGTCAATTTTGACGGGTAGCAGCACTGCAGGAGCCCTAGCAAAATCGCACCACCTGACGCCTCCTTCCCAATCAATGGAATTGCCGCGATGACCTTGCCGAACCACGACGCCGCCCTCAGCTATACGGTGTGCTACGCCGACACCGACGCCGGCGGCGTGATCTATCATGCGCGCTACATCGAGATGGTCGAACGCGCAAGAAACAGGGTGATGAACCTGGCCGGCTTTACCTTTGCCGCGCTAGCCCGCGAACACGACACCATGCTGATCGTCCACAAAGTCAACGCGGTGCATCATGCGCCGGGTTTCCTGGAAGACCATTTGCAGCTGACCACCAGACTGGCCACATGCAAGGCGGCGCGCACCGTGTGGCTGACCGAGGTCATGCGCGGCGACACCTTGCTGGCCACAGTCAGCATTGAAATGGTGGCGATCCATGCCAGCACGCGCAACCTGCGCCTGCATCCGCAAGCCCTGTTGGATGGGCTGGCGGCATTTGTGTTGCAGCCCGCCGGCAAGGCGCAACAACAAGTCGAAGCGCTTCCTCTTTAAGTTCTAGCCCCTTCCGCCCATCGCATTTTTCCCCGCCCTGCACTGTTGAACCGATTCGTGATAGCTTGGCTATCGCCTTTCTCAACATCCAAAAAGGGAATTGCCATGCTGATAAAAACCGTGCTGACGACGGCACTGGCGGTCGCCTTCGGCGTGCCGGCGGCGGCTTCTGCCGCGGGCGATGGCGAGCTGGCGCAAATACGCGAGCAGATCCGGCAGATGAAAGAAAGTTATGAATCCCGCATCCAGGCGCTAGAAAAACGCCTGGCGGACGCCGAGGCCCGCAGCGAGACCAAAACGCAGAACGCGCCGCCGCCTGCCATCGCGGCGGCCCCGGCCGCCGCCATCACTTCCGCTACCACCTCCCTCACCGCCTTCAATCCCGCCATCGCGCTGATCCTGGGCGGCACTTACGCCAACTTGTCGCAGGACCCGAACCGGTATCGGCTGCAAGGCTTCGTTCCCAGCGGAGACGGGGTCGGCCCCGGCAAGCGCAGTTTCAATCTGGGCGAGTCGGAACTGACCTTGAGCGCCAATATCGATCCGCGCTTTGCCGGCCAGCTGACGTTTTCTCTCGCCGCCGACAATAGCGTCAGCGTCGAGGAAGCTTTTTTCCAGACGCTGGGATTGTCGAACGGCCTCAATGCCAAGGCCGGACGCTTCCTGTCGTCGGTCGGCTACCTCAATAGCCAGCACGCGCATGCCTGGGACTTCGTCGACGCGCCGCTGGCGTATCAGGCTTTCTTCGGCGGCCAGTACAAGCCGGATGGGGTGCAGCTCAAATGGCTGGCGCCCACCGAGCGCTTCTTTGAAGTCGGTCTGGAAGCCGGCAACGGCACGGCTTTTCCGGGCAACGACCGGAACAAGAACGGGATCGGATCAAGCGCCCTGTTTGCCCATCTGGGCGACGACATCGGCGCCGGCGCCAGTTGGCGAGCTGGACTGTCCTACTTCAAAACCAGCGCCGCCAACCGCACTTATGCCGATACCGATCAAACCGGCGCCACCGTGACGAACGCCTTCAGCGGCAATTCCCATCTCTGGATCGCCGATGCCATTTATAAATGGGCGCCGAACGGCAATCCGGTCGACACCAACTTCAAGCTGCAGGGCGAATATTTCCGGCGCAAGGAAAGCGGCACGCTGACTTACGACACCTTGTCGCAATCGCTGGGCAGCGCGAGCGCGCCTTATGCCAGCGCGCAGTCAGGCTGGTATCTGCAGGGGGTGTACCAGTTCATGCCGATGTGGCGGGTCGGGCTGCGCTATGACAAGCTGTATTCCGGCACGGCGGACATCGGCAACCTCAATCCCGCCGCCTTCGCCCGCCTGGCTTCTTACAACCCGAAGCGCAGCACGCTGATGGTCGATTACTCCGGCTCCGAATTCAGCCGCTTCCGCTTGCAATACGCGCGCGATCAGGCGCGTCCCGGTGTCACCGACAACCAGATTTTCCTGCAATACATCATGAGTCTGGGCGTGCATGGCGCGCACACATTTTAGGAGCTTGAAATGAAAGCGACGAGGAGAACGGTATCTTCCATACTGCTGGCTGCGATGCTGGCACTGCCGGCGCTGCCGTCTTTTGCGGCGCTCAATGTGCTTGCCTGCGAACCGGAATGGGCCGCTTTAAGCATCGAGATCGGCGGCGACAAGGTCAAGGCGTCCAGCGCCACCACCGCGTTGCAAGACCCGCACCGGATCGAAGCCCGCCCCAGCCTGATCGCCCGTACCCGCAATGCCGATCTGCTGGTGTGCACCGGCATGGAACTGGAAGTCGGCTGGCTGCCGATACTGCTGCAGCAATCCGGCAATCCAAAAATCGCGCCGGGACAGCCGGGCAATTTTGAAGCAGGCAATTTCGTCGAGCGGCTCGAAGTCCCGACTCGCCTGGACCGCAGCGAGGGCGACGTGCATGCGGCCGGCAATCCGCATATCCAGACCGATCCGCACAATATCGCGCGCGTCGCCGAGGCGCTGGCGAAGCGCCTGGCCGAGATCGACGCACCCAATGCCGCTTACTACCAGGCGCGGCACAAGGAATTCTCGGCGCGCTGGACTGCGGCCATCCAGAAGTGGGAGCAGCAAGCCGCGCCGCTGAAGGGCATGGCAGTGGTCGAGCATCACAAGAATATGGAATACATGCTGCACTGGCTCGGCCTGCGGCAAGTCGGCACGCTGGAGCCCAAGCCGGGGGTGGAACCGAGCGCCGCGCATTTGACCGAACTGCTCAATCAATTGCAGCAGAAACCGGCCAGGATGGTGATCCGCGCCACCTACCAGGATGCTCGGGCCTCGCAATGGCTGGCCGAACATGCGCATATTCCCGCCGTGGCATTGCCGTTTACCGTCGGCGGCGATGACAAGGCGAAAGATCTGTTCGGCTTGTTCGACGATACCATGCAGCGCTTGCTGGAGGCGGTCAAATGACTCTCGCAACGATGGATTTGATGATCATCGTGCCCGCTTTTTTGGCGGGACTACTGGTGCTGATTACGCATGTGCCGCTCGGTTCGCAGGTGTTAAAACGCGGCATCGTGTTCATCGACCTGGCGATCGCGCAGATTGCGGCGCTCGGCGTCATCGTGGCGGGCATGATGGATCTGGATCAGCAGGGCTGGCTGTTGCAGGTGGCCGCCGGCAGTGCGGCCTTGCTCGGCGCTTTGTTGCTGACCTGGACCGAGAAGCGCTGGCCGGAAGTGCAGGAAGCCCAGATCGGCGTGCTGTTCATTTTGGCGGCGACCGGCGGCCTGCTGCTGGTCGCGCACAACCCGCATGGCGGCGAACATCTGCAAGACCTGCTGGCCGGCCAGATTCTGTGGGTGCGTTACGAACAATTGCTGATACCGGCGCTCGGCACGGTCGCGATCGTCGCCATCCTGCTGGTTTTCAAGGAGCGCTTGCGACGCTTGGGGTTTTACCTGGTGTTCGCGCTGGCGGTCACGGCGTCGGTGCAGCTGGTCGGGGTTTACCTGGTTTTTGCGAGCTTGATCGTACCCAGCCTTGGCGTGCGCAATTACGGCAAACGCGCCCGCCTGCCGCTGGCTTATTTGATCGGCATCGGCGGTTACGCCAGTGGACTGCTGCTGTCGACCATCTTTGACTTGCCGTCCGCGGCGCTGATCGTCTGGTGCATGGCGATATTGGCGATCGTGGCCTATGCCTCTACCCCCAAGCCGCCTGCGCGATCGGCAAACTGATTTCAGAACAGGCCAAGCGCCCACACGCCAAGCGCAACGGCGACGACATCGAGCAGCAGCGCGGTGGAAATCCTGATCCGCGCTTGCAGCACCGCCCCCACGCTCCATAAACCCATGGTGATGGCAAACAGCAGGATGGCAGCGGTGCGCGCCGGCAGCTGCTCGGCTTGCCACAGGTAAGCGCCGCTTGCGGCCAGCAGCAACAGGAACTGCACGCCGCCACACCATTTGGCCGCGCGACTGGTCGGCGGATCGTAGCGCCGGGCTTGGGCGCCATCGGTCGCGGTCGGCGCCGGCATTTGGGATACAGCGTCAGGCTGCCAGCCGGGCGGCTTATACCAAATGCGCAACTTGTCCGCCCAGCGCGGCGCATGCCATGCGTTCTGGGCCAACTTCCAGTACCCGCCAACTATCGCCCACAGCGGATCCCAGCTATTCAGCGGCGCCAGCGTACCGTAGGCGCACTTTTCCCGCTCTTCGGAGAAAGTGCCGAACATGCGATCCCAGAGCACCAGGATGGCGCCATAGTTCTTGTCGATGTATTGCGGATTGACCGCGTGATGCACCCGATGGTTGGACGGCGATGAAAAAACGCGGTCGAACCAGCCCAGCTTGCCGACGTGCTCGGTATGAATCCAGAACTGGTACAGCAGCACGACCAGCCCGGCAATGGCGAAGTTCTCGGGCGGCACGCCGAGCAGCGCCATCGGCACGAAGAACACCCAGCCCAGCAGCATATAGGCGCTCTCCTGGCGCAAGGCGGTGGAAAAATTAAAATCCTGGCTCTGGTGGTGCACCGCATGGGCGGCCCACAGCAGCGCGCTCTCATGCGACATCCGGTGCAGCCAGTAGTCGCAAAAGTCGTAGCACAGCACGGCCAGTATCCAGCCGTACCAGGCGTTCCACCAGGCGTCGTTGCGAACCACCGCCACCGACGAATAAATCATCGTGTAGAAACCGATCTGGAAGATCTGCGTGACGCTGGCGACCAGCTGGCTCAGCACACCCTGGCTGAGGCTGCTGATGGCGTCGTTGAGGCGGTAGGTATTGCGTTTCTTTTTCCAGCCGTACACGACTTCAGCGGCGATCAAGATGCTAAAGACGGGGATGGCAAATACGATTACTTTGTCCATGCAAATTATTGGGAATTGCCGCGAGCGCCCTTTATATGAAAGGGCCGCATTGTAATCCGAAACGGAAAATGACGAGATTGCCCCAGGATTTCAAGATGGCGCCGGACCGGATCGATTGCAGTCGAGTGACAAATCGCAAACCTGTCATCTATGACAGTTACAGCGGAACAGGCCAATAAGTATCTTACCCTCGCTCAACGAATAAAAGACAGGCCAAGACTAGCGCCAGCAACATAACAGCTGCCGCCGGCAATTGGTCCTCCTGTCAGTCTGCTGCGGACTTTCGCAGGTAGTTAGACAGTGAGCTTCCGGACTAATCCCTTCCTTTGTATTAAGAGGTCAAAAAATGCTTGATCAAGTATTGCCGCATGAGGCGGCAGCAGTCTCGCGCATCGGCGCGATTTCGGACCTCTGGTCGGACCTTTTCCCGCTTGGTTTGCTGGACGAATTGCGCGCGCATCCGTTCCTGGCGGCATGCCGCAACCACACCATATCCGAAGAGGCGTTGCAGCAATTCCTGGTGCAGCATCAATATTATTCGCGCCACTTCACGCGCTATCTGTGCGCGATGATGGCCAGCCTGCCATCGACCGACGACGTGCGCGAATTAAGCAAGAACCTGGTTGAAGAAACCGGATTGGATACGCCCGGCGGGATCACCCACGCCGACCTCTATTTGAAATCCCTCAAGCTGCTGGGCGTGCGTTCTGGCTCGCGTCCGGCGGCACCCGAGACGCTCAAATTAATCGACTCGATGTACCGCTACTGCCGAAGCGAAGATGTGTTGGACGGTTTGTCCGCGCTGTGTCTGGGCGCAGAGGCGATCGTGCCCATCATCTACGGCGCCGTGATCGAAGGATTCAAGCACTTCGGCGCCACGCCGGAGGCGCTGCATTACTTCGTGCTGCACGTGGAAGAAGATGAAGACCACGCCATCGTGATGCGCAAGATCCTGGACCGACTGCTGGCCGAGCGGCCGTACCGCTTGAGCAAAGTCCAGGCGATCGCGCAGGAAATCGTCAAGGACAGGATGGAAATGTTCGATGCAGTCTTGCTGCAGGGACAAGCCTCATGAGCGACACAATGAAAACTGCCAGTGCCCAGCCTGCCTCGCACGGGTCCAGCGATTTCTGGCGGGTCGGCAGCAAGACCGAAGTGGTGCTCCCGGCCCGGCTGCACCATCCGGACGTGCTGGCGATCCAGGCTGCGGGCGCGGCAAAATTTTCAGCCGAGCGCAAGCACCCGGTGCACATCGTCGACCTGCCGACCAAAACCCTCAACATGACCATCGGCGGCTTGTTGCCGAGCCAGACCACGTCCCGCCATCGGCATAACTACGAGACCGTGATCTACGTCATTGAAGGCAAAGGCATCACCACCATCGAGGACCGGACCGTAGAGTGGCAGGCCGGAGACGCCGTTTATATCCCGGTCTGGGCCTGGCACCATCACACGAATGCCAGCGCATCCGAAAACTGTCTTTACATCGCTTGCGAAAACGCCGCGCTGCTGCAGAACCTGGGCGGCATCGCGCTGCGTGAAGAAGCTGGGGATTGAAAAGGAAATTAAAGGCGCCATGAAAAGAGATGCCAATGACGCCTGGTTCCATGTTCCGATCCCGCGACCTGAAGCCCGGCTCCGCTTGTTTTGCCTGCCTTACGCCGGCGCCAGCGGAGTCACGTTTCATCATTGGGCGGCAGCCATGCCTGCGCACGTGGAGCTTAGCGGGATAAATCTTCCCGGACGCTTGAGCCGCTTTGCGGAGCCGCCGTTCACCCGAGTCGAGCCGCTGCTGGCAGCGCTGGACCTGGCCTTGCAGACGCGCGACGATCTGCCTTACGTACTCTACGGTCACAGCATGGGCGCACTGCTGGCCTTCGAGCTGGCCCAGCTGCGGGTGCGCTCGGGCGCAGCGCTACCCGAGCACCTGATTGTGTCCGGCCGACGCGCTCCCGGCACCAGTCATCGCCGACAAGAAACCTACCTGCTGCCCGATCGCGAATTCCTGGCTGAAGTAAAAAGTCTGAACGGCTTGCCGAGCGCGGCCTGGGACAACGCCGAACTGATCAAGCTGCTGCTGCCGATGCTGCGGGCGGATTTTGAGCTGGTCAATACCTACACACATGTGCCGCGCCCGCCGCTGCCGGTGCCGCTGACCGTGCTGACCGGCGACGCCGATCCGGTCGCGCCCCTGGAGCAAGTCTGGGCCTGGGATCAGCAGAGCACCGATTGCAATGTGCATGTGTTCGAGGGCGACCATTTCTTCATCCACCAAAAGGAAAAGGAAGTGGTCGGCATGATTGCCGATATTTGCACGCTCAATAACGTAGGGCGGAAAAGCGTAGCGCATTCCGCCGCTCTGGATGCATCACACACCTGTGGCTCATCCAACGGCGGATAACGCTGCGCTCATCCGCCCTACTTTTTTCTCTGATATGACCTGTTATTTGTGCGAGAAATACTGGCTCAGTCGCGTAGGGCGGAAAAGCGCAGCGTCTTCCGCCGTCTCGGATGCATCACACACCTGTGGCACATCCAACGGCGGATAACGCTGCGCTCATCCGCCCTACTTTTTCTCTCTGGTATGGCCTGTTATTTGTGCGAGAAATACTGGCTCAGGTTGTAGACGAGGCCCGCAAACGGCATGCCCAATGCCGCATACACAGCGTTTGCTTCAGGGGCCGCGTTGTCGCCCAGGATTTCGACCGCCACGGTTGAATAGCCGACCGGAATCACGCCGGCTTGCACCATCCGCATGACGCCGAGGTCCGACTGCTGCTTGGTGAAACTGCCGGAAGCGTCGACCACTGCGTAGGTGCTGTAGCCGTCGGCCAGCGCGGAAATGGCGGGGAACGCCAGGCAGACATCGGTCGAGATGCCGGTAATGATCAATTTCTTGCGCCCCGTTGCCTTCACCGCGGCCACCACGCGCGGGTCGTGCCAGGCGTTGACGGTGGTCCGCTCGATATGTTGGATGCCGGGCAAGGCGTCATGCAGTTCCGGAATCATCGGTCCCCACATTCTCTCGGTAGTGGTGGTCACGATGACCGGAATCTTGAGAGCTTGGGCAGCCTTCGCCAGACCGACGATATTGTGCTTGAGTTGCAGCGTGTCGATGTCGCGCACCCCGGTGTACAGACCCACCTGATGGTCGACAATCAGAAGTACGGCGTTGTCCCGCGTCAGCTGCTCGTATTCCGTGAGTTTCATGATTCGTTCTCCTATGGAGTGGCTAAGAATGGCGCTTCCGCCATGGTGTCAATATAGGAGGCTTGATCGTTCCGAACAATCGGGCGCAGCGCAACGCATCGTTCCAGAAATTGGCCGGCAGTCGCGTAGGGCGGAAAAGCGCAGCGCCTTCCGCCATCTCGGATGCATCACACACCTGTGGCACATCCAACGGCGGATAACGCTGCGCTCATCCGCCCTACTTTTTACTCTCTGGTAATGAACAAGCAGCCTCGCCTCACTTGCACCCGGATCGGGGTCTGGGGCGTGAAGCCTGCTGCCAACAGCCATTTGCCGCGCAGCCGAATCCAGGGAGTTCTGAGCTTACCCTCCGGACACACGCCGACGGTCAAATGCCGGTCTGGCAAGTTGTTGCCGGTGGATGTGGAGATGGGGGTGGAACTGTCTTGCGAGGGTGAAGTGGAATTGCCTGTTTGGTCTGGCTTGTTTGCGTAGCTCATGCGATCTCCTTTTGCGGTAGATTTTCCGCCCTTCATCGATTGACGAAGGAGGCGGGCACAAAGCAGGGGTAAGAGACCGGTGTGCAATACCATAAGCCGGCAGGGCCGAAGCCCTCCCTACCAAGGCCCGCCATAGAAGGCGCACATTGATAGGGGCAGACGAAGAAAAACCGCCCGGGGGCGGCTGTCTGCCCGGTATTGCACAGAAACACTGGCTCTTACACCAGGCCGCTCTTTTTCACGACGTAAGGACGATAGCGCAGATTTTATTGAAGTTCAAACACTATTTTTGTCGGCTATGCGCTGTTCAATTCTTTGACAGCCGCGCATCAGGATGTTGGGCTGGAAAGCCCAACGTTTTCGGCGACGGAGGTGGAAACGTTGGGCTTCGCCTTCGGCTCAACCGCAACGTTAGCCCGACGTGCCGCGTCGAAAATCATCGTCACTTTTTAAGCGACCAGTCCTTTGCACCTTTCAGGCACGCGCTGCGATCGGCGTCATACAAGCCTGCGGCGGCTTCTTTTGCCGCCTCGCCCAACTGCGCAGCCAGGGTGCGGTCCGAGTCGCTGGCCTCGAGCGGATAATTGGCTGCCCGGTTAATCCATACGCAGGTTGTTACCGGATCAGGTTTCTTGTTGGATTTCCACGCGTCCGGATCGCTCTCGAACAAACCGCCGTCGGCGTAGAGCGCAATCGCGTACAAACTTTGCCTGACTGTCAGTTGCTTGACCAGATCGGTCAGGTCAGGCGTCATCTCGACTTGGCTGGCAAGCGAACCGTCAGGAAAAACAAATTTGCCCGCCGCAGCCAGCGTCAGCACCGCATCGCGGTCGCCGGCCTCGGCCTTTTGCAGCAATTGAGCAACCGTGACGCGGGGTGCCGCTGAAGCAAGGCAAGAACAGCCGAGTGTCAATGCAAGTGTTACGGCGGGCAGTAATGCGTGTTTGAGTTTCATGCGTTTTCCTTGATTGGATTTGTTGGTGATGTTGTGTCCAAATATCGTGTATCTGCTAACCGACAGGACCGTAGGTTGGGCTGGAAAGCCCAACGTTTGGTGGCGATTAAAGGAATGTTGGGCCTTCCAGCCCAAGCTACGAACTTTGCAGCCCAAGCGACGAACAACTCCGGCGGATCATTCAAATACATATCGTGGCCGGAAATAGCCGCCGCCTTCGCGCCGGGTATAAGTCTGCGTCGTGATAAAGACACTGCGCACGTCCGGCGCATCGGCATCGGTTTCGTCCCGGTATATTCGGGCGAATTTGTCCTGCTCTTCCGGCGTGAACGTGCTTTGTCGTTCCAGTTCTTCCCTGCGCTTAATGTCGCCGTCATAGCGGGCTTGCTCGGCTTGCTTCTTTAGCTCCTGCTTTTCTTTGACAATCTTCTGCAACTCCGGGTTGTCCTGATACTTCTGCCACACCTGCTGTTTATATTTACTGTCTTTGGGCGGACCACCCGCCTTGATCAACTCCATGATCCCCTCGGCCTTTTCTTCATCGCTCAGATACCCGGCCATCCAGAAACCGGCCAGCGAATCATGCACATAGCGCTCCAGCAAAGGCTGCGGCCCGGACGACGGGCTGCGGAAAACATCCAGCGCGAACTTTTCCCAGTCGGTTGGCCCGCGCTTTTGGTCGTACTTGTGCAGCTGCCAATAATTGGCGATGCTGGCCTTGTCCGGGCGATCAGTCAACGGCTTCTCAGTGGGATGACCATACGGATCGGTGGCGGCAAACTTGCCGGCGGCGCGCTTCTGCAGCAGTTCCCAATCGCCCTTCAACAAAGCGTTATAACTCAGCAAATCCTCCTTATCCTGCGTCCCGCAATCGGCCACTTCCTCGGAGTCCTTCAGCCGATCGAGCCAGTCCCGGCGGTAGCCGTAATAGAGCCGCATATGTTCTTTGACCTGCTTGTCATAATCGCCGTCGAATTTGCCCGCCGCCATATAGTTGTTCCAGGCCTTGACCAGGCCGGGACCGATGTCGAAATCGACTTGCAGATCAGCAGACATTTTTTCGTAATGCACGAAAGGCACTTTTGCCACCAGCGCCGCCTTGTACATATGCAGCAGCGGCACTTGCGCCAGCAGGTTCTCCGGCGACATCGAACGGCCCTGGTCGCTGCAGCCGTAGCCGCCGCCGATGTCGCTATGGACGCCGGGGTACATGTACTCCACAACGTTGCCGCCGCGCACGCGCGTGACCGGGAAGTTCATCCGTTGTTCATGCGCGGCGATGTAGTGCACGCACTGCTTCACACAGCCCGGCAACGGTTTCCTGATCTCGCCGGCCCAGGCCGAATGGCCATCGGCCAGGAAGGGCGGAATCGGCAAGGTCTCCGCCGCCGAATGCGACAAGCCGACCGTGGCGACCGAATCGAACAGGCCGAGAAATTGGATAGATGCAGGAATGCCGGCAAGCTGGCCGCCCTTCAACATGTCCTGGAACCAGTAGCAAAAGGCCCGCGCCTCCACCGCGCCGCGCGAGAAGCCGAACACCGATATGTCCAGGGTCAGAATCTTTGGCAAAGTTAATACCGCGCGCTTGTCGGCGATCTTTTGATCCAGCTTGCCGGTCAAATCGGCAAACCAGCTGGGACGGGTGTAATGTTCGTCGTCCTTGAAGGTGGGATTCTCGACGTCGGTCACGTATTTTTTGATCTGGTACGGAAGTTGGTCGTCGCTGAACATAGGGCTGCCTTCATTAAATGCCCGATGGATCGCGTTATAGACCTGCAATAGTGCAAACAGTATCCGCGCCTGCCCGCCTTTCGCCATCGCCTTGCCGTCCTGGGATTCGCGGTATTCGCCACCTTCTGGAAAGCGCGTACCAACGCCGGGCACATAAAAGCTGTAGCAGTCGTCTGCTTGCAGTGGCCCTTGCCCTTTGACATCCTTATGCGCTTCAAACAAGCGCACGATATTGCTGTGATATTGCTTGCTGCGGTCATTCAGGTGATCCAGCTTGTCGCGTTGACGGTTGTTATTGGTGCCGTCAAAGAAGATGCCGACTTTCAGATGTTTGTCGCACGAGCCGGGCTTGGGCAAGTGGCCATCGCAGGCCAAGTCATCCAGCTGCGTCTCGGTGAGCGCAGCTTCTTCTTTTGCAGTGGCAGCAATGTTCGTTGGCGCTGTTTTAATCGGGGCGCTCATGCTTATTGTTCCTCTGGCGGAGGAACCGTGGCGTCTGGCGCAATCGGATGGTGAGGACTCTCAGCATAAAATTCCGCACTCGACACCACGCGTACTTGATCGTTATTGAAAATATGCAGGAACAGCATTCCTGCTTTGTTGTAACGCATGATATTGGTGGTCGTCTCGCGCCACGGTTTGCCGTCCAGTTTCCAGCGCACCTTGACCTTCATGCCCGGCCGCCATTTATCGGGCATCGGATAACCGGCGGCGTTGGTACCGCCGCAACTACCGCCGCCATATTGCCGCGTACTCACCAAGTCCTGCACGGAATACCCCGTTACAAACTCATCAAGATGGGCGACACAAGCGATCGACACATAAGTCACCGGTACATAGTTGTCGTGTATTTTCTTGGCAAGTGCGGCCCTTTCTGCTGCATCGGCTTGCTGTTCCGGCGTGAGAGGAGTTGCGCAGGCAGTGAGCGCCAGCGCAAGGAATATTGGAAGGATTTTTTTCATCAGCTTATCTATCTGGATGGGTTGCATAGGGTTCTTGAATGCGCAATGACGCTGCTTGAATAGGGGCGCTCATGCTTATTGTTCCTCTGGCGGAGGAACTGTGGCGTGTCGCGCAATCGGATGGTCAGGACTCGAAGGATAAGTTTCAGCGCTCGACACCACGCGTACCTGATCGTTATTGAAAATGTGCAGGAACAGCATTCCTGCTTTGTTGTAACGCATGATATTGGTGGTCGTCTCGCGCCACGGCTTGCCGTCCAGCTTCCATTGCACCTTGACCTTCATGCCCGGCCGCCATTTATCGGGCATCGGATAACCGGCGGCGTTGGTGCCGCCGCAACTGCCGCCGCCATATTGCCGCGTACTCACCAGGTCCTGCACGGAATACCCAGTTACATACGTATCCGTATGGTCAACACAAGCGATCGACACGTAGGTCACGGGAACGTAGTTGTCGTGTATTTTCTTGGCAAGTGCGGCCCTTTCTGCTGCATCGGCTTGCTGTTCCGGCGTGAGAGGAGTTGCGCAGGCGGTGAGCGCCAGCGCTAGGCATATCGGAAGGATTTTTTTCATCAGCTGATCTGGCTCAAATAGCCCCGGACGTGCCGGATTGCTGCGCTTTCAATAATTCCAAGACCTGGCGCAAGCGCACACGGTCTTCACGGACTTGTTGTTGATCCAGTTGCTGCAGCAGCCTGGACGTCTTCTGGTACAGCACCGATGGCTGATGCTGTGCAAATAACTCGGGCCTGGTTTCATGCAAGTGGCTGAGCCAGCTGTCGGCTTCGCTCTTTTGACCCAGGCGGATCAACTGCGCATCGCTAATGTGCTGGTCGTGCCAGTCATTCGGCACAGCGGCGACCGGCGCGGTTGGCGTCCCGCCCAGGGATTGCAAGCCGCCGTTGCGCGCAATGATCCACCATGCGTACATGCCGTTGAGCCAGGCCTGTTTTTGTTCAGGCTGCAGGCAATCCAGAATATCTTGTGTCGTGCACACGTCGGCAAAGCGCAGAAAATAGCGTTGCTTGCTGTCGTCGCGGATTTGCAGGAAGGCGGAGAAATGCTGTTTTAAATGGCCGATATCCAGGGCGCTAGCGATGAAGGACAACATCGGCTTGCCGTTGCATAGCTCAAGCCAGCGTGCAACCAGCGCATCGCGCTGCGCTTTGTCTTGCGGGAACTGCACCAGCAGCGGCGACAGTTCTTCAAAACCCTGTAGCGGCGTGTCGGCATAGATAGCGACCGCTGCTGCCGACGCAGTGCCGGCCAGCGCTGCGACTTCTTCCGGCGCGAAGGCGCTGTCGATCAAGGCGTACAAATAAGCGTCGGGATGGCGTTCCAGGCATCGATCCATCGCGCTGCCCAGTGCGGCGGGCAGTTCGACGGTGTGGCGGTCATAGGCGCAATACATGGTGCTTATCCTTTATTCAGTCCAAAGCCGGTTCTGGCTTTCATCGCCTTGAGCATGCATTCCTTGCAGATCACCTGCGGGAAAGGCGGCAACTCCACCGGCAAATTCTTCGGCCCCGGCAGGCCGTGCACCGCCGCATGCGCGACATAGTTGCCGTTGGTGCCGTGCTCTATCCCACCCGCGTTGTAGCGGGTGTAGCTGCCGCCGCCGTTGACCAGCAATTCTTCCTTGGCGGCGATCGTGATGCGGTTGGCGCTGTGCGTGATGTTCAGTTTGGCCAGCAGGTTGACGCTGTTGGCCAGCGCCTGCATGTCGATGTCGCCGCCGGCCGCCACCATCTTGATCCCGGCTTTTTGCACGTACAGCCGGAAGGTGTTGCGGATGCTGGCGAACCAGCTGCCGCCGCTGGCGATAGACAAGTCCTTGCCGGTGGTAATCGCGGTGTGCCGGTTGCTGGCGATGTGGGTGCTGCCGCTGGTGGTGGTTTCGATACCGGCCGGGCTGGCCAGCACCAGATGCGGTGCCGCCAGTTCCGGGAAGCTGCCTTCGTCGCCGCCGGCACTGCCCTTGATCGCATCGTTCTGCGCCTTGATCGCCTTGGCGACGTCGGCTTGCTGGCCCTGGGCTTCCTGCGCGCCGCTCTGCTGCGCGGCATCGGCCAGCGTTTCCTGCTGCTCGCGCGCGGCGGTCAAGCGCTGCACCGTCTCGCCCATGTCGGTGATGTGCGCGGCGGCGTTGGTGCGGGCTTCGGTGGTCAGCAACATGCCCTTGGCCGATCGCGCCACACCATGCCCATCGGAGCGCAGCTCCCAGCCTTGGCCGCGCGCGTCCTTGCGGCCAGCGTTGTCTTCGATGCGGGCGATGTGGCCGAGCGACAGTTGGCTGTACTGATGGTCGCTCTTCAACTGGACCTGGATTTTTCCATTGGTATCGTCGAGGATCGCGTGATTGCTTCGGCCGCCCGCGGCATTGCCGCCGCCAGCTGTCAGTTCGCGGCTGCGCAAGCCGGTCAGCGCCTGCTGGTCGGCCAGCTTCCACGGCGGCATGTTGCGCTCGTTGTAGACGCAGCCGGTGACGATGGGCTTATCCGGATTCGAATCCAGAAACTGGACGATCACTTCTTGGCCGATGCGCGGAACAGCGATGAAGCCGCGATCGCTGCCGGCCCAGGAACTGGCAACCCGGACCCAGGCCGAACTCTTCTCATCGTTGGTGCCGATCCGGTCCCAGTGGAATTGCAGGCGCACTCGGCCGTATTGGTCGGTGTGGATTTCCTGATTCTTTGGC
>NZ_JBHSMT010000009.1:0-115576 GCF_042654985.1 Paraherbaspirillum soli | reverse complement strand
GTTTGCGGGCCGTGGATCTTGGTCGCGACGCTGTGGTAGCCGCGGCCCGGACGCCAGGGGATGCTTTTGCGGATGCAGCTCAGGCGGTTGCTGTAGTCGGTCACCTCGTCGGCTTGCTGCAGGTAGTTGTTGCTGGCCGTATGCACGACGCTGACGACCAGGTATTCATGTTTGCCGCGCTCGGCGGATTGGCCGAACACGCTGTTGCTGAAGTGATCGGTCAGGCGGAACCAGCGTCCGGGCTGGACGTCGCGGTTGTTGCCGGCGGCTTCGATATGCTTGCCGCTGGTCTCGATTTCTTCCATCCGCAACCGGGCTTGCTTGTCGCCGTCTTCGTCGTTCTTGTAGCCGTATGCGCCGGTGTATTCGTACGACTCGATGTTGAGCACGTCGCCTTGTTTGTTCAAGGTCGGGATGTTGACATTGCTCGGTACCGGGTATTTGAAGTTGAAGCTGGACAGCGCGACCTGGCCGGGGACGATATCGCGCACCGGGCTCCATGCGTGGATGGCATTTTCTTCCTGGGCGCCGGCATGGCGCTGGAAGCGGATCTCGGGGTTGCTGCCGTCGATCGGGGCGGCATAAGTGGAGTCGTCACTCAGGATTAATTTGTGGCCCTTGTCGTCGTGTTCATACCAATAGTGCCAGCCGGCGTCTTCCCACCTGCGGTGCAGATAGTTGCTATCGCTTTCATCGAACTGGCAGGCTTCGGTGACAGGGATATCGGCTGCCTTGACGCGGCTGTCCCAATTGGCATGCGCGCCGTAATTCTTGAAAATAATTTCCGTTTGTTCGCGCAAGGTTTTGCCGTGAAACAGGAAATTATTTTTTCTGAGCGTCAGGTACCACAACCACGGCCTCAGAATCATCTCGTAGAACGCGATTCCGCCGTTGGACTTGACCAGCCGGAAGCTTGCGACCACCCCGCTAAAGTAGCGCGTGCTGCCGTCGGCTCTGACCAGCTCGACCACGGCCATCTTGCCTTGCAATTCTTTGAGCGGGATCCGGGCGTCATCGGCCAGGATTTCCAGGACATACTCAAAATCGCGCGAAAGTTCTTCCCTGGCTTGGAGGCGATTGACCACCATAGCCGGCGCCGGATGGTCGTCATTCGGGAAACTTAAGCGGAGCACACGGGCGTGCTGTTTGTTTTGTATCAAGGCCAACAAGGCTTGTGGTAAACCGCGCATAGGAACTCTTTTGTCCTCGAAATCGACTTGATTGCCAGGTGGCAAAGCTCGCGATTTTACCCTAAGGGTCAGTTCTCGGCGGAAACTACCAGAGCGGCTCTTGATGGCGACTATCGTCCAGGGCTATGTAGACTCGATGGCCTGCTTCCGAAGTTCGATGTCCTGCTTCCGAAGTTCGATGGCCTGCTTCTGAAGTTCGATGTTCTGTTTCTGAAGTTCGATGTCCTGCTTCCGAAGTTCGATGTCCTGCTTCTGAAGTTCGATGTCCTGCTTCTGAAGTTCGATGTCCTGCTTCCGAAGTTCGATGTCCTGCTTCTGAAGTTCGATGGCCTGCTTCTGAAGTTCGATGTCCTGCTTCCGAAGTTCGATGTCCTGCTTCTGAAGTTCGATGTCGATTCTCGGACAGTCGATGTTGATACTGAAGCCGCTGAATGCGCCCGTCTCGGCATGATCTGCCTTGAAGAAGTGCTGCGCCTGCTGCGGCCCCTGCGCGAGATCTCCAAAGATAACGCGATGACGCATGACTTGGTACAGGCGATCATCGAACACGTCGATGATCGCCACAATCTGTTCAATGTGATGCGCGCGCAATAAGTAGGGCGGATGAGCGCAGCGTTATCCGCCGTTTTGGATGCATCGAACGTAGGTGGCGCATCCAACGGCGGAAGGCGCTGCGCTTTTCCGCCCTACGCAGATTGGGTACGGCACGCCTGTTGCCGCAACGTTAAAGAAGGTCTATAGTCGCTTCCGTCCCTGAACAAAAAAGGGATCAGGTTGGGAAGCCTGGATCCAGACGCGTACAGACCGCACCATGCGGTTTTTCTGTAAGCATCCCCGTTTGTCGTCCTCTATGGGCGGCAATAGCGGTGAGTCCCTGAGGGGACTGCCGGGGGGGGTGCGAAAGTGTCTGGACCGGTCTTCCTACTCTGCTATTCGCCGCCCTCCCGTTTTGGCACAGCGCGGCTCAATAAACCCCAGACCAAGGAGCCCGTATGACCTTCGCTATAACGCCTGACAAAAAACTGATTTTTCCCCCAACCGACCACCTCCATGAAGCCGCTGAATGCGCCCGTCTCGGCATGATCTGCCTGGAAGAAGTGCTGCGTCTGCTGCGACCGCTGCGCGAGATCAACAAAGACAACGCGATGACGCACGACTTGGTGCAGGCCATCATCGAACACGTCGATGATCGCCACAATCTGTTCGATGTGATGCGCGCGCAATTTGAAGAAGAAGAGAAAGCGCGCAGTAAGTAGGGCGGATGAGCGCAGCGTTATCCGCCGTTGGATGTGCCACAGGCATTTGACGCATCCAACACGGCGGAAGGCGCTGCGCTTTTCCGCCCTACGACCCGATGAACGGACCACGGAGCGCCGAGGGGTTGGGGTTGTTTTTGACGTTGAATTCCGCATTGGGACGCTGCCAAATGTGGCGGCTGTCAGTCGGGAATTGTGGGAAGACATGTTTGAGCGCAGCGAGTTTGTCTTCACACCCGACTGATAGGCGACACATTTGGGGACCTGACCGAAGGGAAGGCAGTGGCTTGCGGTCGCCTTTTCTTTGCTTCCTTTCTTTTGGCGAAGCAAAAGAAAGGGAGTCGCCGTCAGGGCGAAAAGCTGAGTCCGCCAATACATCAACATCTAAAAACAAACCCTCGGCACTCCGTGGTCCGTCACTCAGGGACACAGTAATTCGGCACGTTGCAGCGCCTCTTAATTTAAATCACACCTTGCTGCCGCAACTGCTCAATCTCCTCCACACTCCTGCCGATAGCCGCCAGCACCTGCGCCGTGTGCTGGCCCAGCTCCGGTCCGACCCAGTTGGTCTGTCCCGGCGTTGCGGAAAGTTTCGGCACGATGCCGGGCAAATCTATCGGCTGGCCGTCCGGCAGCGTGTGCTGCTGGATCATGTCGCGGGCGCGGTAGTGCGGGTCTTGGTGAATATCGGCCGCGGTGTACACGCGGCTGCTCGGCACCTCGGCCTGCTCCAGCACTTGCAGCACGTGCTCCAGATCGTGCTGCGAGGTCCAGTCGGCAATCGCGGCGTCGAGCATGTCGTTATGCTGGACCCGGCCGTCGTTGCGGGCCAGACGCGGATCCTCTGCCAGGTCGCTGCGGCCGATCGCATGCATCAGGCGCTTGAAGATGCTGTCGCCGTTGCCGGCGATGATGACGAAATGTTCGCCACGTGCATCACTGCGGCAGGGATAGGTGCTGGACGGCGAGATGCCGGGAAAGCTGGCGCCGGTGCGCTCGCGCACGAAGCCGAACTCGGCGTACTCCGGGATCAGGCTTTCCATCACGCCGAACACCGCCTCATACAGCGCGATGTCGATGAACTGCCCGGTGCCGCCGTTGGCCTTCAGATGGTGCATCGCCAACAGCGCCCCGATCACGCCGTACAGCGAAGCCAGGGTGTCGCCAATGCTGACGCCGACCCGCACCGGCGGCCGGTCGGGATAACCGGCCAGGTGGCGCAAACCGCCCATCGACTCGGCAATCGCGGCGAAGCCCGGACGCGCATGATAAGGGCCATCCTGGCCGTAGCCGGAAACCCGCACCATGATCAGCTTGGGATTGATTTTGGACAAATCCTGCCAGCCGAGTCCCCAGCCTTCCAATGTGCCGGGGCGGAAATTTTCAATCACGATATCGGCATCCTTGACCAGATCGCGCACAATCTGCTGGCCTTGTTCGGACTTCAGATTGACGGTCACCGATTTCTTGTTGCGGCTCTGCGAGTACCACCACAGCGAGGTGCCGTTATGCAGCTTGCGCCACTTGCGCAATGGATCGCCGTCGCCGGGCGACTCGATCTTGATGACTTCGGCGCCGAACTGTCCCAGCAGGCTGGCGGCATACGGCCCGGCGATCAGGGTGCCCAGTTCGATGACTTTGACGCCCTGGAGCGACGATTGCTGAGGTGAAGATTGAGATGGAGTGGAGGCGTTTTCCATGTGGTGTTTTGTCGGCAAGAAAATGGGAGCGGCTTTGAGCGCGTCGGAATGGTCGATTATGCCGACCTGCACAACGGATAGGCAACGGTTTCGAATCAAGCTTGATACAAACTGAACACAATTGCATGCACCGAATCAATTAAAATGGCCCGTCAAGCTGACAGCTTTGCAACCAGAAGTAACTCTTTTTGGTGTCAGTCAAAGCCAGGATTATTCTTAAATGTCGTATAGATCGTGAGGCCTATCATGAAAAAAATTGCCCTTTTAGCACTGGCTGCGGCCGCACTGATGACGACCAGCAGCGCCAGTTTTGCCTGGGGCTACGGCTATTACGGCCACGGCGGCTATTACGGTCCGCGCGTCGGCGTGACCATAGGCGGGCCGGTGTATTACGCACCGCCACCGGTGTATTACTCGCCGCCGCAAGTGTATTACGTGGAGCCGCCGGTATATTACGCGCCGCCGCAACAAACCTACGTCGAAAAAGCCCGCGATTACGTGTACTACTGCAAGAACCCGGCCGGCTATTATCCGGAAGTTCCGCGTTGCCCTTCGGGCTGGATGAAGGTGGAACAGGAAGACGCTCAACCAAAGTAAAGGAAGGGGCCGATCATGAATAGAACATCCATGGCGATTGCCGCTTCGGCGGTGGCTTTATTGTCCGGTTGCGTCAGCGTGCCGACCGGATCGAATGTGATGGCGCTGCCCGGCAGCGGAAAAAGTTACGACCAGTTCCGCAACGATGAAGCCGTTTGCCAGCGCTACGCGCAAGAAAGAATAGGACCCTACGCACCGCAGGCGGCGGCTGACAATGCCACCGCCACCGCGGTGACCGGCACCTTGATCGGGGCCACGGTCGGCGCGCTGATCGGCGCCGCATCCGGCCGCGCCGGGGCCGGTGCGGCGATTGGCGCCGGCGGCGGTTTGCTGGTCGGCAGCTCGGTCGCCGGCGATTCCGCGGCACGCAGCAGCTATTCGATGCAGCATCAGTACAACAATGTGTTTACCCAGTGCATGTATGCCAAAGGGAATCGGGTTCCGGTGCCGGCCGGCTATGCCAGCCGCCAGTCGCAATACGCACCGCCGCCGCAATATGGCGTGCCGCCGGATTATTATCCGCAACGGCGCAGTTATGGCCCGCCGCCGGACTACGTGCCTTACTAATGTCAAAACCTGTTTCGTTAATCACGAAGCAGGTTTTTTTTCGTTCAGGCTTGTACCGGCAAACGCAAAGTTACTTCGAGGCCGCCTTCGGGATGGTTACGCAGCGCCAATGTTGCTCGGTGATTTTCCGCGATATTGCGGGCGATGGTCAGCCCCAGGCCGGTGCCGCCGGTATCGCGCGAGCGGGATGTTTCCAGTCTAAAAAACGGTTCGAACACCGCATCCAGCTGATCGGCCGGAATCCCGCTGCCGCCGTCGCGGATCTTGATCACGATCGCGTTGCCTTCGCGGCTTAATTGCAGGCGCGCATAGCGTCCGTATTTGGTGGCATTGTCGACCAGGTTGGTCAGGCAGCGCCGCAGCGCGCTCGGCTGGCCCATGATCGAGGTCCGGGTGCGCCCTTCCAGCGTCACGTCCTGGCCGGCGTCGATCGCATCGGCGCACACGCTGTCGAGTACCGAATCGATGTCCAGCAATTGCATGGCTTCAGCCGAATCCATGCTGCGCGCCAGATCCAGCCCTTCGCGCACCATGTTCTGCATCACCGCCAGATCTTCCACCAGCTTGCTGCGCAGTTCGGCATCGCTTACTTTTTCCAGCCGCAAGCGCAAGCGGGTCAACGGCGTTTGCAAGTCATGCGTAATCGCGGCCAGCATGTGGGTGCGGTGTTGGATTTGCCGTTTGATGCGCGCTTGCATGGCGTTGAACGCGGTCGCGGCCAGGCGGATTTCGGTCGGTCCGGTTTCGTCCAGCGGCGGCCGGTCGATATTGCGTCCCAGCGCGCCGGCGGCGACCGCCAGATCCTTGATCGGCCGCGCCGTCATTCGCGCCACCACGTAAGCCAGGATCCCGATCAACAGCAGGAACAGGCCGAAATACGGCGACAGGTACGGCGCCCCGGGCACTCTTCCGCGCAGCCAGCCGGGATCGCGCATCATCCGCAATTTGAGCTTCAACAGCGCGCCGTCCTTGAGGCTGACATAGATCACCACGCATTCATCCATGCGCGGCGTCTCAGTTTTTATTCCAGCATGCAATTTACAGTCGGTTTGTTTGGAAACGACGATATGGCGGTGGTTTCCGAGCCGTGTCTTCAGCAGCGCCGCCAGCGACGGATTGTCGCCGACCGCATTTTCCGTGTCCTTGACCAGGCTGGACTCCAGGCCGAAATTTTCGCTGGTCTGCAGCACCACCGATCGCATGTCCTCGCTGACGTTGTCGAGCGAGGAAACCAGTTGCTCGACCCGCTCGGCAATCCGGAACTCATGCATTTCCTTGAACGCCTTGCGCCGCTCGTTATGGGTCAGCCAGGTGGTGCTGGCCGCCGCCACCAGGATCCCCGCCAGCAAAATCAGAAATACCCGGTTGGCCACCGAGCCAAAGAAATTTTTCAGCAACTCAAGGCTCCACTGTGACCGATGTCGCCAGCACGTAGCCTTCGTTGCGAACGGTTTTGATAATGACCGGGGTGCGCGCGTCGTCGCCCAGCTTTTGGCGCAGGCGGCTGATCTGGATGTCGACCGAACGGTCGAACGGATCCGATTCCCGGCCCTGCGTCAATTCCAGCAGTTGGTCGCGATTGAGCACCCGGTTAGGGTGATCCAGGAACACTTTCAGAATGCGGTATTCGGCGCCGGACAAGGCCACCACCAGGCCATCGCGATTGACCAGGTGACGCGCTATCAGGTCCAGGGTCCAGTTGCCGAACTGGATTTGCTGGGCTTTCGGCGATGCCATATTGGGCGGCAAGGCCTGGGTCCGGCGCAGCACGCTGCGGATGCGCGCGAACAATTCGCGCGGCTCGAACGGTTTCGACAAATAGTCGTCAGCCCCCATTTCCAGCCCGAGAATCCGGTCCAGCGGTTCGCCGCGTGCGGTCAGCATGATCACCGGGATGTTGTTCGACTCGGCGCGCAGGTTGCGGCACAGGGTCAGGCCGTCTTCGCCGGGCAAGGTCAGATCCAGCACCACCAGATCGACCCGCGTCTCCGACAACACCTTGCGCATGTCGCTGCCATTGGTCGCCATCAATGTGCGAAAGCCATTGGCGTCCAGATATTCAGCCAGCAAGGTCCGAATTTCGCGGTCGTCATCGACCACCAGTATGTGAGCAGCAGTTTCCATGGGCGTAATTATGACGATTCAGTGCAAGGCTGACGACAGGTATTTGTATATTGGCATATCCATCTTGCGCCCCGACACATTGAGATACAAAGCAAACCCGATGCCATACACGGGGATACAAAGCCGCCCGCCGGCGACAAACCGCCGACACACGGTCGCGGTTCAATGCAGTTTGCCGTATCACCATTCATGGAAGGATTTCATTATGTTCAAGTTTCGCAAACAATTTTTGATCGGTCTGACCGCACTGAGCATAGGCGCCGTCGGCATCACGGCTTATGCAGACTCCGCTGCCCCAAGTGCGGAACAGCAAGCCAAATTTGCCGAACACATGGCAAAACGCCAAGCCAAATTGCATGACGACCTGAAAATCACCCCCGCCCAGGAAGGCGCATGGCAAACCTTTATAGCCAAAATGAAGCCGACCATGCCGGCTCCGTCGGCGCAGCGTCCGAGCAAGGAAGAATTGGCCAAGCAAACCGCGCCGGAACGCCTGGAGCACGAGGCCGACTTCCTGAAACGGGCGCAAGCGCGACTGGCGGCGCGCACTGCGGCGGTCAAGGAATTTTATCCAGTGTTGACGCCTGAGCAGCAAAAGGTCTTCGATGAACATTTCAGGAAGATGCACCACGGCCGCTTCGGTCATCACGGTTTCGGACGCGATCATCAAGAGGGCGGGTCGGCTGCGCCTCATTAATCCGGCTGACTTGTAGTGGGCTGTAACAGCCCGAGCTACGCCTTGCGCCTGACCGCGCAAGGCGATTTCGTTGCATTGAAACATTTCTAAAAATATACATACGGCTGTAAAATTTTCTCGCTAAACTCCAGCATTTACAGACTGTCAATTTGGGGCACCTCTAATAACCTACTGCAGGATTTGGCAAGCTCGTCAATCTCGGGGCTGCGATGCTCACCGTTCAGTCGTATGGCTGCCGGTGTTGCAACCTCGTCGCCCCGACCTTGAGCCGCTCGCTACGGTTTTTAGAGGCGCCCTTAATGCCACGTATCTCATCACCATCTGACCGACTCTGCCGCCTGCGATGACCACCACACCCACTCCCCCAGCCGTTCAATATTCCCAGCCACAGAACCAGCGCCCAGGCGGCCCCAAACGCGGCTGGCTTTGGCTGCTGCTGGTGGTCGTCCTGGCGCTGGCGGCTTACTGGGTGTGGGGCCGCAAGCCGGTCGCCGATCCAGCCGCATCCGGTGCCAGCCAGGCAACCAGCGCCGGCGGTAAAAACGGCAAAACCGGTCAAGGAAAGCGCGGCAACGGTGGCCCCGGCGGCGGGCCGGTGCCGGTCGGCGTGGCGGTGGCCAAAACCGCCGATGTAAATATCTATATTTCCGGCCTGGGCGGAGTCATGCCGGAAGCTACCGCAGTCGTCAAAAGCCGGGTTGACGGACAGTTGATGAAGTTGCATTTCGAAGAAGGCCAAGTGGTCAAGGCCGGCGCCTTGCTGGCGGAACTGGACCCGCGTCCGTTCCAGGTGCTGGTGATGCAGGCCGAAGGCCAGCTGGGACGCGACAGCGCCCTGCTGAAAGCCGCGCAAATCGACTTGCAGCGCTATCGCACCTTGCTGGCGCAGGATTCGATCGCCAGCCAGCAGGTCGACACCCAGGCGGCGCTGGTCAAGCAATTGGAAGGCACGGTCAAATCCGATCAAGGCTCGCTGGAGAATGCGCGCCTGCAATTGAGCTACTCGCGCGTCACCGCGCCGATCAGCGGACGGCTCGGTTTGCGCCAGGTCGACCTCGGCAATATCGTCCATTCCAGCGACGCCAACGGCATCGTCGTCATCACCCAATTACAGCCGATCACCAGCGTTTTCAGCATTCCCGAAGACAATATCCCTAAGGTCATGCAGCAAATCCAGGCCGGCAAGAAACTGCCTGCCGAAGCCTGGAATCGCGATCAGAAAATCAAACTCGCCAGCGGCACCCTGCTCACCATCGACAACCAGGTCGACAGCAGCACCGGCACCGTCAAGCTGAAGGCCGAATTCCCGAATAGCGATTACGCCTTGTTCCCGAACCAGTTCGTCAATATCCGCATGCTACTCGATACCCGCCAAGGCGCGACCGTGATCCCTAGCGCTGCGATCCAGCGCGGTTCCAGCGGCAATTTCGTGTACGTCCTCAAGGCAGATAGCAGCGTCGCCATCCGCCCGGTCACGACCGGCCCGGTCGAAGCCGAAATCACCGCCATCGAGCAAGGCATCGCCCCCGGCGAGACGGTCGTCGTCGACGGCCTGGACAAACTGCGCGACGGTGCCAAGGTCGAGCCGGTCAAGCGCGGCGCCGCAGCTGACGCCGCCGCCGCCGCGCCCCAACATAAAGCCGGCCGCCACGGCAAGCGCAACGCCGACGGCCAGTGACACGCCCATGAATCCCTCACGTCAGTTCATTCTCCGGCCGGTCGCCACCTCGTTGCTGATGCTGGCCATTTTGCTGGCCGGCATCGTCGCCTATAAACAATTGCCGCTGTCGGCCTTGCCGGAGGTCGACTATCCGACCATCCAGGTGGTCACGCTGTATCCGGGCGCAAGCCCGGACGTGATGACGTCCTCGGTCACCGCGCCGCTGGAGCGCCAGTTCGGCCAGATGCCGGGCCTGAACCAGATGTCGTCCACCAGTTCCGGCGGCGCCTCGGTCATCACCTTGCAATTCAGCCTGGATCTGAGCCTGGATATCGCCGAGCAGGAAGTGCAGGCAGCGATCAACGCCGGCGGCAACCTGCTGCCGTCCGACCTGCCGACGCCGCCGATCTACAACAAGGTCAATCCGGCCGACACCCCTATCCTGTCGCTGGCGATCACCTCCAAAACGCTGCCGCTGCCGAAGGTGCAGGACCTGATCGATACCCGGCTGGCGCAAAAAATCTCGCAGGTGCCTGGCGTCGGTCTGGTCAGCCTGTCCGGCGGCCAGCGGCCTGCGGTCCGGCTGCAAATCAATCCGCGCGCGGTGGCATCGCTGGGACTTAACCTGGATGACATCCGCACCGCCATCGGCAACGCCAACGTCAATCAGGCCAAGGGCAGTTTCGACGGGCCGTCGCGCGCATCGACCATCGACGCCAACGATCAGCTGAAATCGGCCGACGAATACCGCAACCTGATCATCGCCTACAAGAGTGGCGCGCCGATCCGCATCGCCGATGTCGCCGACGTGGTCGACGATGCCGAAAACATCCGGCTGGCGGCTTGGGCCAACCAGTCGCCGGCGGTGATCCTGAACATCCAGCGGCAACCGGGAGCCAACGTGATCGGGGTGGTCGACAACATCAAAAAAATCCTGCCCAAGCTGCAGGAGACCTTGCCGGGCGCGATCGACGTGCAGATCCTGACCGACCGCACCACCACCATCCGCGCGTCGGTGGCGGATGTCGAATTTGAATTGCTGCTGGCGGTGGCACTGGTGGTGATGGTGATCTTTATTTTCCTGCGCAATGTACCGGCCACCATCATCCCCGGCATCGCGGTGCCGCTGTCGCTGGTCGGCACCTTCGGCATCATGTATCTGACCGGTTTCTCGATCAATAACCTGACCCTGATGGCGCTCACCATCGCCACCGGCTTCGTGGTCGACGATGCGATCGTGATGATCGAAAACATTTCGCGCTATATCGAGGAAGGCATGCAGCCGCTGCAGGCGGCGCTGAAAGGCGCGGAGCAAATCGGCTTCACGATTATTTCGCTGACTTTTTCTCTGATCGCGGTCTTGATCCCGCTGCTGTTCATGGGCGACGTGGTCGGCCGCCTGTTCCGCGAATTCGCGATCACCCTGGCGGTGGCGATCCTGATCTCGGCCGTGATCTCGCTGACCTTGACGCCGATGATGTGCGCCAAGCTGCTGCATCACATCCCGGAAGACGAGCAGGGCTGGTTCTACCGCAAGGGCGGCGAAGTGTTCGAGCGCATCATCGCCCGCTACGGCGTGGCGCTGGATTGGGTGCTGGAGCGTCAGTTCGCGACCTTGCTGGTCGCCATCGGCACCCTGGTGCTGACCGTGGTGCTGTATATATTTGTGCCGAAGGGATTTTTCCCGGTGCAGGATACCGGCGTCATCCAGGGCATTTCGGAAGCCAGCCAATCGGTCTCGTTCGGCGCCATGGCACAACGCCAGCAAGAGCTGGCGGCGGTGGTGCTGAAGGACCCGGCGGTCGAAAGCCTGACTTCGTTCATCGGCGTCGACGGCACCAATGCCACCCTCAACAGCGGCCGCATGCTGATCAACCTGAAGCCGCACGACACCCGCATCAGCGCCAGCGAGGTGATCCGCCGCTTGCAGCCGGAGCTCAACCGCGAAGTCGGCGGCATCACGCTCTACATGCAGCCGGTGCAAGACCTGACCATCGAGGATAGCGTCAGCCGTACCCAGTATCAATTCAGCGTCGAGGATGCCAGTGGCAGCGAATTGAGCAAGTGGGTGCCGAAGCTGGTCGAACGCCTGCAACAGCTGCCGCAACTGGCCGATGTCGCCAGCAATCAGCAGGATTTGGGGTTGCAAGCCTATATCGCGATCGACCGCGACGCCGCCTCGCGGCTCGGCATCACCACCGCTGCGATCGACAATGCCTTGTACAACGCCTTCGGCCAGCGCCTGATCTCGACCATCTACACCCAGTCCAACCAGTATCGGGTGGTGATGGAAGTCAAGCCGGAGTTCCAGAAAGGCCCGGCCGCACTCGACAGTATTTTCCTGGTAGCGGCCAACGGTACCCAGATCCCGCTGTCTAGCATCGCCACCATTGAAGAACGGACCGCACCGCTGGTGGTCAACCATATCGGCCAGTTCCCGGCCACCACCATTTCATTCAATCTGGCGCCCGGCGTCGCGCTGGGCGATGCAGTAGATGCGATCCGCGCCGCCGAACAGGCGATCGGCCTGCCGGCCAGTATCCAGACCAGCTTCCAGGGTGCGGCGCTGGCGTTCCAGGCGTCGCTGAGCAATACCCTGATGCTGATCCTGGCGGCCATCGTCACCATGTACATCGTGCTGGGGGTGCTGTACGAAAGCTATATCCACCCGATCACGATCCTGTCGACCTTGCCGTCGGCCGGGGTCGGCGCGTTGCTGTCGCTGATGATCGCCGGCAGCGACCTGGGGATTATCGGCATCATCGGCATCATCCTGCTGATCGGTATCGTCAAGAAAAACGCGATCATGATGATCGACTTTGCGCTGGACGCCGAACGCAACGAAGGCAAATCCCCGCGCGACGCGATTTTTCAAGCCTGCCTGCTGCGCTTCCGGCCTATCCTGATGACCACCATGGCGGCCCTGCTGGGCGCGCTGCCCTTGATGCTGGGCAGCGGCGTCGGCTCCGAACTGCGGCAGCCGCTGGGGATCACGATGGTCGGCGGCTTGCTGGTGTCGCAGGTGCTGACCTTGTTCACCACGCCGGTGATTTATCTCGGCTTCGACCGCCTCGCGCGCCGCCTGAAAGCGCGCTTCGGCACGCCGCAGGAAGACGGCGCAGGCACCGAGCCGCTCCAGCCGTGATCGCCCGATGAATATTTCACGCCCCTTTATCGAACGCCCGATCGCCACCACCCTGCTGACCATCGGCGTGGTGCTGGCCGGCATGGTGGCATTCACCCTGCTGCCGGTATCGCCTCTGCCGCAGGTCGATTTCCCGACCATTTCGGTGCAAGCCTCGCTGCCCGGCGCCAGCCCGGAAACCATGGCGGCGACGGTCGCCACACCGCTGGAGCGGGCGCTCGGTTCGATCGCCGGCATCACCGAGATGACCTCGTCCAGCTCGCTCAACTCAAGCCGCATCACCTTGCAATTCGATTTGAGCCGCGATATCGACGGTGCCGCGCGCGACGTGCAGGCGGCGCTGAATGCGGCGCGCAACCTGCTGCCAACCGGCATGCCTAGCAATCCCAAATACCGCAAGGTGAATCCGGCCGATGCGCCCATCATGATCCTGTCGCTGACCTCGGACAGCATGACCCAAGGCCAGATGTACGATGCCGCCGACAGCATCCTGGCGCAAAAACTGTCGCAGGTAAAAGGCGTCGGCCAGGTCAATGTCGGCGGCAGCTCGCAGCCGGCGGTGCGGGTCGAGCTGAACCCGGCCGCGCTCAATAAATACGGTATCAGCAGCGCCGACGTGCGCACCGCGATTGCCGCCACCAACGCCAACCGGCCCAAGGGCGTGCTGGAAGACGGCGACAAGAATTGGCAAATTTACGCCAACGACCAGGCCCAGACCGCGGCCGAATACCTGCCGCTGATCGTCTCCTATCGCAACGGCGCGCCGGTGAGAGTCAGCGACGTCGCCACGGTGGTCGATTCGGTAGCCGATCTGCGCAATGCCGGCTCGGCCAACGGCAAGCCGTCGGTGCTGGTGATCCTGAACCGGCAGCCGGGCGCCAACATCATCGAAACGGTCGATTCAGTGCGCGCGCTGCTGCCGCAGTTGCGGGCATCTATCCCCGCGGCCATCAACCTGAATGTCGCGCTGGACCGCACGCCGACCATCCGCGCCTCGCTGCGCGACACCGAACATACCTTGCTGCTGTCGATCGGGCTGGTGATCATGGTGGTGTTTCTGTTCCTGCGCAACGGCCGCGCGGCGCTGATCCCCAGCGTCGCGGTGCCGACCTCGCTGATCGGCACCTTCGGCGTGATGTACCTGTTTGGCTTCAGTCTCGACAATCTTTCGTTGATGGCGCTGACGATCGCCACCGGCTTCGTGGTCGACGACGCCATCGTGGTCCTGGAAAACGTGTCCCGTCATATTGAAAAGGGCCTGAAACCGTTCGACGCCGCATTGCAAGGCGCGCGCGAAGTCGGCTTTACCGTGTTGTCGATGAGCTTGTCGCTGATTGCGGTGTTCATCCCTATCCTGCTGATGGGCGGCATCGTCGGCCGCCTGTTCCGCGAGTTCGCCGTCACCTTGTCGGTCGCGATCCTGGTGTCGCTGGTGGTGTCGCTGACCACCACGCCGATGATGTGCGCGCGCTTGCTGAAACACGATCCGCAGCGCAAGCAGGGAGCGCTGTTCAATGCCACCGAGCGCGCCTTCAATGCCATGCTGCACGGTTACGAGCGGACCCTGGCCTGGGCTTTGCGCTTCTCGCCGCTGATGATCGTGGTGCTGCTGGCGACCATTGCGCTCAATATTTATCTGTACACGATCATTCCGAAGGGCTTTTTCCCGCAACAGGATACCGGCCGCATCGTCGGCGGCATCCAGGGCGACCAGGCCAGTTCCTTCCAGTCCATGCAGCAGAAGCTGAACAGATTTGTCGAGATCGTGCGCCAGGACCCGGACGTCGATACGGTCGTGGCATTCACCGGCGGCGGCCAGCGCAACGGCGGCTCGATGTTTATCTCGCTCAAACCGCTGTCGCAACGCAAGCTGACTGCGGACCAGGTGATCGCACGGCTGCGCGGCAAGCTCGGCAATGTCGCCGGCGCCAGCCTGTTCCTGCAACCGGTGCAGGATATCCGGGTCGGCGGCCGCTCCAGCAACGCCCAGTATCAATACACCCTGCAGTCCGACGACCTCAACGAACTGCGCACCTGGGAACCGAAAATCCGGCTCGCCCTCAGCAACCTGCCGCAGCTGGCCGACGTCAATACCGACCAGCAGGACAAGGGCTTGCAAACCACGCTGACCATAGACCGCGAATCGGCGATACGCAGCGGCGTCACGCCGCAATTGATCGACTCGACGCTGAACGACCTGTTCGGCCAACGCCAGGTATCGACCATTTACAGCGGCATGAACCAGTACCACGTGGTGATGGAAGCGGCGCCGGAATATTGGCAAAGCCCGGAAATCCTGAACAACACCTACGTCAGCCTGGCCCCCAGCAATGCCAATCTGTCGCCTACCACCTCGGCGCTGGGCACGCCGCCGGCCTTGACCGCGGGCGGCAAGCTGAACGCCAATTCGTCGCTGGCGCTGACCCTGTCGACCAAGTCCGAGCAGCAAGTGCCGCTGGCGGCCTTTGCCAAATTTGCGCCGACCAACACCGCGCTGTCGGTCAATCATCAGAGCCAGTTCATTGCCTCCACCATCTCGTTCAACCTGCCGCCCGGGGTCTCGCTGTCCGAAGCCACCAACGCCATCAACGATGCCTTGTCGCGGCTCGGCGTGCCGACTTCGGTGCACGGCAGCTTCGCCGGCACCGCCAATGTTTTTCAATCTTCGCTGAGCAGCCAGCCGGTGCTGATCCTGACGGCGCTGCTGGCGGTGTATATCGTGCTCGGCATCCTGTATGAAAGCTATGTCCACCCGATCACCATCATCTCGACCCTGCCGTCGGCCGGGGTCGGCGCGCTGCTGGCGCTGCTGGCGACCGGCACCGATTTCAGCCTGATCGCATTGATCGGCGTGATCCTGCTGATCGGCATCGTCAAGAAGAACGCGATCATGATGATCGACTTCGCGCTGGATGCCGAACGCCAGCACGGACTGGCGCCGCGCGATGCGATCTTCGAAGCCTGCCGCCTGCGCTTCCGGCCGATCATGATGACCACCATGTGCGCGCTGCTGGGCGCGATCCCGCTGGCGATCGGCCGCGGCGACGGCGCCGAGCTGCGCCATCCGCTTGGCATTTCGATCGTCGGCGGCCTGATCATGAGCCAGTTGCTGACCTTGTATACGACGCCTGTCGTGTATCTGTACATGGATCGGTTCCGCATGTGGAGCAAGGCCAAGTGGCAGCGACGTGCTGGTCACTTGCCGGAAGCAAGCGGCGCGGGAGCTTAAACAAATGAACGGATTTCAAATGAAACACATGCCAAAAACCTGCTTGGCGCTCGCCATCTCATCGCTGCTGTTGAGCGCCTGCGCGCTGGGGCCTGACTACGTACGGCCGACGACCGAAGCGCCGGCCGCCTTCAAGGAAATGAAAGACTGGAAGACCGCCACCCCGCAGGATCAGGAATTGCACGGCAAATGGTGGGAAGCCTACCAGGACCCGCAACTGAACGCGCTGGTCGAGCAGGTCAATATCTCGAACCAGAATCTGGCGCAGGCAGAGGCCCAGTTCCGCCAGGCCAGGGCGCTGGTGCAGTCGGCCCGCTCGTCCTACTTCCCGACCGTCTCGGCCAGCGCCTCCAGCACCCGTGCCGGCAGCGCCAGCAGCCGCGTCGGCAGCAGGATTGCCACCACCGACTCGGTCGGCCTGAATGCCGGCTGGGAGCCGGACCTGTGGGGCCGCATCAGCCGCACGGTGGAAGCCAGCCGGGCCAGCGCGCAAGCCAGCGCCAGCGATTTGCAGGCGACCCGGCTCAGCGCCCAGTCCAGTCTGGCGGAAGATTATTTGCAACTGCGGGTCATCGACGCCCAGCAAACCTTGTTGGAAGACACGGTCGCGGCTTATCAAAAATCGTATCAGCTGACCCAAAACCAATATGCGGTCGGCGTGGTATCCAAAGCCGACGTGATCCAGGCGCAAACCCAGTTGAAATCGGCCCAGGCGCAAGCGCTGGACAACGGCGTGCTGCGGTCCCAGCTGGAGCACGCGATTGCGTTGCTGACCGGGCAAGCGGCATCCGACTTTTCGATCACGCCGGCGCCGCTGGTCGCCGTATTGCCGACGATTCCGGTCGGGATTCCGTCGGCGCTGCTGGAGCGACGGCCGGACATCAGCGCCGCGGAACGGCGCGCCGCCGCCGCCAATGCCCAGATCGGGGTCGCCAAGGCGGCCTACTTCCCGGCGTTAACGCTGTCGGCTGCGGGCGGCTTCCAGGGCAGCAGCTTTGCCCATTTATTGACGCTGCCGAACCGCTTCTGGTCGCTCGGTCCGGCCCTGGCCGCGACCCTGTTCGACGGCGGCTTGCGCCACGCCCAGAGCGAGCAGGCGCTGGCCGGCTTTGACGCCAGCGTCGCCGCCTACAAACAAACCGTGCTGACCGGCTTCCAGGAAGTCGAGGACAATCTGGCGGCGCTGCGGATCCTGGAACAGGAAGCCCAGGTGCAGGATGAAACCGTGCAATCGGCGCGGCTGGCAGTAACGCTGATACTGAATCAGTACCGGGCCGGCCTGGTCAGCTTCACCAGCGTCGCCACGGTGCAAGCCACCGCGCTCAGCGCCGAGCGGACCGCGCTCGACATTCAACGCCGGCGCTTTTCCGCCAGCGTGTTGCTGATCAAGGCGCTGGGCGGCGGCTGGAGTCAGGCTGAGTTGCCGGATAATGCGGCTCTGAGCGAGGCCAGGTAACGCGCCGGCAAACTCCCTGATCGAGGTTTTTGCGGCTAATTCTCATCTTTGAATTCGGTCAGGCTGGCCTCAAGCTTGCGCTGGTTCTGCTATCAGGCTTTCTGCCGGAATGCCAAGGCCATGGTGCAGGCGGCGAATCATTGGCAGCGTCAGCGGCCGTTTGTAGCTCAATATCTCGTAGACGCGGTTGAGTCGACCGATCATCGGCTCTAAATCTTTTGGTGTGAGCCCTGCTTGCTCCATGCGGAATTTGATTGCTTC
The DNA here is from genome assembly GCF_042654985.1 of Paraherbaspirillum soli. Lineage (NCBI taxonomy): Bacteria > Pseudomonadati > Pseudomonadota > Betaproteobacteria > Burkholderiales > Oxalobacteraceae > Paraherbaspirillum > Paraherbaspirillum soli. The sequence continues at coordinate 97,694 of NZ_JBHSMT010000009.1, read as the reverse complement.
GATTGGATCTGGCGACGCTACCGGGTAGCGCTTTGCCTCGTAGGCTTCGATGACCATCGCCAACAACTCGAAGCGATCGCCATCCGGTGTTCCAGGTTCTGGTTGATGATCGAAGAATGCGGACGCCATGCGTAGCGCGTCTTCGTATTCTGCTTCCGTGTGGATTGGTTTGATGTCCATTTCTTATTCCATTTCTACCGTAGTTGCGTCGACCTTGTCGTACTCCGCATGCGTACCAATAAACTTGATGTACACCAACCCGAATTGGTAGGCAACGCTTACGATCAACCGGTAATCGTTACCCTTGATGTTGAACACCACCCGGTTGTTTCCCACGAAACTGGCGCTCCTGTGCTGATTCTTGATGTCTTGCGGCGTATTCCACGATGTATTGATGGCTTCGTCGTACCACGCCTTTAGTGGCTGCTCGGCGGACGGATGTTTGCTCCAAAAGAGAACAAGGTTCCTTTTCGCAATGACTCTCATGTCGTTATGCTAGTCCCAAAATGGGACTGATACAAGTGTGATGGCTGTGCATAGTATGACTTCCCCCGTTCATCGCGACACCAGAATCGAGCGGATCGCCGACCATAATATCTTTTCGCATCACCACCCCCAAAAAATTATCAGTCTGACATTTTTACAAAGCGTGATTTATTTTGCAATGGAAATTTAAAGGCCACTTGGCAGGATAGCCCTTGCGCCGTACCGCTCCACAAGGCGAAGCCGGAGACGATCAAATAATCGCCCCCCGATTTATTTCGCGTTGAAAATCGAGATTAAGCGAGTAAATCATCCATAGATGGCGCCAGGCCAAGTTGCCGGATAATGCTGTGCTGAATCATCCAGAAAATGAGAGGAAACAATAATGAATCTACGTCCCGGTTGGGAATTGTTTGCGCTGGGCTCGGCATTTTTTGCCGGCCTGACGGCGATCTTCGGCAAATTCGGCGTCGCCGGCATCAACTCGAATTTCGCCACCTTCATTCGCACCGTCATCATCCTGTGCGTGATTGCCGGCATCGTCACCCTGCGCGGCGAATGGCAAAAGCCGACCACGCTGGCGGCGTCCAACTGGCTATTTTTGGCGCTATCGGCGATCGCCACCGGGCTGTCCTGGCTTTGCTATTACCACGCGCTGCAAATCGGGCCGGTGTCGAAAGTGGCGCCGATCGACAAATTGAGCGTGGCTTTTGCGATTGTGCTGGGCTTGCTGTTTGCCGGCGAACAGCTGAGCTGGCCGGTGGCCATCGGCGGTTCGATGATTGTCGCCGGGTCGGTTGTGATTATCGCGTTTTGATGCGGACTAGCTGCTGCATCGTCACCGCAAAGCAAAAAACCGGAGACGATCAAACAATCGCCTCCGGTTTACTTTGCGTTGAAATTTCTCAAGCGTTTATTTTAAGGAACAACCCCGGCATCAGAAAGTGATGCTCCAGCTATTGAGAGTGCCGATGTCTTGACCAACCACGTCTGACGCCCGCAATATCCACGTTCCATTGAGATCCTCTGCGGACAAATCCACATTAAAGGTTGTGTCGATATCGCCAGTTCTTGTTTGCAGGTTGTACTTTGTGCCGCTCGGAGCAATCAAGTCCAGTATCACTTCTTTTGGTCTGCCGTGCGTAATGGCGACAGTAACGGGTGTTTTACTAGGCGCCTTCCCAGAACGTCCAGAGACAGTAATCTTGCTGTCGACCCCATTCGCATCATTATCAGGAATGGTGACGCTATTCGCATTCGAATAAGTCTGAACAGGTTCGACCAGCTTGACCGCTGGTGCTGCCACTGCGGCCCCCGAACCAGCCTGCGCGGTGACATTTGCTGTGCTAACGACTGTACTACTCAGCTGAATCGTAGCAATGCCTTTCTCATTGGTCGTGCTGCTGGCCCCGCTCAAGCTACCGGCGTCGGTGTTCCAGTTGACCGTCGCGTCGGCAATCAAGTTGCCATAGGCATCTTTGACAGTGGCGCTGAAAGTCGCTTTGTCGCTGCCGTCGGCGAGAATCGTGGTCTTATCGACGTTGACGCCGCCAGCCGGGATCTTGGCCGAGCCGGAATCGACAACGAAGTTCACCACAGGCGCATTCACCGCAGCCTGGTTACCGAGCTGCGCCGTTGTCTGAGCAGATCCCAATACCGTCGAACCCAATTGCGTCGTCGCCTGTCCATTGCCATCGGTGGTGCTGCTTGCGCTGCTGAGCGTGCCCAGATTGGTCGCCCAAGTCACTTGCTGACCGGGAACCGGGTTGCCATGCGCATCCCGCACTGTCGCGGTAAAGCTTGCCTTGTCAGGCGAACCGGCAAACACCGAATCCTTATCCACGACCAAACCGCCATTCGCGGTATCCAGCGCGGCAGTGCTGCTGTCCGCGGTCAGGGTCACCAACGGCGCCTGCACAGCCGCGCCGCCAGCCACTTGCGCCGTCACTTGCGCCGGACCGGCACGGGTACCCTGCAAGCCGACAGTCACTATGCCCTGCTCGTCGCTGACGCCGCTGGCCGCATCCAGATTGCCATGGTTGCTGGCCCAATTGACGGTCGTGCCCGGCACCGGATTGCCATGCGCATCCTTGACGATGGCTTTATAGATGGCTTTATCCTGACCGTTAGCCGTCAAAGTCGTTTTATCGACGCTCAGATCACCGCTCTGGATAGCCGCCGTGCTTGTGTCCGCGACAAAATGGGTATCGACACTGGCATTCGATCCGGTGGCCGTTACCGTTGCCGTCACCGTCGTCACTTGCGCCGCCACATTGGTCAGCGCCACAGTCGCCACGCCCTGCGCATCGGTTTTCGCGCTGAGCGAAGAATCCGGCGCAACCTGCGCGGATCCGCTCAAGGCAAATGTCAGGTCGAGATTCGGCACGCGATTGCCGGATGGATCGGTGACGATCGCCGTCACCTGGTTCGCCGCTGTGCCGTTCGCGAGGCTGTTATCGACTGCAGCGCGCACCGACTCCACTTTTGCATTCGATGCATCCGCTTCTTGCCGCATCGTCAAAGGGGTCAATTCGGTGCCCAGATATTTTGGCGTGATCGTCAATGTTCCCGAGCGATTGCCCGACGTAATCAACGCTTCATACACACCCGCTTCCACTTCGCTGACGGCGCCTATCTTGGCCAGCTGTGCCGGCACCAGCGCGGCTTTAGGCATATTGCTGACATCGGGAACTTCCACCAGTTTGTCGAGATTGATTTCCGCCGCCATGCCGGCAACCGGCTGCCCCTGGTCATCCAGCAAGCCGATACGCAAAGTCGACACGCTGCGGCCATCAGCCACGATCGTTGCCGGCGTTGCCGCTACGGTGCTGGCCCCGGCGTTGACTGCTGCCGGCTGCACGGTGACCAGGGTTGATGCGCGATCGAGTTCCTTACCCTGCAGGTCATACGCAACCATGGTCACCCCATATTGGTTGTTACCGGCAGACGCATAGAGCGGCAGCTGCATCTGGTAACGATTGCCGCCCAGATGCTGGACCGTACCGCCCGCCGCATTCATTTCCTTGGCTTCGACATCAATCCGTCCCAACCGGTCTTGTTTACCCTTGGTCGTGATATCCAATGCGAGCTGCTTGCCGCTGATGCCGTTCAATGCCTTGGGCAGCACCAACCTGAATCTTTGCTCGCGATATTCCAGAACAATATCGTTATTCCGTTCGATCAGGTCATAACGGCTTCCGGCCAGGCTGCGCCGTTGGGCAACCCGCGCCGGATCGGTCTGGCTGGCCCAGGATTGTCCGATCTGGTAATTGAGCTGAACATTGACGCCGGTACTGCTTTCGCCATTGCCGCGCTTGTGATCCACACCCAGCTGCAGCATAGGAATCGGGGTATAGCTCAAGCCCATCGTCAACGCTTGCGGATTGCGCTTGCGATTTTGGTCGCCCCATAACGCGACTTCCTCGCCAAAATATTTTTCATACGCGAGCTTCGCTCCCAACGCCGGATAGGCAGGCAAATAGCCTTCGGCGCGCAAATCGAAGCCATTGGCTGGGCGTGCTTCGTAATCTTGCACATCCAGGCTGTCTTTCCAGTCCGACAAACGCAAGTAGGCATTGGCCGACAGTTTCAAATAATCGCGCCAGATTTCTCCGCCCAAGCCTAGCCGTTGATGCCCGCGGCTGATGTTCTGGTCGTAAAAAGCGTTATAGCCCAGCATCCAGTCATCAATAAAGTGACGTTGCCCAAAACCCAGGTTGACGGTGTATTGGCCATCTTTCTTGCGTCCGCCGAACTGTGTGAAAGTCAGCAGCTCGGGACGGTCCGCCAATGGGATCAACAGGTCCAGCGAACCGCTTTCAAAATTGAACTTGTCGTCGGTATTGATCTGCACCCGGCTGGTGCCATAGTTTTTCAAATAGTCTTCAATCAACTTGGCTCCGGCGCCCGTGGCCTGCTGATTCACGAAGTCTTTGCCGGCGCCCGTTGTGGCGTCGGCGGCATCATCTTTGTGATCGCGTAGGATTTCGTCCGGCTTGGCTTGCGCACGCACCGGCGCCGAATAGAGCGGCGTGATCGCCAAACCTATTTGCGCAATAATTTGCAGCACTGCCATAGGCGTCCTGATTTTGTAAATGAATGGCGTCTCTACCTTCTCATCGTCTCGCCGCATAGCGTGAATTCGCTTTGTATGAACCTGTTTCACCATTGACTCTCATGAAAAATGCGTCCGCCGGCAGATCAATTTATCTGCCAGTGGACACGTAAAATTTATTGAAGTGGTTACCGAATGGTTCGTCGAACCAAGTGACCGTTGTGTGAGTTGCTAATTGAAATTGCAATGCGATTATCCCGAGGCAGGAACAATTGTCATATTGGACACACGGACTTTTTCAGATCAGAAAAGGCTCATTTTTTGGATAAGACAAGACCTATCCTGGGCACCTCGCCTGGAGCGGCGAGATGCTGGGTGAAACGCGGATGGAGGGATGAGAGAAGTAGGGCGGATGAGCGCAGCGTTATCCGCCGTTTTTTTGGATGCGTCAACCGCATGCAGCGTATCCATCGGCGGATAACGCTGCGCTCATCCGCCCTACTTGCTGCAACCGTCGGTGTGGCGCCTCAGCGGCTATCGGCGATCTGAAAATTCTTTACAGCGTCGCCGGCATGGTTCCGCGCAAGGCATTGCACACCATGATTTGCTCGGCGGCCAGCAAATCCTGACGGCTCAGCCTGCGCTCCCGAGCATCCCATGCAGGATCGCTCAACACCACGCTGCGCATCACGCCCGGCAACAAGCCCGATGCCAGCGGCGGCGTGTACCAGCGGCCGTCCAGTTTGACGAACACGCTGCTGCGCGCGCCTTCGGTCAGCTCACCATCGCGATTGAAGAACAGCATGTCGAAAGCGCCCTGCTGTTCCGCCAGTTGCCAGGCTTGATCGTAGCGTTGGCGCAGCGTGGATTTATGCCTTAAAAACACGTCGTCAGCCTCGGTCTGAGTGCTTGCAAGCAGCACCTTGACCGGCGTATCGAGCACGGTCAGCGGCGCGGTCCGCACGCTGCATTGACCGCTGGCAGACAAAGCCAGCCGCATGCGATGAGCGCCGTCCTGCGGCAGCGCTGCGCAGTGCTGTTGCAGGGTGACGCGCAAGCCGGGCTCATCGTAAGCAAAGCCGAAGTAAGCGGCCGATGCGCGCAGGCGCTGCAGGTGCAAATCCAGGTGACGGCAACCGTCGGAGCGTGTCGCGTACATGGTTTCAAACAGCTCGAAATCAGCGCGCAAGCCAGTCAGGAATTCTGCCTTCAATGCGCACTCGGCATATTCCTCCGCTGCCACGCTATCGTGCACGATGCCGGCGCCGACGCCCATTTCGCCTCGGCGTATCGCGCCCTGCGCGCCGTGTTCTAGCGCTTCCAGCAACAACGTGCGGATCGGCACCGACAAACAGAAATCGCCGATCTTGCGGCCGCTCTCGGGCGCATCGAACCAGCCGATCGCACCGGTATACAGCCGCCGCGGATCGGGTTCCAACTCGTCGATGATCTGCATCGTGCGATGCTTAGGCGCACCGGTAATCGAACCGCATGGATACAAGGCCTGGATCACATCGTTGAGACACAGGTCGTCACGCACCTGCGCCTGCACGGTGGAAGTCATTTGCAATACGGTATTGAAACGGCTGACCTCAAACAGCTTCGGCACCTGCACCGAACCCGGCACCGCAACCCGTCCCAGATCGTTGCGCAACAAATCGACGATCATCAGGTTTTCGGCAAGATTTTTAGGGTCGCTTGCCAATGCCTGTGCCGCCTGGCGATCCTGTTCCGCATCGCCGCTGGCGGCGGCGGTGCCCTTCATCGGACGCGCGGTCAGCAGCCCCTGAACATGGCGCACGAACAGCTCCGGCGACAGCGACAAGACAATGCGGCCATCCGCCAAGCCGATCAATGCGCCATACGGCACAGGTTGCCGCACCCGCAGCTGACGATAGAGCGCAATCGGGCTGCCGTAAACGTCGAACCGCAAACGATAGGTGTAATTGACCTGATAGGTATCGCCGGCTTCGATGTAGGCGTGGATCCTGGCAATCGCGGCATCGAATTGTTCGGCGCCGACGCTGGCCCGCAGATTGGCAATGCCGGCGGCGTTGGACTCGGCGGCATCGCTGTCCTCGCGTTGCTGCAGCCAGAGATCCACCTCGGCGTCGGCCAGCCGCCGGCAGTCGGCGAACAGCAAAATTTCAGCCAATGGCGCGGCCGCCGTTGTCGGCGCCGGCTGACGCGGCGCAATGCCTTGCAACGCAACACCCAGCTCGTAGCTGAACAAGCTCACCGCGTGCAAGCCATCCTGCAAAGCCTGCTGCATCTGTTCCAGCAGCACCGGCAATTGCGCCGCTTCAAAACACTGCAAAGTACGCACATGGCCGGTGTACAGACGCGACGATGCAGCGCCGGCGCTGCTGCTGCGGTCATCCAGCAGGGCAAAACATTCCGCCAGCGGCTGACTATGATAGTGACCTGATTGGGACGGCAACGGGGACGATGGTTGAAACGTGTTGATCATGACTTTGCAAAAACGACAAGCAGGAAAACTGGTAGCGCCGGCGACGCCAGCACGCATGCTACCTGAACGGTAAACAAATGGTCAAAACGCTATAATCATGCTCTTTGTCGGCACACTTCGCCGCAATCCATTTCCTGCCGATGGCCATCTCCCGCGTCTTCCTCACCCCGCTGATTGTCGCCTGCGCCCTGTTCATGGAAAACATGGACTCAACCGTGATCGCCACCTCGCTGCCGGCGATGGCGCTGGAATTGGGCGAAAGCCCGATTGCGTTGAAATTGGCCATGACTTCCTACCTGGTCAGTCTGGCGGTGTTTATCCCGATCAGCGGCTGGATGGCCGATCGTTTCGGCGCCCGCACCGTGTTCCGCAGCGCCATCGCGGTGTTCATGCTCGGCTCGATTCTGTGCGGCGTCTCGCACACGCTGGCGGAACTGGTGGCGGCCCGCTTCTTCCAGGGGATAGGCGGCGCCATGATGGTGCCGGTCGGACGGCTGGTGATCCTGCGTACCACCTCCAAGGCCGAACTGGTGCTGGCCCTCAGCTACCTGACCATCCCGGCGCTGCTGGGGCCGGTCATCGGACCGCCGCTGGGCGGCTTTATCACCACCTACTTCCACTGGCGCTGGATATTTTTCATCAATATCCCGATCAGCATTCTCGGCATTTACCTGGCCAGCCGTTTTATTGAAAACCTGCGCAGTGACGACGTCGTGCCGCTCGACCTGATCGGCTTTGTGCTGTCGGCAACCGGCTGCTCGGCGCTGATGTTCGGCCTCGCCAGCGCTGGCCGCCACCTGGTCGCCGGCCCCATCTCGCTGATCTGCATCGTCACCGGCGCGCTGGCATTGCTGGCTTACGTCTGGCATGCCTACCGCTGCCCGCAGCCGCTGATCGACTTGCGCTTGCTGCGGATTCCGACCTTGCGCATGAATGTATTCGGCGGCTCGCTGTTCCGCATCGGCGTCGGCGCCCTGCCGTTCCTGCTGCCGCTGCTGTTTCAGCTGGGCTTCGGCTTGACGCCGTTCCAGTCGGGGCTGCTGACCTGCGCCTCGGCCGCCGGCGCCATGTTCGTCAAAACCATCACCACGGTGGTATTGAAACGCTACGGCTTCAGGAACGTCCTGGTCTACAACACCATGCTGGGCGCGATGTCGATCGCGGCATACGGCGCGCTCAACGCCGACACCCCGCATATGCTGACGCTGTGCTTGCTGCTGTTGGGCGGCTGCATCCGGTCGATGCAATTCACGAGCCTGAACGCGATTGCCTATGCCGAAATCGACCAGCAACAGATGAGCCAGGTCACCAGCCTCACCAGCGTGGCGCAGCAACTGTCGATCGGTTTGGGCGTGACGGTCGGCGGTTTGGCGCTACAGGGATCGAATCTGCTGCAAGGTCATGCAGCGATCGTCAGCACGGATTTCTGGCCGGCGTTTTTGTTGATTGGGTTGATTGTGCTGAGTTCGTTGCCGTTTGCGTTGAAACTGGCGCCGGATGCCGGGGCGGAATTGGCGGGGCGGCGAGGTTGAGCGGGTGGTTGCCGGGCTTTTTAGGCCGGACTACTGCGCTGAACATTTTCAGTTTTCATCATGTGAATTGCCGAGGAGGATATCAAGCATCCGCTTCGGGTTCATCAGGAAGTCGTGCATGACTTGGTAATGCTCGGTCTCTTCATATTTAATTCGCCTAATTCCCGCCTCTGAACATCCGTAGATGTATGCGTTTGGATACGCCATCAGAATCGGCGAATGCGTGGCGATGACAAACTGCGATTCTTCATTTACCAGATCGTGAATTCGGGATAGTACGGCGAGTTGTCGTTGCGGAGACAAGGCCGCTTCAGGTTCATCAAGCACATAAAAACCTTGCCCGCCGAATCGGTTCATCATCAGCGCCCAAAAAGATTCGCCGTGAGATTGTTCATGCAACGACTTGCCGCCGTATGAATCAATGATCGGCGGCCCTCCAGGTTCGGAATCCAGTCTTTCAATTTCCGTCGCAAGATTAAAGAAACTCTCCGCCCGGAGGAAGAAACCAGTCCGAGGAAATTTGATGCCTTTTGCCAAGCGAATGAATTTATGTAATTCCGAATGCGAGGAGCGGGTATCAAATCCGAAGTTTTTCGTGCCGCCTTCCGGGTTAAAGCCGAACGAAACCGCGATTGCCTCCAACAGCGTCGACTTCCCGGACCCGTTTTCTCCCACAAGAAAAGTGACATTGGGATGCAACTTAAGGACGTCCAAATTACGCACTGCCGCGAGCGAAAAGGGATACCGATCGAAAGACGGGACGTCATCGATTCTCAAACGAACTTGAGATACGTATTGTGTGGAAATCATTCTAGAAAAATGCGTGGAGAATCGTGTTGAGCATCTATCGGTTTACAAACTGGATAATTCTCTTGCCTCTTCAAGAGATGCTTCGGACAAACTATTACTAGAGATTGCAATGTTTAGATAGCGCTTTACAGTGTCAATTTCTTTATCACTAACGCTGTAAAGCCTTGCCAATTCCAAAGCGGCTTCACCATCACCAGTTTCAAGCGACTTCTCAAACCAATATTTTGCTTTTCTTATATTTCCAAGGCGACGATATGTTATGCCGAGATTTAGCAACGAAGTAGTACTACCTGCGTCTATTGCTTTCAAGTCCCAATAAATGGACTTGTCTATGTCGCACGCAATACCTTCGCCGCTTTCATACATTAGTGCTATCCGGCACATGGCATCGCAATTACCTTTCTCTGCTGCTTGCAGAAACAGGTTGAAGGCACTAGCAAGATCACCTGTGTCATATGCTGCATCTGCTTGCAAAAAAATATCTACTTCGTCCATAACTCAACCTCAAAGTTTTTGTAATCCACACGTCGTTGAATATGACAAACGGGTGTGAATCCTGACAGCGGCAACAGCTCTACAGTCTTCAGTGCGCTATTTGTTTCGTTTATTCATCCATTCAAACAGCGCAGTTCCAAAACCGAGAAGAATGACGCAAATATCTATCCAAAAAGGTGTCCATGGGCGTGCAATCAGATAACCAACTGTAAGAACGGCGATGACTATCAGGAGGATAGTGCGAAAAGTTTTCATGATTCCTTTTTGGCATTTACAGCGCTCAAAGAGAACCTTGATTGCAGATGAAGCAAAAGCTGCAGTCAAAATAAGACTTTTAAGCAGCTAAAAAGAAAGCGCTTTCCTTCGAGGATATTGAAGGGAGTGGTTTCATTCATGACTAAAGTGATCGTCCGATCCCATCCGACTCTCTTCCGAATCCAAGCTATCTGACTCGTCAATAGTTCGCCGTTTGCGTAAGAACAATCCAAACAACAACAGCAATATGCCGCAAAATATACAAAACAACCGCACTATAGATTTTAGCGATGAAGCGGATGGGGTCATGTACAACAAAAGTGTGCCGGCAATTAGTCCACCCGCCGACGCTCGCACGAGCACATTCAAAAGACGTTCCACTATTTATCCCTAAAAACAAAAATCACCCAATCAGGAAATATTAGAGAGGGTGACTTCTTTATCAAAATAAGAGAATGCTGTTAATTCATGTTGGGCTTCGCAAGCTCAGCACCAACCTACAAAACCAACCGCGTGAACCGGGGAGGAATCAGATCGACGGCCCGATGCCCCAAGCGCTCACGACCGACCATATTTGCCATTCCAAAACCAGCCATCAACATTTCCCTTTTTGAGTGATGCTGCACATCAAGCTGTGCGTAGGCTCGTGAATGTATGGCAAACAAGGGAAATTTACAATAAGCAACACACCTATATTGTGTCGTTGGCCGGCGCCGGAGCTTTTGGCATCGGCGTCGGTTCTCCGAAGTGATTGGCGCTCGAAGCGCCAATCACGGCCTTCACGACAACAATCCGCTGTGATTTCAGCAGTTAACGGTGTTGGTTCAGGCGGGTGATGACTTCCGGGCTTTGATGTACCGTTCGTTGCGGCGCTCGATATCCGCGGCGGCCGTTTCCAAATCGCTGGAGCCAGCCCGAGATGCGTAGGTCGGAAAAGCGCAGCCCTTGCAGGGCGCGTATCCGCTTGCAAGCGGATACCGTTACGCAGGCGGATGGCATGCCATCCGAAACCCCTGCTACACCCTTCCGACGTTCTGTGCGAATCGCCGAAAAGAGCCAAGGGCTTGACCGGGTGACGTGATTCACGCCGTCGGAAGGCGCTGCGCTTTTCCGACCTACTGACTTATCGACGTTCTTTTAAGTGCTTGGCATTACGACGCTCGATATCCGCAGCGGCCGTTTCCGCCAGATCGCTGCAAGCCTCGATCGCAAACAGCATTAACCGCTCGCGGGCGGTGATGCTCAGCAGCGGCGGGTGTGCCGGGTCGGCATAAATGCCGCTGGCCAAATCGGTGGCGTGGATCAGTTCCAGACAGGTTTGGATGCCAAGGCAGTAGTTCTTGGTTTTGGATGAGCGTAGCGCGTCCGCATCGTGCCGTAGCGCTTCGACCAGCCATGAGAACGGCTTGTGCAATGCTTCAGGTTCAGGTGTGTCGCGTACAGGTGGGAAGATGAAAGTTTGATCCGGCTTTTTGGCATAGGTCATACGGGCTCCTCTTATGGTAATTTTTTCCGCCCTTCGTCGGCTGGCGAAGGAGGCGGGCCCGGATTGCTATTACTGGCTCTTAAACCAGATCGCTCTTTTTCGCGACTCGAAGAAGATAGCGCAGATTTTCTTGAAATTCAAACACTATTTTCGGGGTTGATGCGTTTACTTTCGGTCAGTCGTTAGGTGGTTAAAACGGTCGCTACTCCGTGGTAGCTGTCCGACGACCGCATGCACTCCGTAGCCCGCTCAGCGGGGGCAGAGTAATTTACGCGATACCCCCGCGTAAAAAAACTCTGACCCCGGTGAGCTACTTTTTGCCGTCACTATCGGGGCGAAACCTACCCCATGTTTTAAAGCGATTGCTGGCCAAGTACCGGAGAGGCACAGTCGCCGGGCCGTAAAAAATAGTCATAAAACCCAACAACTTCCCGTGCCAGTGAATACATATCCCGCCACTCAAAGAAATCGGGGTGGGCATTGTAGACGGACGATATTCCGCACCGTTTCAACGCCAGGCGCGAGCGTGAAATATGAAAATACTGCGATACCAGCAATGCGCTCTTGAATCCATGCGCGCGCATGATGGCGGCACTGTTTATTGCTGTATGCATTGTGGTGTCGCCATGGCTGTCCACCAAAATTGATGGGGCCGGGATTTGTCGCGCAAGGAGATATTTTTTCATTGCGACGGCTTCATCCACGCCTTCCTTGCCGGTCCCGCCGCTGACGATCACGTTTGAAAAAATTCCGTGACGGTAAAGTTCGACAGTTTTATCCAAGCGCGCCGCCAAGCGGGGAGAAACGCTGCCGTCCGGATTGACTTTGGAACCGAGAACAATCGCCACATCGCTGGCGCTTATGCGATCAAAAAAACCGTCGACAGCGATGGCTCCGGCGGAGAGAAAAAATGCCGCGACGATGGCGGCAAGTGCAACTTTGCGAAGTAATTTGCGTGGATTTTTATTTTCAATATTTTGCATATGGCGTTTTTGATGTCCTGTGTCTGTTGGGCATCTGTTGTCACCCTCGCTCAAATCCGCCGCCACTCCAGCAGCCGATTATTCGCCGGCATCGGATGATCCTCGCGCAGTTCCAATTGCTGTGCAGCCGCCAGCGCGGCAAGCGCGGAAAAATCGCGGATGCCCATGTGTCCGGCCTGCTGGCGCAAGCTGGCATCGAAGGCGGCATTGCTGGCGCTGGTGAACAGGCCGTTGTAATTGAACGGTCCGTAGATGCAGAACGTCCCGCCCGGCGCCAGCAAGCGGCCTACGCCGGCGAACAAGTTTTGCACTTCGGGCCAGGCCATGATGTGACAGGTATTGGCGGTGAACACTGCGTCGTATTGCGCCGGCAACGTCTGCCACCAGTCCGGCTCCGACATATCCAGCGTCAATGGCGGCAGCACATTCGGCAATTGCTCTTGCTGCTGCCAGGCCAGGATGCTGGGGTGGTTGTGCACCAGATCGCTGGTTTGCCAGATCACATGCGGGAATCGTGCAGCGAAAAATACCGCGTGCTGGCCGGTGCCGCTGCCGATTTCCAGCACGCGTAGCGGGCTTGACGTTTCATCGCTGGCGGCCGGTTTGAATATGTCGTGCAGCACCGCGGCGATCGGTTCGCGGTTGCGCTCGCAGGCGGCGGAAAATTGTTTGTTCATGGAGATTCCTTTATTCAGTCAGACGTGCGTGATGGTGTTTGGCAAAATGCCTGCTCGGCGCTCCGTGGCACGTCAAGCGGCGGATAACGCTTCGCTCATCCGCCCTACTCTTTGCATGATTCAAACGTAGGGCGGAAAAGCGCAGTGCCTTCCGCCGTTGGATGCACCACCTACGTTCGATGCATGCAAAACGGCGGATAACGCTACGCTCGTCCGCCCTTCTGTGGCCGCGGCTCAATCGAAGCGGATGTTATACAAGACATCCAGCCCGCTAATCGTGCCGCCGCGCACCACCATCGACCAGCGGCGCGAGAATTGCCAGGTCACTTTCAGGATGCTGGCGGCGCTGGTCAGACTTTGTTCATAGCCGAGATTGATCTTTTCGGTGATAGCCTTGCCGAGGTTGACCACTTGTTCATCGACCAGCCCGGATTCGCTGGAGCCGATATTGAACTCGTCAAAACCGATCCCTTTCGCGATTTTCTTGCCGCCGAAATTGCCGATCAAGGCCAGCGCCTGACTCGCCGCCTGCCGCTGGCCAAGTGCGGCGCTGTCGCTGCCGTGGCCGAACATCAGCCAGGAAAGCTTTTCTTCGTCCGAGACATTCGGTTCGGACACCAGTTTGACTCTCAGCGACGATGGGGTGCCGGTGATCTCGGCGCCCGCTTCCACGTCCTGGTTGCGTTTCATCGCGAGGATATAGATGTTCGGATTGTCGATCGGTCCCAGGAAGTTGATCAGGCCGCGCTCGATGGCCAGTTTACGGCCGAATACTTCGTAGGTGCCGTCAGCCACGCGTATGGTGCCGGTGGCGGACAAGGGCTGGAACGGTTCGCTGCGGACGTCCATCGTGCCATGCAGCAGGAGGTCGGCGCCGCTGCCGCGGAAGCGGAAATTATTGCCGAAATCGACCGCTATATGCATGATAGGCGCGGCGCTTCCGGCTGGCTTCTCAGCGGCTTTCGCCAGCTGCTCCTGCTCGGTCGGCGGCTTGGCGCGAATCTTGGCGTCCTTGCGCACGATGACCACATCATCGCCCAACTTCGGCGCGCTGCTCTTCGGCAAATCGAATAGCGCCTTGTCGATCGTGAATTTGCCGTCCACATGCAGTTGTTCGTTGAGGTTGGCAATTTTGGCTTGGCCGGACAGCATCAATTGACGATCCGGGCTGGCAAACAGTTGCAGCCGGTCAGCCACCACGTTGGCACTCAGGTCAGGGTTGTCATGTCCCAGCTGCAGCCGCCCGGTGGCGCGCAAGCTGCCGTCGCCGCCATGGAATTCGAGCTGTTGCAGATCAATGATGTTTTCGGTCAGGTTGATGCGTGCGGTGCCATCCCGCAGTTGAATACCCTGATCGAACAAGGTCAAGGCCAGCTTGTCGCCGGTGACGACGCCGGACAGTTTCGGCTTGCCTAGCGTGCCGTCCAGGTGCAGGTCCATCGCGGCGCTGCCGCCTAGTGCGTACTGCGGTCCAAGCAACCCGGCAATCGGTTTCAGTTGCGGCATGTTCAATTTGAGCTGACCGGACAGGGGTGCGCTGTCGCCTGCGTCCCAGATGCCGCCGGTGTGCTGCAGGCCGAGTTGCACTTGTGCCGCCAGGGTGCCGATGCGGCTTGCGGCGATCTGGCTGTTGAGCTTGATCTGGTTCGCTTGCAAATCCGCGCGCAGGCTTAAGTCGGACAAGCCGAGGCTGACATCTCCGCGTCCCGGATTAACCCGCAAGTCGCCGCTGCGGCGGGCAATCTGTATGAATCCGGCAGCGTTGTCGGCCAATGCAAAATCCCAGCTGCCGTCGAGCACGAGGTCGGTCTTCAACGGTAATTCCTTGGCGCTGAATTGACGCACCAGATCGAATACGGTTGCCACATTGAGCGCATTGATGGCTCCCGCCGAGCGGATTTTTCCATGCTCGAAGCTGAAATTTTTCAAGTCGATCAGCGCATCCGCGATGCGCACCCGGCTAGCGCCCAGCAGCACGTGGTCGGCGCCGGCGTTGATCGTCAAAGGTGCTTCCAGCGCCAGCCGCGGCACGCCCTGATTTTGCAGCTCGCTGAGCGTGCCTTGCCAGCCATAGCCACCCTGTCCTTCCGTTAGCTGCCCTTGGGCCGCCATGGTCAGGTGCAATGGTTTGCCATGCAGGGTGCCGCTGCTGTCCAGCTTCAGCGCGTGCTTGCCGTAGGTGCCGGACAAATCCAGGTTCAACTTGTCCAGCGCCATGTCGGCGCCGCGATAGCCGCGCGCGGCTATGCTAAGCGCCAATCGATTGCTGGCGGCATTGAGCTTGGCGCCAAGGTTGGCCTGGAGGTCGGCCTGACCGGACAGGCTGTCGACCTGGTGCGCGCCGAAGATCAGTTTCTCGGCGCGATAAGAGGCATGCACATCCGGCCGCTGCATGGTGCCGGTCAGTTGTCCGTCAACATGCAAGGCACCGGACAAACCGAAACCGAGACGTTGCAACTGCGGCGCATCCAGTTTCAGATTGAGGCGATCGCCAGCGGCGCCAAAACTGCCCTTAAGTTGGGCGTCGTTGCCGGCCACCGACAGCGTGAGGTCGCTGGCCAGCAAGCGCTTGCCGGCCAGGTTGAGCGTGCCGCCGCCGGCCATCGGCAGTCGGTCGTAAATGCTGTCGTGGATGCCGAATTTAAGTTTCAGCTTGAGGTCCGGCGTCAAGCTGCCGCTGGCATCGAAATCCATATTGATGCGCGCCGCGATCGGCTGCTTGGATGCCTGGGCGCTGCCTTTGGCGGTTTTCTGGCCGCCGGTGTCGATCCACAGGGACGGATCGAAATCTCGCAAATTGCCCTTCAGCGCATAAGTCATTTGCGCATCGCGCGCCAAGCTGCCGCTGGCGTCGAGGCGTGCCGGTCCGGCGCGCAATTGTGCGGTTTTCAAAGCAATCTGCTTGGCGTCGATCACGGCCTCCAGCTGCGCCTGGTAATTTGCATCGGCCAGGTTCAATGCGATTTGCTGCGTCTGCGGCGTCAGTTTGATGCCGACCGGGCCGCGCAATTGGGTTGCTTTCAACTGCCCTTGCAACGCATGTAAATCGAGACCGGCCACATCGAAGTTAAACGAGCCGCTGCCTTTGTCTTTGCCGTCGCTGTGATATTCGCCGCGACCATTGACGCTGGCGTCTTTCAGCAATTTGAGCTGCAGCTGCGACAACTGCTGGGTCTGGGCGTCGAGCCGCAATTGCGCGCTGGCGGAGACCAATGGCAAACGATCCTGATCCAATGTGCCCGCTGCCGCATTGCTGATCCGGATCGGGCCGCTAACGGCCAGGGTCGCCAGATCGGCATGCGCCGCGTTGGCGCTGTCGACGACCGGTTTCAGCTCGGCTTGCAGGCTCAGGTCGGCTTGCGGCGCGGCGGCGTTAAACAGTTTTGGATTGATGTGCCTGGCGTCCAGCTGGACGCTCTGGAACGGAATGGCGGCGAACGGCGTCGCGGCAATCATGGCGCTGCCGTTGAGTTTGTCGCCGCGCGCATTGAGGACGATTCCCAAGGCTGCCAGCGAACCCGACAAGCGGGCATCCACCTGATACTTTTCTTGCTGGTATTCGCCGCTCAGTTCCGCGCCGCCGCTGAGCGCGAACGGCGACGCGCCATTCAGCTGCAGCCTGGCGCTGGCCCTGCCGTACGGCGTGTCGAGTCGTTCCAGCACCAATGTGTGCTGCACCCGGTCCGACTCGCCGTGCAATTGCAGCTTGCTCAATTCGGTCGTGCTCAAGCCTTCATGCACAGTGAGCTTGGCCAAGGAAATATCGTCGAGCGTCAATTGCAGCGGCAAGCTCAAATTGGCCGGCATGACGAGCGGCTCCGACGGCGTCGGCTGCAAGCGTGCTTCGACATTGCCAACGTGGAGATAGGCGACGCGCAGTTTGAGCGGCGACCCGCTCAGATGCCAGCTGGCGTCGATCCGGTCTATCGAAAACTGTTGGCTGGCATCGCGATACAGCACGTTACGCAAGCGCGGGCCGTCTGCCAAGGTGCCGCCGGCGAATTCGCCCGACAGCTTGCCATGCATGATCCAGGTGCTGAATTGCCACAAGGTCCGGCTGCCGGCTTCGGTATGCGCAACTATCAGCAGCGCGCCGAGTGCCAGAACCAAAACCAGCAGCGGCGACAAAAGCGCGCCGGATATCCAGCGCAGCAGCGAACGCCGCGGCGGCGGCAGCGGTGCTGGCTCGGGAGATGTAGTTGGTGATGTGCCTTGGCTCATGGGCTCTAAGTCTTGGAAATTGGTTCAAACATCAGAAGGCGATGCCTAGCGAAATATGCGGCCGGATATGCTTGGCTTGCACTCCATAGGCCAGATCGACATTGACGGTGCCGACCGGGCTGCGGTAACGCACCCCGGCGCCGATGCCGGTCTTGACGCTTTTATTGACCCAGTTATTGGTGGCGGTACCGGCATCGTAAAACACTGCGCCGCCCCATTGCTGGCTCAGCCAATGCTGATATTCGGCGCTGGCGGTCAGCAGGTATTTGGTCGGATAGATGGTGCCGTTTTGGGTATTGCCTATACTTTGATAACTGTAGCCGCGCACCGATTCGTTGCCGCCGGCGCGGAACAGCAGCGAGGCCGGGACCGACGCGCTGGAGCCCTTGGTAAACACCCCGCCCAGTTCGGTGCGCAAAATCACTACATCCCGTTTTGCCAGCGGGAAGAAATGTTTGTAGCGCGCATTGGCCCGGAAAAAAGTTTGATCGGTCAGCAAGCCTTGCAGCGCAAAACCGGTTTGCACCGAAAACAGGTGGCCGCTGCGAGGAAAAATAGAATCGTCGACAGCGCGTCGGGTCCAGGAGAATCCGGGCACCAGGGCACGATGCTCGCCGGGCCGAATCACCGTGTTGGGCGGCAAGGTTGCGCCATTTTCCTGCCGCAACTGGTCGCGGTAGTAATCGAGGGTCAAGGCGGTATCGTAATTTTCCAGCGAGCGGGCACGCTTCAAACCGGTCCGGGAACTGCGCAGATCGACGCCCTGCAAGGTGGTTCGATCGTAGGAAGTATTGATGCTGTTGACAAAACTGCGCTGGTCCGGCGGCATCGCCAGATCGAAAGCGCCGTACTGCCGCCTTTGCTCGATCTTGGTCTGGCTATCGAACACCCAGGCTTTGCCGAACACATTGTAATGAGAGTAGCGGCCTTGCAGCTGGGCTCCGGTATCGGTCGCATAGCCGCCGCCGGCACGCAGCCGTTGCGTCGGGAATTCGGTCACGCGCACATTGACCGGCGCCTGTTCAGCGTGCGCCGGATCGTCGTCGATGCTGACGACCACATTGCCGAAATAAGGCGTGTTCTGGATCTGGCGTTGCAGCAGCAACAGCCGCTCGACGCTGTATTCTTCGCCGAGCATCAACGGATTGACGTTCTCGATGATGCTTTGCGGATAGCGTTTGGTGCCGGTGATGTGCAACGCTCCCAAGGTGAATCCGGGACCGCTATCGTATTGCACGGACAATTCGGCGTCGTTGTCCTCGGGGTCGATGCGGGCTTCCGAACGAGCCAGCCTGGCGGCCGGATAGCGCTTCTTTTGCAGGGTCTGCAAACCTTCGTCCTTGGCTGCGGCCCAGGTCGCCTGGCGAAATGGCTGGTCCACCGGCAGGCCCCAGTCGCGCTTGATCTGGTTCACGGTTTGCGGCGCATCGGTCGCGGCGCTGCCGATGACGTCGATAGCGACCGCGGAGACCATGCTGCGTTGGTGCGGCTCAACCTTCAGGCGGACGGTCTTGACCTCGCCCGGTTCGAGATTGACGCTGGTGACCGGCGAGAAATAGCCTTCGGTCGACAGCAGTTGCGTGACTTGTTCGTCCACCGTATCGAGCAGGAATTTCAGCTGGTCTTCGCTCAGGTCGTCGCGGTCCTTATAACGCGCCAGATCCAGGTGTTCGCTCAACAAGGCGCGCAGCTCTTTCGGCGCCTCGATCTCGACCCGGTATGCGGCCGACGCCGTGGCCGAGCCCAATGCGAGCAGAGCGGCGAATATGCGGTGGATGACGGGCATCAAGCGGCTGGCTGGCGCGCGACGGCATTGCATCATGCGCTGCCGCCTGTTGTGCCGCACGTAAAAGGCGAGTCGGCGACAGGCTGGCGAAAGTGGGATAAGGAACTCAGTAACAGCATAAGCCCCCAAAGCCGCGCGATTGTAGTCTTACGAAGATCGTATTCATTTTAGGAAAATAGCGTTATTAAATTTTCACCATTATATTGAAGAAAGCGTGGAAGACAACGCCGGCGCGTTGCAATTAATGCTGACTAGCGATCGGTCGTCGTCAACAGTCGCTATTCAGGATGCGTCATTTGCGCTGGTTGTACCCAGTCGGTAAATTCCTGTTCGGTCACATAGCCGAGCGCCAACGCAGCCTGTTTCAAGGTGCTGCCGTCGTGGTGCGCACGCTTGGCGATTTGTGCGGCGCGGTCGTAGCCGATATGCGGCGCCAGCGCAGTCACCAGCATCAGCGAGCGCTCCATCAGCTCGGCAATCCTGTCCTGGTTGGCGACGATCCCATGCGCGCAATGTTGTTCGAAGCTGGCTATGCCATCGGCCAGCAACCGCACGCTTTGCAGGAAATTGTGGGCAATCAGCGGCTTGAAAACATTCAATTCGAAATTGCCCGAAGCGCCGCCGAAATTGATCGCGACGTCATTGCCGAATACCTGGCAACACAGCATGGTCAGCGCCTCGCACTGGGTCGGATTGACCTTGCCGGGCATGATCGAGCTGCCGGGTTCGTTTTCCGGGATCGTGATTTCACCGAATCCCGAGCGCGGCCCGGACGCCATCCAGCGCACGTCGTTGGCAATTTTCATCAGCGCCGCCGCCAGCGTCTTCAACGCGCCGTGTGCCGCCACCAGCGCGTCATGCGCTGCCAGCGCGGCGAATTTGTTGTCGGCGGTGCGGAATGGCAGCATGTGGGATTGCACCAGTTGGGCAGCGACCCGGGCGCCGAATTCGCGCGGCGCGTTCAAGCCGGTCCCGACCGCGGTGCCGCCGGCCGCCAGTTCATACAGCGGCCCCAGTGCCGCCTCGATGATGACCTCGGCATGCTCCAGTTGCGCCACATAGCCGGAGAATTCCTGGCCCAGCGTCAGCGGCGTCGCGTCCTGCAAATGGGTGCGTCCGATCTTGACGATGTCGCTGAAGGCGACCGATTTTTGGTGCAAGGTGGCGCGCAATCCGCGCAGCGCCGGCAACAGCGCCTGGGTCAGAGCGACCGCCGCCGCGACATGCATCGCAGTCGGGAAAATATCGTTCGATGATTGGCTCAGGTTGACCGCATCGTTGGGATGCACCAGACGCCCTTCGCCGCGCTTGCCGCCCAGCAGTTCGGAGGCGCGGTTGGCCAGCACTTCGTTCATATTCATATTGCTCTGCGTGCCGGAGCCGGTCTGCCAGACCGCTAGCGGAAATTCGTCCGGATGCTGTCCCGCAATCACTTCTTGTGCCGCTTGCATGATGGCAGCGGCCTGGCGTTGTTCCAGCTTGCCCAGATCCAGGTTGACTTGTGCGCACGCGTGTTTGACTGTCGCCAGCGCGGTGATCAATTCGGTCGGCATACGCTCGCTGGAAATGTGGAAGTGCTGCAATGAGCGCTGGGTTTGCGCGCCCCACAGCCGCTCTTGCGGGACTTCGATGGCGCCAAAAGTATCGTGCTCGGTTCTGGTGGTGGTCATGTTCTGCTCCATGAAAAGCGGGCACCTCGAAAAACCTACTGCGCGGCCCAATCTCGGGCCTGTGATGCTCACCGTACGTCCGTACGGCTCCGCTTCTCGACCCGACCTTGAGTCGCTCGCTACGGTTTTTCGAGGTGCCCTGCGGATGATGTAAGCGAGGGGTGCGGCAAAGACGTTCTATGGTAATGCTTTTCCTTCTCGCAAGAGCGTTTCGATGACGTCGGCGGGCACCGGCGCACTGAAATAGAAGCCCTGCATTTCATCGCAGCGATGCCGCTGCAGGTAAGACAGTTGCTCCTGCGTTTCGACGCCCTCGGCGATCACTTGCAAGCGCAGGTTATGTGCCAGGGAAATAATCGATGTGACGATCGCGGCATCGTCCGGATCGACCGTAATGTCGCGCACAAATGACTGGTCGATCTTCAGCGCGTTAATCGGGAAGCTCTTCAGGTAGGCCAGGCTGGAGTAACCAGTGCCGAAATCGTCGATCGACAATTGCACGCCCAAGGTTTTCAGGTCATTCAGAATGCCGACTGCCAGTTCGACGTCGGTCATCACCAGGCTTTCAGTCAGTTCGATCTCCAGATAGTGCGGCGCCATCGCAACGTCTTCCAGCACCTGGGCCACCGATTGCACCAGGTTGTGCTGGTAAAACTGGCGGGTCGAGAGATTGACCGACATCCGCAGATAGCCCAAGCCCATCTTTTGCCATGCTTTGTTTTGCTCGCACGCGGTGCGGATCACCCAGGCGCCGATTTGAACGATCAAGCCGGTTTCTTCGGCCAGATTGATGAAACGGGTCGGCGAGATCATGCCGAGTTGCGGATGCATCCAGCGAATCAGCGCCTCCATCCCGACCATTTTCCCGTTCCGCAAATCCACCTGCGGTTGATAGTGCAATACCAGTTCATTGCGTTCCAACGCGTTGCGCAGGTCGCCTTCGATGCGCAGGCGCTCCAGCGCGCGTTCGTTCATTGCCGCGGTATAGAACTGGTAGTTGTTGTTGCCCATTTCCTTGGCGCGGTACATGGCGATGTCTGCATGCTTGAGCAGGCTTTCCGGATCTTCGCCATCGCTCGGATAAACCGCAACGCCGATGCTGCAGCTCAAGAAGAAGTCATGCGTTTCAATTTGAAGCGGCCGCGCTATCGAATCCAATATGCTTTGAATCAAGCCGACGCTCAATTCTTCGTCGACCCGCTCCGGCAGGATCAGCAAGAATTCATCGCTGCCCAGGCGCGCGATCGTATCGCCTTCGCGGGTGAAGGATTTGAGACGCGACGCCACTTCTTTCAGCAGCAAGTCTCCGGCATTGTGGCCGAGCGTATCGTTGACGAATTTAAAGCGGTCCAGATCGACGAACACGACCCACACCCGGTGGCCGTATAGCTCACCGTACACGATGGCCTGGCTTAAACGGTCGTTCAGCACATTGCGGTTGGCGAGTCCGGTCAGGGTGTCGTGCCGGGCCTGGTGCTCCAGCTCGGCTTCGTAGCTTTTCATTTCGGTGATGTCGTACAAGGCCGTCACAAAATGGCTGACGCGGCCGGAGCTATCCTTGACCGGCGCCACATACAGTTCGTTCCAGAACAGCGTACCATCCTTGCGATAGCTGCGGAATACCGCATTGGCGTTACGTTTTTCGCGCAGTGCGGTACGAATCTCTTCCAAGCCGATCTGCTCGTGATCGTCGCCGTGCAGCATCTCGAGATTGCGTCCGATCATCTCGTCGGCGGTATAACCGGTGATCCGTTCAAACGCCGGATTGACGTATTCGACCAGGTAGTCCGGCGGCACCGCGCTGCTGATGATAATTGCGTGCGCACTCGATTCGATGGCGCGCTCGCGCAATTGCAGCGCATCCTCGGCACGCTTGCGAGCGACGATATCCTCTTTCATCATTTGGGTCGCCAGGCGTACCTGCTGCGTGCGGGCATCGACCAGTTGCTCGATCCGCTTGGACCGGGTCGCCAAAAAATACAAATAGGTGGCGCCACCTAAGCTAAGTAAGGTCCCCAGAATCAATACCAGGAGCGATCCCATATTCTTTTTGGTAAACGCCTGGGCCGGCGCCGACGCCTCGATGTACCAAGATTTTCCGGCCAGCGCAAACGTTTGCGACATGCTTCGCGGCGCGTCCTGGAACAGCCATGCCGGCAGCCAATAGTTGACCTGCGAGCTTGGTGCCGGATCGCTGCCATGGCTATAGACCAGGTAGCGCTGATCCGGGGCCGCACTGGCATACACCCTGAAAGACACATCGTCGCGCGGCCGCACGCCGTCATTGGCAAGGGTGTTGCTGACGAAATCATTGGCCCGCAATATTGCGCTGGTATAACCGATCAATGCCCGCCGGCGGTCTTCAACGCTCGCCAGCGCCGCACCATGCTGATACACCGGCATCAGGATCAGCAGGCCCAGTCTGGAATTACTCTTGTCTTGCGGCAGGATGAACAAATCGGTAGCCGCCGGCAAACCGCTATCGCGGGCGCGCTGCATCGCTTCTTCCTGGATTTTGCTGTTGGCGACATTGACGCCGAAAGTCGCTTCGTTGCCGGTCATCGGCTCCAGATAATCGACGACGCGATAATGTTCGTTGCCGAAACCGGGTTCGGCCTCGTCGCCGCTCAATTTTCGAATCGAAAAATCCGGATAGTGTTTGCGCATTTCGGCTTCAAATGCCGGCCGCTGGGCTGGTGAAACCAGGCGCTGAAAACCTAATGACTGTATGTATGGGGAATGCCGCAGCATCGGCTCGGCAAAGGTATGAAATTGCTCGCGGGTTACCGCATCGACGGTGACGAACAAGCGATTGATGGTTTGCAGTTCGCGCACCAGGGCATCCAGTCCATCGACCACGGCCTTGAGATGAATGCTGGCCAATCGTCCAAAATCGGCTTCCATTTTTTCATGCTCAAGATGGCGTACCGAGACAAACAGCCCGAGCGTAATGGCCAGTCCCAATATCAGACTGGATAAGGCGGCAATGGGTATAAAAACTGACGAGCCACGACGAAACATCTCTACTCCATTGCGAACAATAGGCGAAATATTACACGGACTTTTTACTCGGCAATGCCTCGAATTGATTTCTTTTTGAGGTCATTGGCGAGGGGAATAATGCCAGGCACCAATTAGGTGCAGCATTACAATTTGCTAGCTGCCTGAGATCTTTCTGTGCGCCCTTGATCGAGTTCATGCGCTGCAAAATAGGATAGTTGCGATGTTCGGATACGCAAGTATGTTCCGTTTGCTGCGTCACGCAAAAATCAATCTCGTTGATGCCCATGGCAAACCTGGGGCGCGACGGCCTCCGACAGGATCACACAGGTTTTGCGGGTTCCGGCTCAGGCAGCAAGCAGGCTTGCAGGATTTGCAGATCGTTGTCCTTGGCAAAGTTGACCACGAAATGGTAAGCCAGCGGTTCGATCTGGCGCAGATCTTCGTTGACGACCACCGAGCGCACGCCGTTCAGCAGTACCGGCCTGACATAGGGGGAATATT
This sequence comes from Paraherbaspirillum soli, assembly GCF_042654985.1. NCBI lineage: Bacteria > Pseudomonadati > Pseudomonadota > Betaproteobacteria > Burkholderiales > Oxalobacteraceae > Paraherbaspirillum > Paraherbaspirillum soli. The sequence continues at coordinate 73,268 of NZ_JBHSMT010000009.1, read as the reverse complement.
GGAGATGAGCATTTCGCCCGCCCGTTCCCTCGGGACGGAAACAGGACATCGCGCCGCATAAGCGTTCCGCCCAATCGCTGGGACGAAATTGCCTGCCATCGCTGGTTATTCCTTGGATAAAGAATTCGCGGGCGGGAGCGTTAGTGGATTCAGTAGTATCAGCCATGCGTACAGCTCGTTTCTTCTATACCGCTTGCTACAGACATTTGCACGGCCCTGTTTGAGAGCAAGCCACAATTTTTGCGTAATTGATTTTACGCAAGTAATTCTTACGTATTATATCTTATATAAGACCAGAGAAAATAGAATTTCCCGGAGGGAGCCGAACATACTTGCGTTGCACGGCGTGCGCTTGGAAATGGCGCCCCTCAAATTCAACCCAGCCAGACCGCAACCGACAACAGCAACAACAAAAACATCCACAACAACAATGCACGCCAAACCAGCCCGACCGTGCTTTGCAGCGCCCGCGGAGTCGGCGCATCGCCGGGCGGACTGTCGCCTTCCATCGCGGTCGAATCTACTGTTGCGGCATCGACCGGCAGGATGGCAATCGCATTTTCATCCGGCGTGCCGAGCAGGATACCCATAGCACCGCCGCCGGTCGACAGGATGATGCCATCCGTCTCGCTTTCCCAGCGATCGGCAAAATTGCGCCAGGCGTAGATCGCGTCTTCGAAATTCCCGACTACGGCAAATGCCGCCGCTGTCAGCCGCGCCGGAATCCAGTCGATCCAATAAAAGGCCTGATTCGCAAAGCGCCCAAAAGCTTCATTCTTCATATGGTCCGGCTCATTCCATCCTCGCGCCAGGTATTCCGCCACGCGATACATCACCGCGCCGGCCGGACCGATTGGCATCAAGAACCAGAAAAACACGCCAAACACGTGACGATGGGTGGTGATCAATGCCTTCTCCACCGCAATCCGGGAGATTTCGCCGACTTCCATGTCGGCGGTATCGAGCTTGGTCCATTCGGCTAGCAGCTTTCTTGCCGTTACTTCGTCTCCGGTATTGAGCGCCAATTGAATCGAAGTGAAGTAATGACTGTAGTGCCGGAAACCAAGCGTCAGATAAACAATCAGCACATTCCAGGCCAGTGCTGCCAGCGGACCAAGGTACACACAGAGCCAGTACACCAGCGTGGTCGGCACCATCAGCACCAGCATCACGCAGATCCAGCCCAGCCGCCCCTGACGAGGCTGGCCCGCATTGAACGAGTTCTCTATCTTGGTCGCGAAATATTTAACCCATGCATACACCGGGTTATCCGCACGGAGCGGCCGCAGTTGTTCGATCAGTAACGCAAACAGAATAGAGAGAAATGTCATCAACCGGCCTTATAAGTCAGCAAACCTCGGTTCGAAGATCGTGGCGCGCTGACATGGCAGCGGCCGGATTTGTGCCGAAACGGAATATCCCATACGATAACGCAGCCCACCCGCAGAATCAAACTCGTACTGCGCTTGCCGGACACTTATTCCAACTTTTCTTGCCGTGCTGACGAAATCGTTGTTGATGCACAGCGCAGGCCCGCGGCCAAGCATTCAGGCACGAAGAAAGTGGAACAGATTTCTCAGCATGCCCGCGGTCGCACCCCAAATAAAAAATCGCTCGTACGGCATCGCATAAAAAGTGCGGCGATAACCGTCCGGCAAATCAAAAGTGCGCAGTTGATGGTTTAGTCCATCCATCAGAAATGCGAGCGGAACTTCAAAAATCTCGGCGACTTCGCCGGGGTCGGCACGTAGCGCTACCGGCGGCACAATCAGGCAAACCACAGGCGTTACCCGATAACCGGTGCCGGTGAAATATTCAGGCAAGGTGCCGATCACTTCTACCTGATCGCGCGCCAGCCCAATTTCCTCCTCGGCCTCGCGCAATGCCGTCTCGATCGCTGATGCATCGCTCTGCTCCATGCGCCCGCCCGGAAAACTGACTTGCCCTGCATGGTCGGTCAGATGCGCAGCGCGCTGCGTGAACAGAAGCGTCGGCTGTTGCGGATGCATGACGATCGGGATCAGTACTGAGGCGGGCGTTGCCGGTTTGCCCTTCGACGTCTGCTGGTTCAACTGGCCTTCCGCATCCTCTGGATGCCATGCCGGCTGTTGCACGAAACGCTGGCGCAGCCAGTCCGCATTCATCCGTTCCGGCGCGAGCGCAGATTCACCGGCGACCGCATCGACCGGGATCATCAAAGGATCGAAAGCTAATTTAACCAAGAAAATTCCTATACGAATCTGTTCAGCACTTTTATCTGATACTGCCCCAAACCTGAAATAAAAATACGCTAAATTTCCAACAAGGGGTGACACCGCACCGACTCGACTCCGCACGCGAGGCATGAACAGATTCGACGCCAATGCAAAAAGGGGACACCTGATGGCGCCCCCTTCTCTATGCAATACCTATGCCTGACTCGTATCAGCTTATTCTGCTGCTGGAGCAGCTTTTGCTGTGTTACGACGTTGCGGCAGTTTTTCCTTGATACGTGCCGATTTACCGGAACGATCACGCAGGTAGTACAGTTTGGCGCGACGTACATCACCGCGACGCTTGACTTCGATCGAAGCGATCAGTGGCGAGTACAACTGGAATGTACGCTCAACACCTTCGCCGGAAGAAATCTTACGGACGATGAAGTTGGAGTTCAAACCGCGGTTGCGACGCGAAATGACGACGCCTTCGTAAGCCTGGGCGCGCTTGCGCGTACCTTCAACCACGTTGACGTTGACGATAACGGTATCGCCTGGCGCAAATTCAGGGATATTTTTGCCGAGACGGGCAATTTCTTCTTGCTCGAGTTGTTGGATCAAGTCCATTTTTAGCTCCGAATGCCATCTTGCTGACGCTTGTTGATGCACTGCACCGCTTGCTCAGTAGAGGATGGGGTTAAACATGGGCGACCGGCTGGCCACCCCTTGATACTACTTACTACAACTTACTACAGGGCACCTCTAAAAACCTACTGCAGGGTTTTGCAAGCTCGCCAATCTCTGGGCTGCGATGCTCACCCGCTCCGTACGACTGCAGGTGTTGCAACTTCGCCGCTCCGACCTTGGGCCGCTCGCTACGGTTTTTAGAGGTGCCCTACAGATAAAACCGGCTCGGCACTTTCGCGCTAAACCGGGATGTTCCGTAAAACTTTTTCATCGGCGGCGCTTAGCAAACCTGCTTCGCGCACCTTTTCGATCAGATCCGGACGTTTTTTCGCAGTCGCCTGCAGCGCCTGCTGGCGTCGCCATTTCTCGATCTCGGCATGGTGACCGCCCATTAAAACCGGCGGCACTGCCACGCCTTCATATTCTTCCGGACGGGTGTAATGTGGACAATCCAGCAAACCGTTCACAAAACTGTCTTCGACCGCCGACGCAGCATCATTCAACACGCCTGGAAGATGCCTGATCAGCGCATCCATCAACGCCATCGCCGGTAGTTCGCCGCCCGATAAAACGAAATCGCCAAGGCTGATTTCTTCATCCACGCAACGATCCAGCAAACGTTGATCGATAGCTTCGTAACGTCCACACAACAATACCAGCCCCGATTCTGCGCTCAACTGCATTACCCGGCTATGCGTCAGCGGCTGGCCTTGCGGCGACAGGTATACAACTCTTGGCGCAGGCAGATTCTGTTGCTGTTGACGCTGTTTGGCTGCGACTATCGCTGCTTCCAGCGGCTTCGCCAACATCACCATGCCGGGGCCACCGCCATATGGCCGATCATCCACAGTACGATGATTGTCGGTAGTGAAGTCACGCGGATTCCACAACGCCAATTCGCATCTTTTTTGCTCAAACGCACGGCGTGTAACGCCATACTGCGTCAGCGCGGCAAACATCTCGGGAAACAGTGTGACGACATCAAATTGCATCCCGCGCACCTCTTTGTTTCACTTCAGATCGCAAGCGCGATCTTGTTTGCCGCTTCAATCGGTTCAACTTCGGATTAATAATCCAATCCCCAGTCGACCGTAATTTTCTTTGCTGTCCGATCCACCGTCTTGACGAATTGCTCCACAAACGGGATCAACAGTTCCGCTGTCGCCTTGCCCTGATCGGCAACTGCCGGCACCGCGATTCGGAGAATCGGATGCGCGCCATTGTCCATCAGGTCAGACACCAAGCCCAGTTGCTCGCCTTGCAGATTTTCAACTGCCAGACCGATCAAATCGACCCAGTAGAATTCATCATCAGACAAAACCGGGAAATGGCTACGCCGGACATGCACCACCGTGCCTTTCAGCGCTTCGGCAGCATCACGCCCTGCAACACCCATCAGGCGAGCCACAATGTCGCCACTGTGGTTTTTCGCCTGCATCATTTCAACATCGCGCAATTCCGGCGTGTTCTGCCGACCTAACCACCATGTTTTGGCGTGCAACAGCGCATCGGCATCGGCTGAATACGGCTTGATCCGCACCCAACCATTAATGCCGTAAGCACCCGTGATATAACCGACCACGACCAGGTCTGTTGGAATCACGACTCCTGTTTGCGGCACTGTCGACAACGTGGATGCAGACTTGATTTCGAGCTGAGTCAAACGCTTAAGCAGCTTTCTTGGCGGCTTCAGCAACCAGACGTGCAACGGTTGGCGACAATTGCGCGCCAACACCTTGCCAATGCGTCAGGCGATCCTGAGCAATACGGAAAGTCTCTTCAGCACCGGACGCTACCGGGTTGTAAAAACCGATGCGCTCGATGAAGCGACCGTCACGACGATTGCGCGAATCAGTAGCTACGATGTTGTAAAAAGGACGCTTCTTTGCGCCACCACGGGATAAACGAATAACGACCATAATGTTTCCAAAAAGTGTTCGAAGACGGAAAAAGCCGCAAATTATAACGCAAATCACACCACGCCCGCAACCCGAAAAGCAGTCAAAGGTGTGGTGCAACCACGTCAAGCTTCTATTTGCAAGGCTACCTAAATCACTTTGTGCGCCTGCAATCAAGCGCGCCATCAGTGACATCATTTCAGATCAGACTGTACACTACGCCCGCCACCAGGCGCCTTTAGCGCCCGGCCAGTCCGGCCCTGAATTTATACCAAGCGATATACCGACCGCAGTATATTAGTAATTTACTTATTTCACGCAAGAAATTACTGGCTTGCACAGCAAACTTCCGACAATTCTGCCCATCCATCCGCCAATGACGCCAGCACATAAAAACAAAACCCTCGCCACTTTCTTAGCCACCGTATTCGGCAGCCTCGGCTTGCATCGGTTTTATCTACGAGGAATGAAAGATTATTGGGCCTGGCTGCATTTTGCGACACTGCCGCTTTCTTTGCTAGCTTACTTTCTATGGCGCCAAGATCAACAAATAGCGTTCTTGTTTGCACCGCTGGTTATCTCAGGATTGATTGCCTGCCTTGAATCGCTGGTAATCGGGCTGACCCCTGACGAAAAGTGGGATCCGCAATATAACGCAAACTCGGGAAAAAAATCCGATTCGAGCTGGTTTATCGTGCTACTGGTGGTCTTGACGCTGGGAGTCGGCGCGATTGGCCTGATCGGCGCAATCGCACGCACCTTCGACTTGCTATTCACCGGCGGCGCCTACGGTTGACCCGCAGGCGCACCAATTGGCCGAATTTAAAACTGCTCTTCCGCCAATGCCATCACACCGCTGCTACCCTCGATAATCGATACGCGATAGGCATCCGCTTGCGACAGCACGTGATCGGCAAAAAAGCGAGCCGTGCCGATCTTGGCTTGATAAAAACCGGCATCACCAGTACCCGCTTGCAGCTTTTGCGCAGCAATCAATGCAGCCCGCCCAAGCTGCCAGCCGCCCAGCACCACCCCTGCCAACTTCAGATACGGCACGCTGCCGGCAAACACGCCTTTGATGTCGCTCTTCAGATTGGCCACGACATAGGCCACCACCTGCTCAAGCGCGGCACTGCCGATAGCTAATTGCTTGCCGATTGCGACCAGGTCAGCCGAGCCGCTGGCCGCCAGTTCAGCTTGCGTAGCACGCACCTGGGCAATGATGCCGTTGGCAACCGCACCGCCATCGCGCGCCGTTTTGCGACCGATCAAGTCATTCGCCTGAATCGCGGTCGTGCCTTCGTAAATCGTCAGAATCCGCGCATCCCGATAGAACTGAGCAGCGCCGGTTTCTTCAATAAAGCCCATGCCGCCGTGAATTTGTACGCCGGTGGACGCCACATCGATCGACATCTCGGTCGACCAGCCCTTGACGACAGGCACCATGTATTCGTAAAACGCCTGATTCGCCTTGCGCGTCGCTTCATCGGCATGATGGTGTGCAGCATCGTGGGCGGCGGCGGTGACATAGGCCATGGCGCGTGCGGCTTCGATCTGGGAGCGCATCGACATCAGCATGCGCCGCACATCCGGCTGGTGAATGATCGTCACGGCGCCAGCCGAACCGGCCAGATCGCGCGATTGCACGCGGTCCTTGGCGTAGGCAACCGCTTTCTGGTAAGCGCGCTCAGCAACGCTGATGCCTTGCAGGCCGACCGCAAAACGCGCCGCGTTCATCATGATGAACATGTATTCGAGACCGCGATTCTCCTGCCCCACCAGGGTACCGATCGCGCCGCCGTGGTCGCCGAACTGCAACACGGCAGTCGGGCTGGCCTTGATGCCAAGCTTGTGCTCCAGCGAGACGCAATGGACGTCGTTACGGGCGCCCAATGAACCGTCGGCATTGACCAGGAACTTGGGGACGATGAACAGCGAAATCCCTTTGACGCCTTCAGGGGCGTCCGGGGTCCGCGCCAACACCAGATGGACGATGTTGTCGGCCATGTCGTGCTCGCCGTAGGTGATGAAAATCTTGGTGCCCGAAATCTTGTAAGTGCCATCTCCCTGCGGCACTGCGCGGGTCCGGACCAGCGCCAGATCGGAACCCGCCTGAGGCTCGGTCAGGTTCATGGTGCCGGTCCACTTGCCGGAGACCAGCTTTTCCAGATAAATCTGCTTTTGCTCATCGCTACCGGCCGTCAGCAGCGCTTCGATCGCGCCATCACTCAACAATGGGCACAAGGCAAATGACAGATTGGCCGCATTCAGCATCTCGATGCATGGCGTCGCCACCAGTTTCGGCAAGCCTTGGCCGCCAAAATCGACCGGGTGCTGGACGCCTTGCCAGCCGGCTTCCGCGAATGCCTTGAAGGCTTCTTTAAAACCTTTGCTGGTGGTGACCTGGCCGTCGTGCCAATAACTCGGCTCCAGATCGCCGCTACGATTCAGCGGCGCCACAACTTCACTACAGAACTTGGCGTTTTCGTGCAACACAGCTTCCACTGTTTCCGGGGTTGCATCTTCGCAACCGGGCAGCGTGCTGACCTGCTCCAGACCGGCCAGTTCGTTCAGCACGAACAACATATCTTTCAGCGGGGCGACATAACTCATGGACTACTCCCAAAAAAATTGGGTGGCACTGCATCGGCAATACCACCCTTGCGCTTTCGCAAATGTGTCTAAATTTTCTGCGAGATTTAACCCAGCGCAGCAACCAGCTGGGGCACGATCTCGAACAAGTCGCCAACGATGCCGTAATCGGCTACCGAGAAAATCGGTGCTTCTTCATCTTTATTGATGGCGACGATGACTTTGGAGTCTTTCATGCCGGCCAGATGTTGGATCGCGCCAGAGATACCGACCGCGAAATACAGTTGCGGCGCAACGATCTTGCCGGTTTGTCCGACTTGCCAATCGTTCGGCACATAGCCGGCGTCAACCGCGGCACGCGACGCACCCATCGCTGCGCCGAGCTTGTCGGCCAGCGGCTCCAGGATCTTGAAGTTTTCTGCCGAGCCCAAGCCGCGACCACCAGAAACGATGATCTTGGCAGCGGTCAATTCCGGACGATCGGATTTGGCCAGCTCGCGCGAGACAAAAGCCGATTTGCCGAAGTCAGCTGCCGCAGCAATATTTTCCACCGCAGCCGAGCCGCCGTTGGCAGCCGCGTCGAACCCGGTAGTACGTACGGTGATGACCTTGATCGCATCTGCCGATTGCACGGTAGCGATGGCGTTGCCCGCGTAAATAGGACGCTCGAAAGTATCGGGGCTATCGACCTTGGTGATTTCGGAAATCTGGCCGACGTCCAGCTTGGCCGCGACGCGCGGCAGGATGTTTTTGCCGTAGGCGGTTGCCGGCGCCAGGATGTGGCTGTAATTGGCCGCCAATGCCAGCACCTGGGCAGCGACATTCTCTGCCAGGCCATCGGCAAAATAGGCAGCGTCGGCAACCAGGACTTTGGTCACGCCTGCGATTTGCGCCGCAGCTTGTGCAGCAGCGCCGCAGTTGTTGCCGGCAACCAGTACATGAACTTCGCCGCCGCATTGGCTGGCGGCGGTGACGGTATTAAGAGTGCTGCCTTTTAGGGAGGCGTTATCGTGTTCAGCAATGACAAGGGCTGTCATGGTGGCTCCTGAGAAATTGTGTGCGCTCGCGTGCAATCATCGAAATGCGGCGAAACGCTGGATTCTTGAATAATTGAATGCGGATTTAATCTGCAGCGCTTAAAGGACTTTGGCTTCGTTCTTCAGCTTGGCGACCAGCGTTGCGACGTCAGGCACCTTGATGCCGGCGCTGCGCTTGGCCGGCTCGACCACTTTCAGTGTCTTCAGGCGCGGTGCGACATCGACGCCGAGGTCTGCCGGCTTGAACACGTCCAGCGTTTTCTTCTTGGCTTTCATGATGTTAGGCAGCGTCACATAACGCGGCTCATTCAGGCGCAGGTCGGTAGTGATGATGGCCGGCAGCGTCAACGCGATGGTTTCGAGGCCGCCGTCAACTTCACGGGTAACCGTTACCTTGCCGTCTTCCAGCACCACTTTGGAGGCGAATGTCGCTTGCGGCCAGCCCAGCAACGCGGCCAGCATCTGACCGGTTTGATTGCAGTCATCGTCGATTGCCTGCTTGCCGAGGATGATCAGTTGCGGCTGCTCTTTGTCAGCCACCGCTTGCAGCAATTTAGCCACAGCCAGCGGTTGCAGTTCGGTGTCGGCGGTATCGACCAGGATGCCGCGGTCGGCGCCAATCGCCATCGCTGTGCGCAGCGTTTCCTGGCATTGAGCGACGCCGCATGAAATCGCGATCACTTCGGTCACTTTGCCGCCTTCTTTCAGGCGCGTGGCCTCTTCCACTGCGATTTCGTCAAACGGATTCATCGACATCTTGACGTTGGCAATATCGACGCCCGTGCCGTCCGATTTGACGCGCACTTTGACGTTGTAGTCGACTACACGCTTCACTGGTACTAATACTTTCATCGTTATGCCTTTTTATGAAAATAAGAAAAATCTGAATTGACGTTAACGTCAACTTGAATTGGGAATTATAAGAGAGAATTCGATCCAATGCTGAAATTTAGCACGACCGTACTATTAAATAGTAGAGCAAGCCGACTAATTGCTGTGCGTCATCGTAAACACAACACGATTCAGCACTATTTCACGCTTGGGAAAAATGATTTGCCGACCTGCGATCAGGCGGCATAAAGAGGAAGATCGCAGCCAGCAGGAAGCCAGCTGTAACTTGTTGCATTACCAGCTAAATGACCCGCTTGTTGCACGGGCACGGGACAGTGACTACTTACGTCTCATGAAGAAAACATATTCCTTGTTTTCTTCACTCTGTTCCAGCAGATCATTGCCTGTTTGCTTGGCGAACGCCTGAAAATCGCGTACCGAGCCAGAGTCGGTCGCCATCACACGCAGTACTTCGCCGCTCAGCATGTCCGCCAGCGCCTTCTTGGTTTTCAAGATCGGCAGCGGGCAATGCAGGCCGCGAGCGTCAAGTTCTTTATTAAAGTTCATAACCGCTTCGTCATATAGGAATTTCCAGCACTTGCTGTAATTTTGCGATTCTACTCCAAACATCTGCCGCTTTGATGCGTCGCAACAAAACATCCATCATTTTCACAACAGTGTTGCGATTCACTGCAATATGTCTTAAAGGCAATATTTTTTAACATCAATATGATAACATCCGGCTATCCAGCAGCAATTATTCAATAGCGATTTATCAACCGAAATGACTTCTTGCTGAACCGCTGTTCTCGCCAAGTCATTTAAGGAAAACACCTATGTCAGACAACATCGCTGCCAAACAATTCAGCAATATCACCCCGTTCTGGCAACGTCTTCCAGCATTTTTCCTGTATCCGATGCAGCCCCAAATGATCTGGCACCCGGCAGTCTATGCGCTGATCGGGATCGGGCTGTGGGCGTTGGGAAGAGGCGGCGACGATGAAGGCGGGTTCTCGCCATTTATTTTCAAGCTGGCAGTCATTATCAGCCTGGGGCTGGCGGTCGATCTGGTGCGCCTGTGCTTTCGGGCGCTGGAGCAGACTTCGCTCGGCAATTTGCGCTGCACCGATTTTGATGAGTCCGATGAGGCGCATAAACTGACGCCGTACAAACTGCTGGCGCTATTCATGGTGCAGGGTATTTTCCTCTACATCCTGAAAACAATTCACCCAAACCTGGTCTTGATAGGCAACGTCCTGGTCTATTTGATGCTGCCGGCCAGCATCATGGTGTTGGGCAGTAGCCACAGCTTTACCGAAGCAGCCAACCCGCTCAAAGCATTCAAGATCATCCGCGCGGTCGGCTGGCCCTATCTGGCGTTATGGGTGTTCGGATTCATCCTGAGCCAGGGTGCGCTGATAGTCGTCATTTTGCTGATCAAGAAATTGCCGATAGCGCTGCTGATCGGCGTCGGTATTTTTGCCTACGCCTATTTCAACCTGATCTGGTTCAACATGATGGGCTATGCGATGTACCAGTATCACAAGCAGATCGGCTACGCCCCGGATCGCAATTTTGAAATCAACGCACTGGCCGCCAGCCGTAAGAACCGGCCGCTGACGGATGAGGAAATTCTGGCGCAACAGGTAGCCGCGATGATCCGCGACGGCAATCTCGACCTGGCGCTGGAATTCATCTGGGAAGATCTGCGCTATGACCAATACAACGCGCAATTGTCCGGCCATTACGCCAAGCTGCTGATGCTGAAAGGCGACAAGGCCAAGCAACTGGAGCATGCGCAACGCCATCTACTGGCTATCGCGCGGTCGGGCAAAGCGGGCCACATTGGCGACACTTGGAAACAAGCGCGCCAGCTCAACCCCGAATTCACCATAGACAATCCCGACCACGTTCTGCAAATGGCGCAAGCCGCCGCCTCGGTACGCGAATTTCAAACAGCGCTGGAAATCACTTCCGGCTTTCACAAGCGCGCACCGCGTCACAAAGATGTGCCTGCTGTTTTGGTATTGGCCGGCAAATTAATCTCAGACCATCTGCGGCAGGATGCACGCGCTTTGTCGCTGTTCAATCACGTCATTGCGCAGTGGCCCGGCGACCCGGCGGCAGAAGAAGCGCAGCGCTATAAGAATGTGATCGAGCGCTTGGCGCCGACGCCGCAGTGAGCTTGAAAAAGGTGTGGCGGACGTATTCCGCCACACCTTAAGATCGCCTCTAATATTTCTGCGCCAGCCGCGCCTCTTCGCTCATCGGGAACTGCTGGTGCAACAACTTCTGATAGTGCCGCACCTTCTCAGGTTTATCGGCCGTCAAAAATCCCTTGGAGACCAGGAATACCAACAGCGGCAATTGCTGATGCTGGCGGTCTGTCACTAGCAGGATATTCAGGATTTCTTCTGCAGTCTGCGGATATCCACTCATCGCAAAACGCTTGGCGATCGCCAGCGACTGCCCGCTGTTCAGCAATGGCCGCGGCTGCGCCTGGGCCACATAATCCAGATAGACCTGGTGCACCTTTGCTTCGTCGACCTGACCCTTCGGCAAGCGCAATAACATCTGCGCGGCCCGATGAAATTCCGGCGAAGTCGGCGCGCTCTTGGACAGATTAAACAATTGCAGCAACCAATCCGGATCAGGCGCCTGATGTAAGGCCAGGGATTTACTGACCAGCCGTTTGAATGACTTGCGAGCCCGCAGGAAATCGAGCTTGCTGAGTTCGGCGTAGGCGCTTTGCTGGATTGCCTGCAGCGTGTTGTTATCTTCGGCCGGTGCGACGTAACTGGCGTGGGCATGTTCCAGCTTGCCGCGTGCCAGCAAGCGATAACAGAGCGCCAGCACGGCGCCGCCGAGCAAACCGCCGATGTGTGCGTAGTAATTGGTATTGGACGGTGCGCCAAACCACAAATCGAAGGCCTCTTTGCCGACCCAGATCGGCAGCATGATCAAGGCTGGTGCTTTGATGAAATCGAAATAAAACAAAATCCAGTAAAAAAACCGGATGCGGCGCAGGCCGTACAGCACCGTGTACATCCCCATCACGCCGGAAATCGCGCCGGACGCGCCCAGCGACAAAATCATGCTATCGCCGCAGAACACCAGGTAAAACGCGGCCGACATCAAACCCGACAGCAGGTAGAACAGCAGAAACCAAACGCCGCCCAGCAAAATTTCGACGGCGTAGCCGACGATCGCCAGGAATACCATGTTGCCCAGCACATGTTCGACGCTGCCATGCAAAAACATGTGCGTCAGCAGCGTAATCGGACGCTCGAAGGCCTGCGCCGGAATCAGTGAATAACGTTCGGTAAAGGTGCTGATTCGAATGCTGGCATAGTGCTGGCGCTGCTCCCGCCACTCGGCCAGGCTGTCGGCGTCGATGGCGCCCAGCACCGCGGGCTTCGGCTGCTGCATCAGCGCGCCAAACTGCAAATCGGCGTCCAACGCGTACCAGACCTGTTCCAGCCCCCGATAGCGTGGCGACGATGCCATCGCCGCATCCTCTGCGCCGTCGGCATCGGCATCAGCACGCACGCGCACTTGCCGCCATTGCCTCAGCGCCCGGCGCACCTCGTTGGCGGCTCCGGCTTGCTTATCGCTTTCCAGGTAACGGGCATATGCGGGGAACTCGAATTCGGGCAAGCGCGATTCGGCCAGATAGTATTGCGCGGCCGAACTCAGATTGTCGCGCTCGCCCATCTGAATGCCGAAATAAATCAGCAAATTGATGAGGACTAACAGAATGGTGATCAGCGGCGGACGTTTCCAGTCTGGCTTGCGGTCTACCGGAATAATCAGCATGGCGGCTCACGGGTAAAAATCGGAATAAACATAGCGTGATTTTACCCAATCATTTCCGTGCAGCACTGTTATTTTTTTCGTATCTAGATGTAAAACTCTGCCAGCGCGCGCATTTTTTGACTATTTGTTGCAAGCCTGCGACCAAAAACCCGATTACGGCTTTACCGCCATCTCCGGCGCGGGTTTCACCAGCAGCGGCCGGTCGACATATTCCACCTCCAGACCGCGCGTACGCATCCAGTCGGCGACCGCGTGACCGGTACCGGCACGCCACGGCCGCAACGCCACTGGATCCAGCAAACGGTATTCCAGCAATTCTTCCGACAGCTGGATCGTGCCGGATGCCTTGACGTGATAGGCGATGATCAATTCGTTCTTGCGGATGAATTCGTAGACGCCGATCAGCATCACCTGCTCGGTATCGAGATTGGTTTCTTCTTTGACTTCACGGGCAATGCCCTGCTCCGGCGTTTCGCCGCGTTCCATGAAGCCGGTAATCAGCGCGAACATGCCCTCTTCCCAGGCCGCATTGCGCGCCAGCAGAATCTGGCCATTGATCTCGACCACCGCCGCCAGCACCGGCAACGGATTATCCCAATGCGTCCAGTGACCTTCGGGACAGGCCAACCGCAGCTTGCCTGTCGCGTCCTGATCGGCGCGCTGGATCAGGGCAGCAGCGCACACCGGGCAGAATTTGAATTCGTTCATGAATGACTTACCAATATAAAAAAGCGGGAAAGACGGAGCCGCGATATTACTGCGAATCAATCTTTCCCGCTTTAAAGCCTCGGCAAAAGACGTGCGACATGCAGTCTTTTAAGCTTGCGGCGCTTCCACTTTGACTACCGTGACTCGGTCGATCAGAAATTCACCGTCCACGCATTTCCGGTGAGGCACGCCGGCGACCTTGAACCCCGGCCCGCCTTCACGCACCCAGATCTTCGCCACCGTGTCGAAATCCTCCAGATCCAAACCAAGCATAGGCGCGGAAAGTACAAAACTCGCGCCGTCTTTCTGTCTCTTTACAACATCCTCAATCTTTGCCATGCCATTTCCTATCATGTCCATTAGTGCGTCGGTACATTAAGCAACGCAAATATTACGCCAGCGACGGCTGAATAAAAAACAGACCATCGCAACGATGGCCTGTTTTTAGTTTTGCGCCGAGGAAAAATTTTATGCGCGCTCGCCAACCCATGCTGCAACGCCTTGCAACGCCGCCGCCAAGCCGCTCGGATCGGTGCCGCCGGCTTGCGCCATGTCGGGACGACCGCCGCCTTTGCCGCCGACTTGTTGCGCGACGAAGTTGACCAGCTCGCCGGCCTTGACCTTGGCGGTTGCATCCGCAGTCACACCAGCGATCAAGCTGACCTTGCCGTCCTTGACCGCGGCCAGCACGATCGCTGCAGTTTTCAGCTTGTCTTTCAGCTTGTCCATGGTTTCGCGCAGGGTGGCGCTATCGGCCCCATCCAGCGTTGCCGCCAGCACTTTGATGCCGTTGACATCGACTGCCTGGGTCAGCAATTCATCGCCCTGGTTGGCGGCCAGCTTCGATTTCAGGCCGGCCAGTTCTTTCTCCAGCGTCTTGACCTGATCTTGCACTTGCGTGATGCGCTGGGTCAGTTCTTCCGGTTGCGCCTTCAATGCCGCGGCCGCTTCGCTGATCCGGTTGCTCAGGCTTTGCACCAGTGCCAGAGCGCCTTCGCCGGTCACCGCTTCGATCCGGCGGATGCCGGCCGCAACGCCGCCTTCGGCAGTGATCTTGAACAGGCCGATGTCGCCGGTGCGGCCGACGTGGGTGCCGCCGCACAATTCGCGCGACGAACCGATTGCCAGCACCCGCACTTCGTCGCCGTATTTTTCGCCGAACAATGCCATCGCGCCGGCGCCGACCGCGTCGTCGAACGACATCAGCTTGGCTTCGGTCGCGACGTTGGCGAGAATTTCACGGTTGACGATTTCCTCGATGCGGCGGATTTCATCGGCGCTGACCGGGGCGTTGTGGCTGAAGTCGAAACGGGTTTTGTCGGCATCGACCAGCGAGCCTTTTTGCGATACGTGACCGCCCAGCACTTCGCGCAGGGCTTTGTGCATCAAGTGGGTCGCCGAGTGGTTGCGCACGATGCGGGCGCGCGCCGCGATGTCGACCCGGGCGCTGACGTGATCGCCGACCGCCAGCGAACCGCTGTCAAGGCGGCCGTGGTGACCGAACACGTCGGCCTGGATTTTTTGCGTATCAGCGACTTCGAACAGGCCGCCGGCCACTTCCAGCAAACCGGCATCGCCGACCTGGCCGCCCGATTCCGCATAAAACGGCGTGACGTCGAGCACCACGATAGCGTCCTGACCGGCTTCGATTTTCTGCACCGCGCTGCCGTCCACATACAAGCCGAGCACCTTGGCGTCATGCGCCAATGCTTCATAACCGACGAAGCGGGTCTTGTCGCCGCTGTATTCGACAGCGGCAGCCATCTTGAATTTACCGGCGGCGCGCGCAGTCGATTTCTGGCGTTCCATCGCGATGCCAAAGCCAGCCTCATCCAGCGCGACATTGCGCTCGCGGCAGATATCGGCTGTCAGATCGAGCGGGAAGCCGAAGGTGTCGTACAAGGTGAAGGCGGTTTCGCCATCCAGCTTGCCGGGAGTTTTACTCAGCGCCACTTCCAGGATCTTCATGCCGTTTTCCAGCGTTTCGCCGAAACGTTCTTCTTCCTGCTTCAGCACTTGCTCGACTCTTGCTGCGGCTTCGCTCAGCTCAGGATAGGCAGCACCCATCTGCTCGACCAGGTCCTTGACCAGCTTGTAGAAGAACGGTTTGGTTTGACCCAGTTTGTGACCGTGACGCAGTGCGCGGCGGATGATCCGGCGCAGCACGTAGCCGCGGCCCTCATTGCCCGGAATCACGCCGTCGACCACCAGGAACGAGCAGGCGCGAATATGATCGGCGATTACTTTCAGCGAGTTGTTGCCGAGATCGGTGACGTTGGTCTCACGCGCCGCAGCCTTGATCAGGTGCTGGAACAGGTCGATTTCATAGTTGCTGTGAACGTGCTGCAACACGGCGGCCAGACGTTCCAGGCCCATGCCGGTATCGACGCAAGGCTTAGGCAGCGGCGTCAGGGTCGCTTCGCCGGTCTTTGGATTGACCTGACGATCGAATTGCATGAACACGTTGTTCCAGATTTCGATGTAGCGGTCGCCGTCGGCATCCGGGCTGCCTGGAGGGCCGCCCCAGACATCGGGACCATGGTCGTAGAAAATTTCGGAACAAGGGCCGCATGGACCGGTGTCCGCCATTTGCCAGAAATTATCGGAAGCGAACGGTGCGCCCTTGTTGTCGCCGATGCGCACGATGCGTTCTTTCGGGAGGCCGATCACCTTGTGCCAGATATCGTAGGCTTCATCGTCGGTTTCGTAGACGGTCGCCCACAGCTTGTCGGCCGGCAGGCCATACACCTTGGTCAGCAGCTCCCAAGCCCAGACCAGCGAATCGTGTTTGAAATAATCGCCGAACGACCAGTTGCCGAGCATCTCGAAAAAAGTATGGTGACGCGCGGTGTAACCGACGTTTTCCAGATCGTTGTGCTTGCCGCCGGCGCGCAGGCAGCGCTGGACCGAGGTGGCACGTACATAGTTGCGCTTTTCGGTACCCAAAAACACATCCTTGAACTGCACCATGCCGGAATTGGTAAACAGCAGCGTCGGATCGTTGCCCGGCACCAGGCTGGACGAGCGCACGATGGAGTGGCCTTTGGATTCAAAGAATTTAAGAAACTTGTCGCGGATATCGGCTGAGTTCATGTGCTTGGGTAAAAAATGAAACGGTGCAAGGGAATAGGGCTTCGGGGCATTGTCGCTAGAAGCTTATGACAGACGCCCTTTTGCAAACCTTTGATTATACGTGATACGCGCCAGGCGATTTTGCCCCGGCGACATGAAAAAAGCTCGTCGGGACCACTCCCGACGAGCTTTTAATGATATCAAAACCGTATTCTGACGAAATTGGCCTCGTATCAGTCGCTCAGCTAGCGATTAAGCGCCTTTGTTGATTGGCGTCGGATTATGCTTTTTATGATGATGCTTCTTGTGCATTTTTTTGGCAGGTGCCGCTGGAGCAGCTTCCGGCGCAGCAGCTGGAGCAGCCATTGGCGCCGCAGGAGCAGGAGTTGGAGCAGGCGTGGCCGCTGGAGTTTGCGCCATGACTGGCAAAGCGAATGCGGCGACAACGACGGCAGCCAGCAATTTATTGATCTTCATTTTGACTTCCTTTCAATTATTGTTAAAACAATTAACTCAACGCTATCAAGATTGAATCAGGAATCAAAGATTGGTCTTGTCGCGGTGAATGTGGCCAGACACTTTGTTTTGCACCTTATTAACGCGCGCTTGTTCTTTCGCGTTGACATGACCGTCGCGAGCGGCTTGCGCCTCGGTCTTGTCCACTTTCGCTTCCCCGCGTTGCAGGCTGCCGACCTCGCGCTGGCTCAGGCTGCCGGACTTGATACCGTTTTCAATCCGTTGTTCCTGGTTGACGTTGCGCTGGACGTCGGCCTGCATGCGCTGGCTGGAAACCGAATCGGGATTGCCTACTTTGCCGTTGTGCTTGTCGACGTAAATTTCTTTGCTGACCTTGTTTTGCATCGCTTGAATGCGTGCCTTTTCGGCGCCGCTGAGCTTGCCGTCCTTGAGCGCATTGGCTTCGGCGCGATCGATTTTCGCTTCCTGACGCTCCAGCTGCCCCGCTTCGCGGGCGGTCAGCTGACCCGATTGCAGGCCGCTTTCAATCCGCTTTTGCTGATTGATGTCGCGCTGCGTTTCGCTGGCGGCGGATTGGGCGAAAGCGGGAACCGCAAACACGGCGGTCAACAACGCGGTCAGCAGGAAAGAGATCGATTTTGTGCTTTTCATGGTGTTCCTTTCGGTTTGGCAAATGAGCGGGTTGCCCATGACACCATCAACGCCACGCCGAGCAACGTCGACGACCGGAAAAATGTAACGCGTGTAAGCAAAAGTAAGGCGGCCAGACCCGGATAAATTTGCCTCAGCTGCCGGCGAAATCCGCCCCGATCAAATCAATCCGGTCGGTACAAAAACCGTCGACGCCCCAACTCAGTATTTCGGCCGCACGTTCCGGCGTATTGACCGTGTAGCAAAACAGTCCGTAACCAGCCTGCTTGATGGCTTGCACCTGCATCGGCGACAGGTATTTGTGATTGGTGTGCAGCGCCACCGCATCCAGTTCTTGCAGGCGCTGCGCCCAGTCATCCTCGATCACGTCGGTCAGGAAGCCGCGCGGAATATCCGGCGCCGCGACCTGCGCCGCACGCAGGGCGTCGAACGAGAACGACGAAAATAAGGGCAGAGCGGGATCGGCAAACGTGCCGGCGCCGGTCGCCACATGGGCCGCGATTTCAGCGGCAAAACATTCTTGCGTCACCTGCGCCACCACGCGCCCGGTTTCCACCTCGAAGCCTTCGGCCGGCTTGATTTCGACATTCATCCAGATCCCGTGTTGCCGGCAAAAGTCGAGCACCTGACGATAGCTGCACACCGGCTCGCCCGCAAATTCCGGGCTTAACCAGCTGCCGGCATCCAGCTTCAACAATTCCGCCGCGTTCAGGTCGGGAACCTTGCCGATGCCTTGGATAGTGCGTCCGAATACCGTGTCATGCATCAAGATCGGCACACCGTCGCGCGCCAGCATCACATCGAACTCGACCGCGCGGAATCCGTATTGCAGGCCGCAGCGCATTGCGGCGATGGTGTTTTCCGGTGCCAGCGTGCCGCCGCCGCGGTGGGCGACAATTTTAGGATAGGGCCACATATGAATCGTCTCTTTCGCTTGTTTCATTTGGAAGCGCACAGGATAAATCAAGCCGGCAATTCGCCAAAATTTTTATCGAAGAATTCGACCACCTGCCGTTCCAGCCGCAACAAATACGCCGGCCGATCGAAACCCGGCGGATTGTCGCCCGGATCGCCGGCGTCCGACATCAGCGGCATCGTCGGTTGCGCCATGAAGGCGAAATGACCGGCGTTCGGCACTTGTTCGAATTCCGCTTGCGGCAAGCGCGCACGCAGCCAGTCGCCATGGTATTTCGGCGTCAGGACTTCATCTTTGGCGGCGGTCACCAGTTTCAGCGGAAGCTTGATGCGTGCCAACGATTCCGGCGCGAACACCACGCCGATCGGCGCCATCGCAAACACCGCGCGCACGCGCGGGTCCAGCAGATCGAAGTCAATTACCGCCGTTGCATCGGCAGCGTTAGCCGAGTCGCCGCCGAGCCGGCAAAACAAGCTGTCGTCATCGGTCTCAGCGCAATGCCGGAGCGCGCGCTGCCGATCGGCGATGCCGCCCGCCAACGCCAGCACGCTAAAACCGCCGGCCGAAAAGCCCAGCGCACCGATCCGCCCGGCCGGAATCTGTCCGCGCCATTGGGAATCTGCCAACACCGCATCCAATAACCGCGACAATTGCCGCGGCCGCTCGGCGAAATAAGTCGCGGATGAGGCCAGCGATCTATCTTCCCAGTTGTCACCCGGATGCTGCGGCGCCGCCACCAGATAACCGTTTTGCGCCAACTGCCGCGCCAGGTTGTGGTGCGCCAGCTGACTGCCGCCGGTGCCGTGCGACAGCAGAATCAAGCCCTTGACCGGCAGCTCCGGCGCCCCATTGAAAGCGACAAAAGGCGCAAACGGCCCCACCGTCATCACCCGCGCCTGCGCCCGGGTCGGATAAAACAAGGCCACCGGCATCGGTTCTTTCCCGTGTACGGTCATGGTTTTCATGCCTGCCTGTAGTGCTGTTTCACCCGCCATCGCAAAGTCCTTTTTATCCGCAAGCCGGAATTGTATGGCGACAAGCCCGCATTGCAACAAAATCCATCCAAGCTGGTTTGGAAAGCACCGGGCTACGGTAAAATGGCTGTTACCCTTAGCCAGTAAAGCATTCAGACCAACCACCCATGAACACCGACCACAAAAACGGCAACACCCCGCCTCTGCCCGCCTCGTCCAATTTCCTGCGCACCATCGTCGAAGCCGATCTGAGCGCCGGCAGCTACGCCGATCGCAAGGACAGCCAAGGTCAGCCATTGCCGACTATCGTGACCCGCTTTCCGCCTGAGCCGAACGGCTATCTGCACATCGGCCACGCCAAGTCGATCTGCGTCAACTTCGGCCTGGCGCGCGATTACGGCGGCCGCTGCCACCTGCGCTTCGACGACACCAACCCGGAAAAGGAAGAACAGGAATACGTCGACACCATCATCGACAGCGTCAAATGGCTCGGTTTCGACTGGAAAGACGATACTGGCGAACACCTGTACTTCGCCAGCGACTACTTCGACCAGTTGTATGAAATGGCGGAGCACCTGATCACCGAAGGCCACGCCTACGTCGACAGCCAAAGCGCCGAACAAATGGCCGCCAATCGCGGCAACTTCGGCGAAGCGGGCAAGGATTCGCCGTTCCGCAACCGCTCGGCGGCTGAATCGCTGGACCTGTTCCGCCGCATGAAAGCCGGCGAATTCAAGGACGGCGAACACATCCTGCGCGCCAGGATCGACATGGCGTCGCCCAATATGAACCTGCGCGACCCGGCTATCTACCGGATTCGCCACGCCCATCATCACCGCACCGGCGACACCTGGTGCATCTACCCGATGTATGACTACACGCACCCGATCTCGGACGCGCTGGAAAACATCTCGCACTCGATCTGCACGCTGGAATTCCAGGATCACCGGCCGTTCTACGATTGGATTCTGGAGCGCCTGAGCGAAGGCGGTTTCCTGCCGAAACCGGTGCCGCACCAATACGAATTCTCACGCCTCAACGTCACTTACGTCATCACCAGCAAGCGCAAATTGCGTCAGCTGGTGGACGAAGGCATCGTCGACGGCTGGGACGATCCGCGGATGTCGACCCTGGTCGGCATCCGCCGCCGCGGCTTTACGCCGGAATCACTGCAACTGTTCTGCGAGCGCACCGGCGTCACCAAATCCGAAGGCTGGATCGACATGAGCTCGCTCGAAGGCGCGCTGCGCGAAGACCTCGATCCCAAAGCGCCGCGCGCTACCGCCGTATTGCGCCCGCTAAAACTGATCATCGACAATTTCCCGGAAAACGAAACAGTCGCCTGCCATGCACCGGTCTACCCGCCGGCACATCCGGAACACGAGACTGCGCTGCGTCACTTCCCGATCAGCAAAACCCTGTGGATCGAACAGGAAGATTTCATGGAAACCCCGGTCAAGGGCTACTTCCGCCTGTTCCCGCCGACTGCCGACAAGCCCGGCAGCCGGGTCCGCCTGCGCCACGGCTACGTGGTCGAATGCACCGGCTTCGACAAAGACGCCGACGGCAACATCACGGCGGTGCACTGCAACTACTTCGCCGACAGCAAAAGCGGCACCGAAGGCAGCGCCAACTACAAAGTCAAAGGCAACATCCACTGGATCAGCGTCGCCCACGCGCTGGAAGCCGAAGTGCGCCTGTACGACCGCCTGTTCACCGACCCGCATCCGGATGCCGGCGGCAAGGACTTCAAGCTGGCGTTGAATCCGCACTCGAAAGAAGTGCTGACCGCCTATCTGGAACCGGGCTTGAAGGATGCCAAGCCGGGCGAAAGCTATCAGTTTGAACGGCATGGTTATTTTGTCGCCGACCGGGTCGATTCGGTGGTCGGCAAGCCGGTGTTTAACCGGACCGTGACCTTGAAAGATAGCTGGGCCAAATAAGCGCCCAGACGGTACAGAGGGTGGAACAGCGCGACGCTTTCCACCTTTTTTTATTTGCCACAGCCAACATTCGGCTGACAACTCTGCTGTCTGCTCCCACGCCTTATAATCACGCCACTCAACCAAGGAGACTCCTATGACCATATCCATGTACAGCGCCTCGATTCCCGTTTTCAAGCAAATGCTGAACGCCATGAACGACGTCCTGGTGAAAGCTGAAGCGCATGCCACAGAGAAAAAGATCGAGCCGAATGCCTTGCTGCAAGCGCGCTTGTTCCCTGACATGCTGCCGCTGGTCCGTCAGGTGCAAATCGCAGCCGATTTTGCCAAGAGCGTACCGGCGCGCCTGGCTGGCATCGAAGTGCCTTCCTATGAAGATAACGAGCAGACTTTTGCCGAGCTGCATGCACGCATCGCCAAAACCCTGGCGTTTATCGACGGCCTGAGCGCCGCGCAAATCGACGGCAGCGAAGGGCTGGAAATCGTGCTGCGTCCCGGCACGCCGAAAGAGAAAAAACTCAGCGGCCAAGCTTATCTGCTGAGCTACGGTTTGCCGCAATTCTTTTTCCATGTCACCACCACGTATGCGATCTTGCGCCACAACGGCGTGGAAATCGGCAAGCGCGATTTCATGGGCGCGTTTTAAGACTAGCTTCTTGTATTAAGAAAACGCGACTTTCGGGTCGCGTTTTTTATTTGAAGCAGCGCTTTGTGCATAGTTAGTATTCATTCCCTATAGGAAATTTCATTTAAGCAGATTAGAATTTTGCCCCTCTCCAATATTTTAATTTTTTTACAATGAAACCTATTTATTCCGCTTTACCTTTCATTCTGGCGGCGTCTCTTAGCGCTTGCGGCGGTGGCGGCGGAAATGACAATTCAGGAGCAAGCTCCAGCATCACAACATCAGCACCACCGGCGTCCGTGCCGGTGCTGGATGGCGGGCTGTATGGCTCGATGCGAGAAACAGAACCACCGACCGCCCCAGCAACAACGTCTGGCCCGCAGGCAATGACCAGCATGACGTATATGAAAACAAACGTCGCACTCGGTGACGGTTTCTTTTCTACGATAGAACGCGACGAGTCCGTATCGAGCGATTCCAGCAAACCTACGCTGGTGCTGTCGCAGCAAGGATGGACACCGGTAAGCGACACCTCATTTGCCTATGACGTGCAGCAGCCCGATGCGAATACACTGATATTTCGCAATCCGATCTCGAAGGCACGGAGTAAAACAGTAATCGTCCGCAAAGATTTGTCGGGACAGACCCTGGCCTCGGAATTGCCGGTAAAAGACGAAAAAGGCAATGATGTAGCACCCCAGGTTGGGACCGCGACCTTCCCCCCCGGTACAGTGCGCGTCACACTTGAGCAATATACGGTGCTGGACGACGAATATCGGCTGCACACGTTTTACCCAGGCATGGGAAATGGCATTGCTTACGCATCCCTCCCGGCAATGCGCGCCGGTACAGATTTCAATCATGCGGGCTGCATGACTGCCTATCCTGCCAGCGGATTTATCAATTACGCTCTCGTTTTCCGTGCCGCCGAAGCCAATGGCGCCAGCGGAACGATGGACATTTACCCAGCCAAGACTTACGTTACTTCACCCAGTGCGTGGACTAATCTGTGCACCGTCGATCCGGCCGCCACCCCGGTCAGCAGCGCCGCCTGGCAAGAAAAAACAATCAATGGCACCACCATCATGGTAGTGACAAATCCAAGCATTCCGGGCCTGGAAATGTTGCTAGATGCCTTCGCGCAGTATGGGCAAAAACTGATTTTCAGTGTCTATAACGGCCAAGTGTATGAGGGAAGTCTGACTCCACAAGGTTATACCGCACCCGAGAATTCCGACGACACGCGTTACTACACTCCGGCCACGTATGCAATCATTCGGCAAAAGTTGAATATGGCATTCCAATAAGAGGATAAACAACCGCATGGCGGGCGTCCACAAATGCCCGTCATGCATCACAATCCCAAGCGCCCCTCCTCCTCCAGCACCTCACTCAAGCCCTGCCGAAAACGCGCAATCGGTTCGGCCAGCCGCCCCGGCGATCTGGCGTGGATCAGCCAGGCGTTCACGCCGGCCTGACATTCCGGCACAGTCAATACCCGCACCTGATTGCGCAAGGGACTGCGCGCTAGCGCCGCGGGCGTGACCACCCCTATCCCCATGCCGCGCGCCACCAGCGACAATTGCAACTCCGTGCCAAACGCTTCCACCGCCACATCGAATGGCAAGCGCGCAGCATCCAGCGCGCGATGAATTGCGCGGCGCATGCCGCAACCGTCCTGATTCAACACCCATGGGTGCGACGCCAACTCGCGCAGCGACAACTCCCCCTCGGACAGAAGCAATTGCGGCGGCGCCACGATCAATGGCTTTTGGTGGCCGAGCAGTTCCATCGCAAGCGTGGTGGGTGGCATGACGTCGTCGGCGAGCAACACGGCGGCGGCATCAATGGCATTGCTTTCGACCATCGCCACCAGCGCCGGCGACCAGCCGGCTGTGATGCGCAATGTCAGTTTGGGAAACTCCCGGCGCAATTGATCGATCGGCTCAAGCAATGCCTGTTCAGCCAGAAACGGCGGCACGCCAAGCCGGAACTCGCCGCTGGGTTCGGCGCCGGGCGCAACGCCGGCCAGCAGGTCGGCGACCGAACCCAGCACGCGGCGGCCGTGCTCATAAACTTCCTTGCCGGCGGCGGTCGGCTTCAACGGTTTCGACTGGCGCTCGAGCAGGGTCACGCCGAGCCGGTCTTCCAGGCTCTGGACCCGGCGGCTGATGCCGGGCTGGGTCAGATGCAGGCGCGCCGAGGCAGCCACGATGGAACCGGTTTCGACCACCGCCACGAAGGCTTCGATGTCATGCGTATTCATTATTAACTCGCATAATAACTATGATAATTATTCACTTGTAGCATAAACATCCTGGATTCACAATGCCCCCACCTAATGTGGAGAATCCATGCATAACTTAGAAGTAAGCCAAACAGTGCCGCGCGGCGTCACTCCGCTGGCTTCCCAGCCGCCCGCTGCCGGCATTTCCGGCCCGCGCCAACTATTGTTCGCTGCTGCGGTCGGCATCATCGTGATCAACCTGTTCGCCACGCAAACCTTGATTGGTCCGATCAGCGCGGCGCTGGGCTTGAGTCAGCGGCAGATTGGTCTGATCGCCATGCTGCCGCAACTCGGCTACGCCGCCGGCCTGATCCTGCTGGTGCCCCTGGCTGACCTGATCGAAAACCGGCTGCTGATCGTGCGCTTGCTGACAGGCTGCGCTGTGGCGCTGGCGACGGCCATGCTGGCGCCGTCGGGCTGGGTGTTCCTGCTGGCGATCTTCCTGGCCGGCGCTGCTTCGAGCGCAATCCAGATGATGGTGCCGTTGGCCGCGCTGATGGCCAGTGAAGCGCATCGCGGCAGAGTGGTCGGCAATGTGATGAGCGGACTGATGCTGGGCATTTTGCTGTCGCGGCCATTGTCCAACCTGCTGCTCGATAGCGGCGGCTGGCGCGTGCTGTACGGCGTGCTGGCGGCATCGGTGGCATTGGTGGCCGTGACGCTGAACCGCACACTGCCGTTGCGGCGGCCGGCGGCCGGCTTGTCTTACCCAGCCTTGATCGGATCGCTGTGGTGCCTGGTGCGCAGCCAGCCGGTGTTGCGCCAGCGCGCAAGCACCGCGGCCTTGTGCATGGCGACCTTCAGCGCGTTCTGGACTGCGATTGCCTTGCGTCTGGCGCAACAGCCGTTCCACATGAGCCAAAGGCAGATCGCCGTATTTGCGCTGGCTGGTGCGGCCGGCGCCGTGATTGCACCATTGGCTGGTCGTGCCGGCGATCGCGGCTGGACTCGGCCGGCTACCGTACTGTCGCATCTGTGCATGATAGTTGCGCTGCTGCTGGCAGGCGTGGCTGGTGCGGGCTGGGGCGGCTTTGCGGCGGCTGCACATCCGTCGCTGGCACTAGGCTTGTTGGTGCTGGCCGCGGTTGGGCTGGATGCCGGCATCACCGGTGATCAGACCCTGGGGCGGCGCGCGATCAACATGCTGCCGCCGGAACTGCGGGGCCGCCTGAACGGGCTGTTTGTCGGTATTTTCTTCATTGGCGGCGCGTGCGGTGCGGCCGGCGCGGCGCTGGCCTGGGTGGCTGGCGGCTGGTCGGCGGTATGTCTGTTTGCGATCGGCTTGGCGGCGGTGGCGCTGGCAGCGCATGCGATCACCGCGTTCCGGTCATGAAGCAAGCCGCTGACAAAGTTAAAGCTCGAACTTTGTCTCCAGTGAGAACATACTAGCCGCTGCTCGTTATCTGATCAGCGATGCAGAAACCCTGTTTATCAACAATGGAGTACGCCATGGGCAAGAGCCAGGATGCGAAGAAAGCCGTTAAAAAAGAACCGGCTAAAACAATGAAGGAAAAAAGGGAAGTCAAGAAAGTGAAGAAGGAGGAAAAGAAGCGTCAATGATGCCGACCAAATGCAGCGGTGCTGATTACGGCATCAGACAAAACAGGTGCCTTATAAGCACCTGTTTTTGTTTCCGTCTACCGCGTTGAATCAATGTCTTTGGTCCGCCGCAACAACGCATGCAAGATGATCGCGCCAAACGTCGCGGTCCCGATCCCGCCCAGCGCAAATTCTCCCAGTTTCAGGGTGAAGTCGCCGGCACCCAATACCAGCGTCACCGCAGCGACGATCAGGTTGCGGTTATCGGAAAAATCGACTTTGTTCTGGACCCAGATACGCGCCCCCGCAACGGCGATCAGGCCAAATACGACGATCGACACGCCGCCCAGCACCGCGCCTGGAATGGTCTGGATCACTGCGCCGAATTTCGGCGAAAAGCCGAGCACGATGGCGAGGCAGGCAGCCACCACAAACACCAGCGTCGAATAGATTTTGGTGACCGCCATCACGCCGATGTTTTCGGCATAGGTGGTGACGCCGGTACCGCCGACGCTGCCGGAGACTATCGTCGCCAGCCCGTCGCCGACGAAGGCGCGGCCCATGTATTGATCGAGATTTTGACCGGTCATGGCGCTCACGGCCTTGATGTGGCCGAGGTTTTCCGCCACCAGGATGATCGCGATCGGCGCCAGCAATGCCATCGCATCGGCCTTGAAGACCGGCGTCGCGAAATGCGGAATGCCGAACCATGCCGCGTGGGCGACGATGCCAAAATCAATCGGCTTGCCGAGACCGGCGCCATTGGTCAGCAGCGCATACGCCACGTAAGCCAGCAATAGTCCAACCAGAATCAGCAGACGCTGCAACATGCCGCGCGTGAACACCGCGACCAAGCCGACGCACAACACCGTGCCCAAGGCCATCCAGGCATCGAAAGTGTTGCCGGTGACACCCTTGACCGCAATCGGCGCCAGGTTGAGACCGATCACCGCGACCACTGCACCGGTCACCACCGGCGGCATCAATTTCTCGATCCAGCGCGTGCCGATCGCCATCACGACCAGGCCGATCAGCGTGTACAGCGCACCGCAGGCGATGATGCCGCCAAGCGCCACCCCGAGGTTGCCGTTCAGGCCGTGACCGCCGTAGCCGCTGACCGCGATGACCAGTCCGATGAAGGAAAAACTGGAGCCGAGATAGCTCGGCACTCGGCCGCCCACCAGCACAAAGAACAGCAACGTGCCGATACCCGACATGAAAATCGCCAGATTCGGATCGAAACCCATCAACAACGGCGCCAGCACCGTCGAGCCGAACATCGCAACCACGTGCTGCACGCCCATCGCGAAGGTTTGCGGCCACGGCAAGCGCTCGTCGGTTGCGATCACCTGCGCCTGCCCGTCCGTCAGGCTGGCGCGTACACGCCACTTGGGAAAATAAGAACCCGCCATGCAATTTCTCCCTGATGTTTTATCTGTTAATTTTTGACCGGGGGCTAGTGTACGAAGCCGGCAACAAAATAACAATCGTCATCCGGCAGGAAACAGAAGAAATATGCGAGCGAAACAGGCGACCGGAGTGACCGCAAGCGACCTCGATGCGCATAAAAAAGCGCACCGGATATTCCATCCGATGCGCCTTGTTTTTATTTCAATCTTGCTAAATACCGATCACGGAAAGATCGGAATATGTTTCTCCACGCCGCCGAATTTGGCTTCGGGATGGCGTTTCGCCATCATTGCTTCGATCTCGTCGACCCGCTTGAACGGGACATCCAGAATCAGCAGCACTTTACCCTCGGCGATGCCGGCATGAAATGCCTTCAGGCGTGAATTGGGAATCGCCGCCGCGGCCATGCCTGACATCCAGCTGCCGAGGAAAGCCCCGACCAGCGTAGTGATGACCAGCGCCACCGCGTTCAGATGCACCCAATCGGGAGGGAAATAAACCAGCCAGATACCGCCCGCCAAGCCGAGTATCCCGCCCGCCAGCATGCCGACTTCGGCGCCATTGGCCAGATCGGTTTTATGCAATGCGGTGGCTTCCGGCATGTCGGCCGGCAGTTTGCCTTCTTCGGCCCAGAAGTGCATGCTGCCAATCCCGAGCCGGGCCAGCAGCAATTCGTCCAGCATGCTGCGTGAGCTGGGGACGTCCGGCAACATGAAATAAAGTCTTTTTTTGCCTATCATGGTGGTCTCCTTTAGGGCAATTCACTGATTCAGCATAGTCAACGGTGGGACAATCTACAAAGATTAAAAATGCGGCAAGCCTGACTTACCTTCTAGACATCAAGTGAAGCCGGCTCGCTGTAGCAACTTCCTTAGCCGCTCGACTTCTTCGATCAGGTCGACCATCAAGGCCGCAGCGTCCTGATTGGCATCGAACATGCGCTCCGCTGCGGCCAGGCGCCGCGCGCGGATCAAATCGGCGCTGCTGAAACGCCAGGTCGCGGAATCGTGCGGATTGACGCCTATCAGTTCTGCCTCGACGTGCGCCACCACCCATTGCGGCGCCATTTCGCAAGCCCTGGCGAATTCCTCCAGCGTCAGCGCAACCTCGTCGAGCAAAACGCCGGTCACAATATTGCTGCGTGTCATGGCTCAGCCTCCCCTCTCAGCTCCCCATTTCCCTACGCGGATCAAAGGCCATCTCGCGCGCCATGGTTTCGTAAATCTGCCGCCCGCGTTCGCTGGTCGCCGGCGGCAGCACGACATCCAGCACCAGATAGAAATCGCCCGGCGGATCGCCCGGGATGCCGCGTCCTTTAAGCCGCAATTTGCGGCCGGATTGGGAACCGGCGGGCACCGTCACTTGCACTTTTCCGCCGGGGGTCGGCACCTCGATGGTCGCGCCTATCGCGGCTTCCCAAGGAGCGACCGGCGTTTTTTCGTAGACATCCCGGCCTTCCACCCGATAGCGCGGGTTAGGTTTGAAATGCACTTCCAGGTACAAGTCGCCGGGCGCGGCACCGCCAACGCCCGGGCCGCCTTGACCGGACAGGCGGATGTGCTGGCCTTCCTTCACTCCTTTGGGGATTTTCACGTTCAGCGTGCGCTCCTTGGTCACGACTTGTCCGCGCGCGTCGATCTGCGCCGCCTGCAGGGTAAGCGGCCGCACCATGCCGTGATAGGCGTCGGCCAGGTCGATCAAAATTTTCGCGTGATGATCTTCGCCTCGCATTTGATAGCTGCGCGCATGTTTGCCGCGGCCCACGTGACCGAACAGGTTGGCGAAGAAGTCGCTGGCATCGCCGGCATCGGCGCCGGAGAATTCGAACCCGGCATCCCAATCGGGCGGCGGCTGGAACTCTTGTCCGGCGCGATAACCACTGCCGAGCTGGTCATACGCAACCCGCTTTTCCGGATCCGACAGCACGGCGTAGGCTTCGTTGACCTCTTTCATGCGGGTGTCGGCATTAGCCTCCTTGCTGACATCCGGATGGTATTTGCGGGCCAGCTTGCGGTAGGCCTTCTTGACTTCATCCGGCGACGCGCTTTTGTCGACGCCGAGAGTCTGGTAGTAGTCCTTGAATTCCACGCCGGCTACCTTTCAAAAACAGTTGAACTACTTATTTTTGACTTCCTTGAAATCCGCATCCACCACATCATCCTCCTTCGGCTTGGCTTCCGACGCGCCCGCGCCTTCCGCAGCGCCCGCGGCCTGCTGCCCTTGCATGTCGGCGTACATTTTTTCGCCCAGTTTCTGGGCCGCGGTCGACAGCGCCGCGATCTTGCCGTCGATGTCGGCCTTGTCGTTGGCTTTCAGCGCACTGTCGAGATTCGCGATCGCCGCTTCGATCTTTTCCTTTTCGCCGGCATCCAGCTTGTCGCCGTATTCGGCCAGGGATTTGCGGGTCGAATGCACCAGCGCATCGCCGTGGTTGCGGCTTTCCGCCAGTTCTTTCATCCGCTTGTCTTCTTCGGCGTTGGCTTCGGCGTCACGCACCATCTTCTGGATTTCTTCCTCGGTCAGGCCGGAGTTGGCCTTGATCGTGATCTTGTTTTCCTTGCCGGTGGCCTTGTCTTTGGCGCCGACGTGGAGAATGCCGTTGGCGTCGATGTCGAACGTGACGTCGATCTGCGGCGTGCCGCGCGCTGCCGGCGGAATGCCTTCCAGGTTGAATTCGCCCAGCAGCTTGTTGCCGCTGACAATTTCGCGCTCGCCTTGATAGACCTTGATGGTCACGGCGGATTGGTTGTCGTCCGCGGTCGAGAACACCTGGCTGAACTTGGTCGGGATCGTCGTGTTCTTGTGGATCATCTTGGTCATCACGCCGCCCAGCGTTTCGATGCCGAGCGACAGCGGCGTCACATCCATCAGCAGCAGGTCCTTGCGTTCGCCCGACAACACCGAGCCCTGAATCGCAGCGCCGACCGCCACCGCCTCATCCGGATTGACATCCTTGCGCGGCTCCTTGCCGAAGAATGCCTTCACCTTTTCCTGCACTTTGGGCATCCGCGTCATGCCGCCGACCAGGATCACGTCGCCGATCTTGTCGACGTCCAGACCGGCGTCCTTCAACGCGATGCGGCAAGGTTCGATCGTTTTTTCGATCAGGTCTTCAACCAGCGATTCCAGTTTGGCGCGCGTGACTTTCAGGTTCATGTGCAGCGGTGCGCCGTCGAGCATGGCGATGTACGGCTCGTTGATTTCGGTTTGCTGGGTCGACGACAGCTCGATCTTGGCGCGCTCCGCCGCGCTCTTGATCCGCTGCAGCGCGATCACATCCTTACTCAGATCGACGCCGTTGATCTTTTTGAACTCACTGATGATGTAGTCGATGATGCGTTGATCGAAATCTTCGCCGCCGAGGAAAGTGTCGCCGTTGGTTGAATGCACTTCAAACTGCATTTCACCGTCGACATCGGCAATCTCGATGATCGAGATATCGAAGGTGCCGCCGCCCAGATCGTACACCGCGATCTTGCGGTCGCCCTTGCCGCCCTTGTCCAGACCGAACGCCAGCGCCGCCGCGGTCGGCTCGTTGATGATGCGCTTGACGTCCAGTCCGGCGACCCGGCCGGCGTCCTTGGTGGCCTGTCGCTGCGCATCGTTGAAGTAGGCCGGCACGGTGATGACCGCCTCGGTCACTTCCGCACCCAGGTAATCTTCGGCGGTTCTTTTCATCTTGCGCAGAACCTCAGCCGAGATTTGCGGCGGCGCCAGTTTTTTGCCGCGGACTTCGACCCAGGCATCGCCGTTATCGGCCTTGATGATCTTGTATGGCATCAAGTGGATGTCTTTTTGCACTTCCTTTTCTTCGAACTTGCGGCCTATCAGGCGTTTGACCGCATACAGCGTGTTTTGCGGATTGGTCACCGCTTGCCGCTTGGCCGGCGCGCCGACCAGGATTTCGCCATCCTCCTGATAAGCCACGACCGATGGCGTGGTGCGCGCCCCTTCCGAGTTTTCGATGACCTTGGGATGGCCGCCTTCCATGATGGCGACACAGGAATTGGTGGTACCCAGATCGATACCAATCATCTTGCTCATCATTGTCTCCTTCAAGTGCCGCCTGTTTTCCCCTGCGCTACGGTCACCAATGCGGGACGCAGCAAGCGGTCGGCGATCATGTACCCCTTTTGCAGCACGCTGACGATGGAATTGGCGTTCAATTCGGCCGGCACCATTGAAATAGCCTGATGCCGGTCCGGATCGAGTTTGTCGCCCGGCGCGGGATTTATTTCTGTTAACTTGTTTTTCTGGAAGGCCGCATCCAGCTGCTTCAGCGTCATCTCGGCGCCTTCCTTCAAGGATTCGATCGATGGCGCCTCGACCTTGAGCGCCGATTCCAGACTGTCTTTCACCGGCAGCAGCACTTCGGCGAAATTCGCGATGGCGAATTTATGCGCGCGCGTGATGTCATCTTGCGCGCGCCGACGGATATTTTCCGTTTCTGCCTTGGCACGCAGAAATGCATCTTGCAATTCCTCTACGCGCTTCTCCGCATCGGCCAGCCGAGCGTCAAGACTGGATTCAACCGGCTGTGGTGTCGCTTCCGGGGGAGCAGTCGCTGCACTTGGCGAAGGCGCGGCCTTTTCGGCGGGATGGTGGTGATGGTGCCGCTTTTCCCGATTCTGCATAGCAAATTCTCCTGTGCTGATGAAGAAATTTGACGCATCTGAAAAAAATATAGGACCGGCTGGTTTGGTTTCAAGCGCGTTTCAAGCGCTTTTTATGACTGTCTCTAAAAACCGGCTGGCGAATATCGATGATAATCCGAAGACGGCAGGCGGTCCGGCCGAAGCCCGTTTTAATTTTTAGTGCGAACTGAAACCAACTTTTAGAAAGCATCCAAACCCATGATTCTCGAACTTGCCGATATACGTATTCATCCTGGACAACAACTGGCATTCGATGCCGCCATTCAGCGCGGCGTGGAGCAGATCATCAGCAAAGCCAAGGGCTTTGTTGGTTTCAAGATTCACAAGGGGATTGAATCGCCGGAGCGATATGTATTGACGATCGTCTGGCAGACGCTGGAAAACCATACTGTGGATTTCCGCGAGTCGCCGGCATTTGCGGAGTGGCGTGCGATTGTCGGGCCGTTTTTCGCGGCGGCGCCAACGGTCGAGCATTTCTCGTTGCTGGCGCAATCGCATTAGGCCGAATTTGGCTGTATCAGGCGTGGTCAGCAGCGGAGCATCCCCTCTGACGGCATTTGCCGTTGGGATGCTCAACTGCTACGCAGCGATACAGGAGTTACAGCTTGTTGAAGCGTATTACTTGATTTACTTGACTGTCTTACTACTACTATTCATTGCAGATTCTGTGCAACCCGGTACTCAGAAACCCTTGATCCATGCTGCAGTCTGGGCGCTTTCGCGGTCCAGGCGTTGCATGCGGTATTCCAGATCGTACAGATCGACCGCACCTGCCAGATAGGCTTCTTTACGCTCTGCTTCGGAACGTTCGTAAGCATTGCCTACACGTTTGAAAAAAGCTGCGATAGCGCTGAAAGCGCCGGATGCTGGTGCTGTTTGAGCAGCTTGACGGGAAATGTTATTGCTAATGGCTAATGTCGACACGATAAATTCCTCTGATATTTTGCGTTGATCGCAAGCAATTGCTGCGCCGCACAAGCAGAATAGGGTTTCTGTCGTTGTTTATCCAATTTCGATTGCCAATAGCAGTTATCACATTTGTGAATTTAACGGGCGCACGGACATTTTTCAGCCCTCACTCAACGCTGTCGAATGTGTTGTAAAACCGCTATACAAGCGTCGAAAGTTGGCTGTAAACTGCCACTCCCCTCTAAATACGCAAATCCCCGAGCTGATGTCCAATCACACCTTCCTCTGGCACGACTACGAAACCTTTGGCGTTCAACCGCGGCGCGACCGCCCGGCACAATTTGCGGCGATCCGCACCGATGCCGAACTCAATGAAATCGGCGAACCGATCATGCTGTACTGCCAGCCGGCGCCGGATTTCCTGCCCGATCCACAATCCTGTCTGATTACCGGCATCACACCGCAGCTCTGCCTGGAGCGCGGCATCCCCGAATACCAATTCGCCGCCGACATCGAGCGCGCATTCTCGCAACCGGGCACCATCGGCGTCGGTTACAACACGATCCGCTTCGATGACGAGGTCACGCGCTTCCTGTTCTGGCGCAATCTGATCGATCCGTATGCGCGCGAATGGCAAAACAATTGCGGCCGCTGGGACCTGCTGGATGTGGTGCGCACCGCCTATGCACTGCGGCCGGACGGCATGCAATGGCCGACCAATGAGGATGGCCGGCCCAGCTTCCGGCTCGAACATTTGACCGCCGCCAACGGCCTCAGCCACGAGGCGGCGCATGATGCGCTGTCCGACGTCCGCGCCACCATCGCCCTGGCGCGACTGATCCGGCAACATCAGCCAAAGCTGTTCGACTTCTGCCTCGCGCTGCATAAAAAAGACCGCGTCGCCGCCGAGATCGGCCTGCCGACGCCGCGCCCGTTCCTGCATATTTCCGGCATGTTCCCGGCCGAGCGCGGCTGTCTCGCCGTGATGTGGCCGCTGGGCGTTCACCCGACCAACAAGAATGAAATTCTGGCCTGGGATCTGGCTTTCGATCCCAGCGAATTGTTCGCGCTGGATGCCGACACCGTCCGCACCCGCCTGTTCAGCAAGAGCGACGCGCTGCCGGAAGGCGTGACGCGGCTGCCGCTGAAGTCGGTCCATCTCAACAAATCGCCGATGGTGATCAACAAGCTGCAAACCCTGTCGGCCGATATGGCCGCACGCTGGGGCATCGATGTGCCGCAAGCCTTGCGGCACGCGGAGATCGCCGCGCAGGCGCCCGACCTGAGCGCGCTTTGGCGGCAGGTATTCCAGCGTCCGAGCGAAGCAACGCCGGATGTCGATGAAGATTTGTACGGCGGTTTTGTCGGCAACAATGACCGCCGCAAGCTGAATGAATTACGCATGTTGTCGCCGCAAAAACTGGCTGGAGCACACCCCAGCTTTGACGATCAACGGATGGAAGAACTGCTGTTCCGCTATCGCGCCCGCAACTTCCCGGAAACGCTGAACGAAGATGAAAGCCAGCGCTGGGAAGAACATCGCGCAGCCCGCTTGTTCGACGGCGAAGGCAATACCCGCACCGTCGATTTGCTGTTTGAAGAAATCGATACGCTGTCGGAAAGCGTCGACGAACGCGGCGAAGAGATTCTGGGTGCGTTGTACGACTATGCGGAAATGGTGGCGCCGGTGCGCGAGTAGAGGGCACCTCTAAAAACCTACTGCAGGGTTTGGCAAACCCGCCAATCTCGGGACTGCAGGGGTGACAAAATCGTCACCGTACCTCCGTACGGCTCCGCTTCTCCCCCCGACCTTGGGCCGCTCGCTACGGTTTTTCGAGGTGCCCTAGAAAATCAAGGGCGCTTGGCCAAGTACTCCGGCTGGAACATGCACATGCGGACCGCATCGCGATACACGCCGTTGATGAAAAATTCGCTTTTCAGTTCGCTTTCCAGCGTAAAGCCGCATTTTTCGTAAATGTGAATCGCCTTGTGGTTTTCCTTGTCCACGTACAGGTACAACTTGTGCAAATTGAGCACGCAGAACGCGTACTCGATCGCCAGCCGCGTAGCGCCTTCGGCATAGCCCTTGCCCTGCGCAATCGGCGCCACGATGATCTGGAATTCCGCGCGGCGGTGGAGGTGCGTGATTTCCACCAGCTCGACCAGACCGACCATCTCTTCCTGGTCGGTCTCCAGAATAAAACGCCGTTCCGATTGGTCATGCACGTGCCGGTCATACAGTTGCACCAGTTCGACATATGCCTCATACGGCTCCTCGAACCAGTAGCGCATGATGTGGACGTTGTTGTCGAGCTTGTGCACAAAGTGCAAATCGTTGCGCTCCAGGGGACGCAATTTGAGGCCGCGTTGGGTCATGGTAGTCATGGGATTGATCTCTAACTTGGTGACGAAATTTCTGTGCTGGCATTGCTAGCGGCCTGTAACGACTGCAGCCGATTGAAGTCCTGCGGAAAATCATCCACCTGCACGCTCATGTCGCCGTAGTGCGCAAAATCGCTCAGCAATTGCTGCTCCGCCTCTGTGATGAGGCCGCTGGCGGCTGCTTCCAGCACCCAGTCCTGCATCTCGATCAGGCTTTGCGGCATAGGCGCCAGCGTGCCGGCCTGGATCGCCGGTTTCAGGCGCGCCGCTATCGCATTAACTTGCGGAATCAATTGGAAAGCCAGTTCGCCGCAAGCATACGGCGCATGCTCGATGGTCGGCAGATACATGTCCGCCAGCAGGCGCTCACGGCTGGCGCCGTTGGTTTGCATGGCGCGCGCCACCGTACTGTCGAGCGCATCCGATGGCTTGGCATAAGGCAGGCCAAAAGGAAAGATCGCGATGCGCAGCAAGAACGCCAGCCAGCGATTCGGATAATTGGCAAGCACGCCAAGATAAGCCTCTTGCGCCTGATGCAATGCATCCTGTATCGCCCAATGCACATACGGCAAATCCTGCTGTTGACAGCCCTCGTCCTGGTAACGCTTCAGCACGCTGGACACCAGGTATAGCTGCGACAAAATATCGCCCAAGCGCCCGGAAATCCGCTCGCGGAATTTTAGCGAGCCGCCCAGCACGAACATCGACACATCGCTGAGCAACGCAAAGGCCGCCGACAACCGATTTACCGCACGGTAGAAATGGCGCAATTCGACCGCCGCCGCTTTCGGCGCCGACGGCAGTGTGCCGCCCGACCAGGCGCTTAATAAAGTCCGTGAAAAATTGGCGAATACAAAACTGACATGGCCGAAAAATGCGCGGTCGAAATCGTCCAGCGCCTTGTTTTGATCGGCCTCGCCGGCCGCCGCCATCTCTTTCAGCACATACGGATGGCAACGCATCGCGCCCTGGCCGAAAATGATCAGGCAGCGGGTCAGGATATTGGCGCCCTCGACCGTAATCGCAATCGGCAGCTGCTGATAAGTGCGCGCCACAAAATTATTCGGACCCATGCAAATGCCTTTACCGCCCAGCACATCCATCGCGGCATTGACCACCACCCGGCCGCGCTCGGTCACGTGGTATTTGGAAATTGCCGAAATCACCGAGGGCTTTTCGCCGGCGTCGACCGCCAACGCCGACAGCCGGCGCGCGGCATCCATCAGATACAGGTTGCCGCCCATGCGCGCCAGCATTTCGTGTATGCCTTCGAATTTGCCGATCGGTACCCTGAACTGCGTCCGCATCGCCGCGTAAGCACTGCTGCCGCGCACCGCCAGCTTGCAAAAACCGACCGAGGAAGACGGTAGTGAAATCGCCCGGCCGGCCGCCAGGCATTCCATCAGCATGCGCCAGCCCTTGCCGATCTGAGCCCGACCGCCGATTACCCAGTCGAGCGGGATGAACACATCCTGGCCGGAGGTCGGACCGTTCTGGAACACCGCGTTCAGCGGCCAATGACGGCGGCCGCTCACCACCCCCGGATGATCGGTTGGAATCAGCGCGCAAGTGATGCCGAGATCCACTTCCGAGCTACCGTCGGCACCCAGCAAATGGTCGGGATCGTGCACTCGGAACGCCAGCCCCAGCACTGTCGCAATCGGCCCCAGCGTGATGTAGCGCTTATCCCAAGTGAGCCGCAAACCGAGCATTTGCTCGCCGTCGTGGGTGCCGACGCACACCACGCCGACATCCGGGATCGCCGCCGCATCGGAGCCGGCGTAGGGACTGGTCAAGGCAAAGCAAGGAATTTCCTGGCCGGCGGCAAGACGCGGCAAGAAATAGTCTTTTTGCGCTTCGGTGCCGTATTCCAGCAGCAGTTCGGCCGGACCCAGCGAGTTAGGCACCATCACTGCAATCGTGGCCGCCGAACAATGCGACGACAGCTTCATGATCACCTGCGAATGCATGTAAGCGGAGAATTGCTTGCCGCCATACTGCTTCGGAATGATCATGCCGAGAAAGCCTTTTTCCTTGATAAATTGCCAGGCTTGCGGCGACAGGTCCTGCCAGATTTGGGTACTGTCCCAATCGCTGATCAGCTGGCACAAATGCTCCACTTCGTTATCGAAAAAGGCTTGCTCTTCCTCGGTCAATTGCGGCGCGGGCGCTTTCAGCAGGCGGTCCCAATCGGGTTTGCCGGAGAACAGCTCGCCATCCCACCAGGTAGTGCCGGCCTCGATCGCATCCCGCTCGGTCTGCGACATACGCGGCAAGATGCGTTGAAATATCTTCAGTATCGGACGCGTCAGCAAGGCATGACGCAAGGGCTTGATGGCTACTGCCAGGCACGGAATCGCCAGCAACAGAAGCAGCAATATCGCGGCCAGCGCGCCAATCCCGGCAAATCGGAAGCCGACGCCGATCCAGATCAGGATGGCCGACAGCCAGAGCCAGGCAGCAACCCGCAACTGCATCAAGGCAAGAGTGCCGACGACGAGCGCTGTAATCCAATAGAGCATGCTATCTCCCAGTGTGATTGAAGACCGCACATCGCATACAGCGGCCTTTCCTGGTGATTGGTCATTTTCCGCATAGGAAAAGTTTCAGTCTATGCAAACTTAATGTTACATAGACCTACTTGGAACAGGCTTACTCCCTCTTCCAGCAAAACCGAAAGCAGTTTAATCAGCGGCTTTTGTTTCCTTTTGAACATGCTTTGCATATTCAATTCTTCTCGCCTGATCTGACTCGATCAATAACTGATAGCGACTTTCAGAAACTCTTTGCAGTAAAACCGCAGTATATCGTTCACGCTGAAGCCATTCGACTATCCATGATGCCAACACAATAATAGTCGTATAAGCAACGATAATATAAATGTCCTGATGATCCAATGATTCAAAAGAATAAAACGGTCTGCGGAAGAAATAAAACGCTGTCGGCATGCTTAGCAAAAAAACGCCAATCGAGTATTGAAAGCCAAATAAATAAGCTATGGCAATACAATTAATTGTGAAAAATAGCATGAACAAATACTCGTCCAGCATTGGAATCAAAATAAACCCCAATCCAAATGCGATTGCAAAATTAAAGAGGCAAATCACAAAAGGGCGTATGCCGCTTTGCTTCCAATTTCTAGCATTTCTCAATTTCATGATGACTTTACTGACTGGAAATTCAATGAATACATATAAAAATCTATTAATAGAACGAAAATTCTCTTCGTATGACTTTATTGCCGTCGATCTCTTAAAGGCGATTTATTGACAAGGTCTTTGTATGACAAGTCTTCGCAATGAAATTCGATATTTTTCTTGATGAATCGTACCGTTTCATTGGTAACGATTTCGCGTTCATTGTCTACGGTAATGATGTGATAGCAATCACCTAGCCAAATAATTTTCCGGATCTCGGAATTGACTTCCTTGATGATTAATTCCGGATTCTTGGGAGATGCGGTTTCATCATCGATGGAATGAATGACTAAAAGATTGGTCTTCACCTCTGCCAACGATTGTCGAACATGCGCCATCATTTTTTGAGCAGCATCAAGATGCCTTGCCGGGATTGCCGCTGCCCCGACTTCCGCAACGCCTTCTTTTTTAAGAGAATTGGCGACTCGTCGGCGCATTTCAAAGTTCTTTATTCCAAATGGATCGCTTTCCTTATAAGACCAGCTTCTATAACCCAGGAAATAAGGAATTCTTATTAACTGCTGATACCACGGGATCGACCATCCGTCATATCTCAATATTGGCGAAAGCGCCACGATACCGACAATATCATTTCCTCGCGATGCGACGGCCAACGCCAATGTTGCCCCCATGCTTAAGCCGCAAATTGATACCGTCTTGAATTTTTCTTTAAGATGCAGAATTTCATTCTCGACGATGGCGCACCAATCCAACCAATTTGGCGACTCGGTTAGATCAACTGCGCTCGCAGAATAATTCTGAATTACCAAATCGACGACATTATAGCCGCTCTTCCTTAAGGATTTAGGTATTGATCCCATTTCCAATGCTGAACCACATAAGCCATGCAATATAATTACCGCATGATCTTTAGGCTGCTCGTGCTGCGCTTTTTGTTCCATACGAAACTATTTCTATGAAGCTGTTAAGAATATTAAATTTACCATGCGACATTCACAGGCAAGATATTGTTTTTATTAAATCAAAGAATCTTTTCTCGAATTTTTTTAATTTAATAAAAACTGAAAGTACAGCTTTTCAGGCACACCATGACAATTTGCTGCCGTCGCGCTTCTTCGTGCCTGGAATTCCGACGGCATCGGTCATTATAAAATTAAATTATTCATCATAGTTTGTTTGTTCTAATGACTTGTGTATTTGCCATGAATTAATGAATCCTTGCCGGGACCTTGTCGCTTGAACAGCATTCCTTCTATAACAACGGCAACAAGTAATCTTTTGTAACTCCATGTATCTAATTGTCAACACCACTATAGATTCATGCGATACACTACATGGGTTTGTTCTACCCAAAATACCAAAGAGCACACAAAAGCGCGCGATCCCATCCTCGGCAACCACGCGTCAATGAGCGACCTGTAGCCTGCATGCGAGGGCGCTGGCAGGCGCCCGTCAACCACTAGTCAACAAGTTATAAGAGCTATTAGCCTTTCATGAATAATTTAATTTTGATGACCGGCGCGACCGGCTTTCTTGGTGGCGCCAATGCGGTGGAAGCAATTCATCGGGGACTGGGTAAAGAGCTGCTGTTGCTGGCTCGCGCGGAAAGCTCGGTTGCAGCCCATGCCCGGGTCATCAAAAATCTGCAATTACTGGGGGCGAGCCCGGCAGATATTGCGCAAATCAGCGTCGATCAAATACTTTGCGCCGACCTGTCCGAACTCGACAACATCGCCGGCGACCCGCGCCTGGATCAGGTATCGGTAGTGATCCATTCGGCCGCATTGGCAACCTTCTCGAATCATCCTTCGCTCGAAAAAATCAATGTCGATGGCACGCTGGCGCTCGGCAAGCTGATGCATCGCCGGCCTGCGCTAAAGCGCTTCATGTATATCGGTACCGCGATGGCTTGCGGCGAAGGCGCCGGCGTCAACGCCGTGGTCGCAGAACGCCTTGAATTGCCACTCGGGGACGAGCACCTGGTCCCTTACACCCGCTCCAAGGCACTTGGCGAAAAAAGATTACGCGAAGTCTATCCGGAGCTGCCGCTGATCATGGTTCGACCATCCATCATTGTCGGCCACACCACCCTTGGCTGCGCGCCTTCGCAAAGTATTTTCTGGGTCTTCATGGTCTGGCAATTGCTGGGCGCGCTCACCACCTCGCTGGATGAAAAAGTCGACGTGGTCCCGGTCGACTGGTGCGCCCAAGCGATCATCGAGCTGGCGCAAAAAGAAACGCTGTCACACGAGGTTTTCCATATCTCGGCCGGCGTCGGCGCCAGCGTACCGTTCCGCGAGATCGACCTGGCGTTGGCGGCGGCGCGCGACATCGAGCCGATCGGCGCCACCTACCGCCAAATCACCCCGGATGCGATCGCCACCTTGCTGCCGCGCATGCGCGAGTGCGTACCGGAGTGCAATGACCGCCTGTTGCTGCGCGCGCTCAAGTTATATGGCGCGTTCGCCGGCTTGAATTACGTATTTAGCAACGATAACCTGCTGGCCGAAGGCATCCAGCCGCCGCCGCGCTTTACCGACTACATCCCTCTGTGCGTGGAATCCGCTCGCCACATCCCGATTGCGGAACAGATGAAGTGGGATTTCAAATAAGCTTTCCGGTACTTTCAGGGCACCTCTAGAAACCGTAGCGAGCGGTCCAAGGTCGGGGCGAGAAGCACAGCCGTACGGTGGTACGGCGAGCATCGCAGACCCGAGATTGGGACGCGCAGTAGGTTTTTAGGGGGGCCCTCACTCCTTCAATTTGACGCTCCCTTATTTGCACTGTATTCCGTTAGAATTGCCCTCTAATTCGGTTCGGATTACACAATCTACAGGGGAGCAGTCATGAAATGGGAAGGCAATCGGGAGAGCGACAACGTCGTAGATGAACGCAATGACAACGGCGGCTCCGGCGGCGGATTTGGCGGCGGCCGCTCGCTTGGCCTGGGCAGCATCGTCATTGCGTTGGCCGCATCCTATTTCTTTGGCATCAGCCCCAGCACCGTACTGAGCTTGCTGGGCGGCGGCCCCGCCAGCCACACACAGACACAAACGGCGCCAACCCATGCGGCACGTGCCAACGATCCGAAGACCAAATTCGTCCGCACCGTGCTGGCGGATACCGAAGATGTCTGGACTGAAGTGTTCCGCGCCAGCGGCGCCACCTATGTGCCGCCCAAGCTGCATATATTTTCCGGCAGGACGCAAACCGCCTGCGGCACCGGCCAATCGGCTTCGGGCCCGTTCTATTGCCCCGGCGATCGGAATGTCTATATCGACCTCAGCTTCTACCAACTGATGCAACAGCGCTTCCACGTATCCGGTGAATTTGCCCAAGCCTATGTGATCGCGCATGAAGTCGGCCATCACGTGCAAAACCTGATGGGTATCTCGGACAAAGTCGATCAAGCCCGACGCCGGATGTCCGAAGCGCAAGCCAATGCCCTGTCGGTCAAGATGGAATTGCAAGCCGATTGCCTGGCCGGCGTCTGGGCCTTTCACGCCAATCAGGCGCGCAGCATCCTGGAGCAAGGCGATGTCGAAGGCGCGTTGAACGCCGCTACCGCGATCGGCGACGATGCGCTGCAAAAGCAGGCGCAGGGTTATGTGGTGCCGGACTCGTTCACCCACGGCACCTCGGCCCAGCGCGTGCACTGGTTCAAGCAAGGCATCAGCACCGGCAAAGTCAACACCTGCAATACCTTTGAAAGCAAAACGCTATAGGCACCTCGAAAAGCCTACTGCGCGTCCCAATCTCGGGGCTGCGATGCTCACCGTACCTCCGTACGGCTGCGCTTCTCGACCCGACCTTGGGCCGCTCGCTACGGTTTTTAGAGGCGCTCAGTAAATGAAGCAACGATATTTACCTGCACAATAACCGATTCATTTTCCGGAGAACTTGATGACCATTGCCTATTGGTGTGTATTGATTGCAGGACTGATGCCGGTGTTGACGGTGGTCTTCGCCAAGTGGGGAAAACGCGATTTCGACAACGCCGAACCGCGCG
The DNA here is from genome assembly GCF_042654985.1 of Paraherbaspirillum soli. Classification (NCBI taxonomy): domain Bacteria; kingdom Pseudomonadati; phylum Pseudomonadota; class Betaproteobacteria; order Burkholderiales; family Oxalobacteraceae; genus Paraherbaspirillum; species Paraherbaspirillum soli. Next base: position 30,497 of record NZ_JBHSMT010000009.1, on the reverse strand, counting down.
CTTGGCTTGAAAAACAATCCGGGATGCGGCGCCGTGCCGATTACGCGCATCGCAACCACTTCGAGGCCTTCCCATTTTTTGCCGCCAGCGTGATCATTGCGCAGCAGGTCCATGCCACCCAAAGCACGCTGAACATACTGGCGCTGGGATTTATCGCGGCGCGCGTGATCTATACCGTGCTTTACCTGACAAATCGGCCAACATGGCGCTCGGCGGTGTGGACCATTGCTTATCTGTGCGTAGTTGGCCTGTTCGTCCTGGCAGCCATCAGCCACGGCTCTGCCGCTTAAGGGAGCGCAGCCATGTCACTCAATCCGACGCCAAACATGTCGCATCAGGCCACGCTCCAGCTGCTGCGCGATGCGCTCAATTCGCTGCATAAAAGTCACGACAGGAGCTTCTCGCACATCACGACTTTCTGCCGCATCTGGCGCGCGCAAACCGCGCTACTGGCAGCATTGCCGGCGCGCTATGCGACGGTGGCCGAAGATTTGCTCGGCCGGCTGGAAGCCAGCAGCCTGTTCACCGAAGAAAGCTGCTCCTTCAGCCAGCAGGATTTGCTGGACAACCTGAGCGTCTGGATCGATCAGGCGCGGCAGATGCTGGAACGCGCAACTTAATTTTTTATTCAACACCATCGGAACACTATGCAACAACTTGAACTACGCCTGAACGGCGAGTATGTCGAACTCAATCAACTGCTGAAACTGACCGGCATCTGCGACAGCGGCGGCGCCGGCAAGGCCTTGGTCGCCAGCGGCGTGGTCAAGGTGGACGGCAAGGTGGAGTTGCGCAAGACGTGCAAAATTCGCGCTGGTCAGCGGGTCACGGTGGCGGGCGTACAGATCCGCGTGCTGGCCGCGGATGCCGATGCCTGAAAATACAATCCCGGCTCAGGAGTCCACGATGGAAGAAATTCTGGGGATCAGGCAGTTCTGGTTCGGCGACGACCCGGACGACGAGCGCACCGACAAACGGCAAGCGGGCCTGTGGTGGAGCAAGGATGCCGGCGTCGACCGCCAGATCCGGCAACAGTTTGAAAACACATTACTCGCCGTCGAACGCGGCGACTTGAGTCACTGGGACGAATCCCCGGAGGGACTATCAGCGCTGATTTTGCTGACCGATCAGTTCTCGCGCAATATGTATCGCGGTACCGCACGCGCATTTGCATTCGATGCGCTGGCCCTCGCTTTCTGCCGACTGGCCATTGAACGCGAATTCGACCTGGCGATGCGCCCGATCGAACGCGTGTTCATGCACATGCCCTTGGTCCATTCGGAATCGCTGGCGGATCAACAGCAGGCGGTCCAACTGGCACGCGCACTGACCACGCCTGGCCAGCAAAACTGCTTTACCGGCTTCCTGGACTTTGCGATCCAGCATCACGACATCATTGCGCGCTTCGGCCGCTATCCGCATCGAAACCTGATTCTGGGTCGTCCTTCCAGCGCTGAAGAACTCGCTTTCTTACAGCAGCCTGGCTCATCGTTTTAGAGCTTATTCAGCGGAATCTTCAAGTAGCGCACGCCATTATCTTCCGCCTCCGGCAATTCCCCGGCACAGATATTGACCTGGATCGACGGCAGAATCAGCGTCGGCATGCCCAGCGTGGCGTCGCGTTCGCTGCGCATCGCAATGAACGCCTCGGCGCTGATGCCGTCGCGGATATGGATATTGTGTGCACGCTGTTCGGCGACCGTGGTTTCCCAAGAGGCGGCACGCCCGGCCGGTGGATAGTCATGGCACATGAACAGCCGGGTTGCAGCCGGCAGGCTCAACAAGCGACGCATCGAGTGGTAAAGGGCGGCAGCGCTGCCGCCAGGGAAATCGCAACGGGCCGTGCCGACATCCGGCATGAACAGCGTATCGCCGACAAATACTATTTGGTCCTCGACCAGATACGCCATGTCGGCCGGCGTATGGCCCGGCACGTGCAATGCCTGAGCCCGCAAGCGGCCGATGTAAAAGATCTCATCGGCGACGAACAGATGACCGAACTGCGAGCCGTCCAGGCGGAACTCATGCTGCAGATTGAACACTTCCTTGAACACGCCCTGCACGCTGCGGATATGCTCGCCGATCGCGATGGTACCGCCCAACTGCGCGCGCAGATAAGGCGCGGCTGACAGATGATCGGCATGGGCATGCGTTTCCAGCAGCCACTGCACGGTCAAATTGTTGGCGCGGACGAATGCAACCACCTTATCGGCCGAGGCGGTCGAGGTGCGGCCCGACTTTGGATCGTAATCCAGCACCGAATCGATGATCGCGCATTCGCTGCCGATACCTTCATAGACGACGTAAGTCACCGTCGACGTCGCCTGGTCGAAAAATGCCTGTACGTCAGGTGTCGCGATTTGGCTCATTCTGGCTCACTCTTCCCGCTATCAATATACCGAAACATATAATATTGACAGGCAAATTATCTGTCAATATGATGATCGCCAACCCAAGTAATAATTGCCATTATGAAACAAGCACTTTCACCGATCGGCATCTCCATGTTGCGCGATTCCGCATCCAAAGCATGCGCCTTGCTGAAAACCTTGGCAAACGAAGATCGCTTGCTGATTCTGTGCCAGTTGACGCATGGCGAACAGAATGTCGGCGATATTGAGCAACTGCTCGGCATTCACCAGCCGACCCTGTCGCAACAGCTAGGCGTGCTGCGCGAAGAAGGCTTGGTCAATACGCGCCGTGAAGGTAAATACATTTACTACAGTCTCGCCAGTTTTGAAGTGATTCAGGTAATGCAAACCCTATCCAGCTTGTATTGCGGTAAGGTAATGAAGGATATCCAAAAGTAATAAGACGTATCTTTGACCAGTACCAACAACAACGGAGACAGTCAATATGCACATCACGATCAGCAAACACAGCGACCAATTTTCAACTGCCGGACAGATCAAAGTTGAAGATTTAACCGAGATTGCCGCCGCCGGCTACCAGTCGGTCATCTGCAATCGCCCGGATGCTGAAGACGGCGCCAGCCATGCCGGCAGCGCTGCGCTTGCAACTGCCGCCGGCGCGCTCGGCCTGAAGTTCGCCTACCTGCCGGTAGTCGCCAATCAAATCACGGCACAAGATGGCGCCGCCATGCAGCAGTTGCTGGATCAACTGCCGGCGCCGGTGCTGGCCTTCTGCCGCAGCGGCAACCGCTCCACCAATCTATACCGGCTGGCGCAAGCCAGCGCTGCAGAAACTGCCACTGCGCAAATCGGCAACCGCTCCAGCGCATTCGAGGTGGTGATTGTCGGCGGCGGTTCGGCCGGCATCGGCATTGCCGCCAGTCTGTTGCGACGGCGTCCCGATCTGCAGGTTGCGATCATCGAACCGAGCGACCACCATTATTACCAGCCGGCCTGGACCCTGGTTGGCGGCGGTGCGTTCGACATTCAGAAGACCGTGCGGCCAATGCGCTCTGTGATCCCGGAACAGGCGCACTGGATCCAGGCCGCCGCTTCCGCGTTCGAACCGGATCACAACCGGATCAAGCTTGCCGACGGCAGCACCGTCCACTACAAGCAACTGATTGTGTGCCCGGGCCTGCGGCTGGCCTGGGAAAAAATCGAAGGACTGGAACAAACGCTGGGCAAGAACGGCGTCACCTCCAATTATCGCTACGACCTGGCGCCGTATACCTGGCAACTGGTGTCTTCGCTGAAGCAAGGGACCGCGCTGTTCTCGCAGCCGGGCATGCCGATCAAATGCGCCGGCGCGCCGCAAAAAGCTCTGTATCTGTCATGCGACCACTGGCTGCGCAGCGGCGTACTGAACAATCTGCAGATCGAGTTCAACAATGCTTCTGCCGTGCTGTTCGGGGTCGCGGCGTTCGTTCCGCCGCTGATGAAATACGTCGAAAAATACAATGCCAAACTGAGCTTCAATTCGAACCTGGTCAAAGTCGATGGCGAGCGCAAACTGGCCTGGTTTGACGTCAAGGACCAGGACGGCCACATCACGCGCCAGGAAAAATCGTTCGACATGTTGCACGTGGTGCCGCCGCAAGTCGCGCCTGAGGTGGTCCGCAACAGCCCGCTGGCCGATGCCGGCGGCTGGTGCGAAGTCGATCAGGCGACGCTCCGACATCCGCGTTACGCCAACGTATTCGCGTTGGGCGACGCCTGCTCGGCACCGAACGCCAAGACCGTCGCCGCCGCCCGCAAGCAAATCGTGGTGGTCGCCGAGAACCTGATCGCCGCCCGGGAAAACCGGCCGCTGGCCACGGTCTACGACGGCTACGGCGCCTGCCCGCTGACGGTCGAAAAAGGCAAAGTGCTGCTGGCCGAATTCGGCTACGGCGGCAAACTGCTGCCCACTTTCCCGCTCGATCCGACCGTCGCCCGCGGCAGCAACTGGTTCCTGAAAGTCAGCGTGCTGCCCTGGGTCTACTGGAACGCCATGCTGAAAGGCCGCGAGTGGCTGGCTCGGCCAACCAAAAACTGAGGCGGTTCAAATGATTGTAGGCATCTTCTTCGGCACCGCGATTGGCGTCGTGCTGGGCCTGACCGGCGCCGGCGGCGGCATCCTCGCGGTGCCGGCGCTGGTGCTGGGACTCGGTTTCAGCATGACCGAAGCGACCCCGGTGGCACTGATGGCGGTCGGTTGCGCCGCCATGCTCGGCGCCATCGACGGTTTGCGCAAAGGATTGGTCCGTTACAAGGCCGCACTGCTGATGGCGGCGCTCGGCGCGCTGTTCTCGCCGCTCGGGGTGCGCATCGCCCATCAGGTATCGGAGCGATGGCTGATGACCCTGTTCAGCGCGGTCATGCTGATCGTCGCCTGGCGCATGGCCAATCAAGCCAACAGCCACCAGCAACCAAACGCCAGCCCGGAATATCTCGAAAAAAACTGCATGCTCAACCCGGCCACCGGCAAACTCCGCTGGAACCTTAAATGCTGCACCACCCTGGCCACCATCGGCACCGTCTCCGGCATGTTCACCGGCATGCTGGGGGTGGGCGGCGGTTTCCTGATCGTGCCGGCCTGCCGCCAGTTCAGCAACGTCAGCATGCACGGCATCGTCGCCACTTCGCTGATGGTGATTGCGCTGATTTCGGGGAGTGCCGTCGCCGGCGCCTTGCTGCACGGGGTCCGCATTCCGCTTATCGGCTGGACCTTCATCGGCGCCGCGCTGATCGGCATGCTATTGGGCCGGCTGGCAGCGCCGACCCTGCCGGCGCGCATTTTGCAGATCGGTTTTGCCAGTATCGCCACGGTCGTGGCGCTGATCCTGATCGGTAAAACTTACTTCAACGGCATGCTGTAGTTAGCGTACCGCCCGCAGCAAGCGCAGCCCATTAAATACGACTAACAAACTGGCGCCCATATCGGCAAACACCGCCATCCACAGCGTCGCCTCGCCGGTCACCGCCAGCACCAGGAAAATCGCCTTGATCCCCAGCGCCAGCGTGATGTTTTGCAACAGCACGCTGTGCGTTTTCTTACTCAGCCGGATGAAGTCCGGCAGCTTTCCCAAGTCGTCATCCATCAGCGCCACATCCGCGGTTTCGAGCGCCGTGTCGCTGCCCGCCGCCCCCATCGCAAAACCGATATTGGCCTGCGCCAGCGCCGGCGCATCATTGATGCCGTCGCCCACCATGCCGACATAGCCGTAACGTGCAATCAGTTCATTAACCGCGCTCAATTTATCCTGCGGCAGCAGATTGCCGCGGGCATCGACGATCCCGACCTGGGACGCGATCGCTTGCGCGGTATGCGGATTGTCGCCGGTCAGCATCACCGCTTCCACCCCCATCGCATACAGGCGCGCAATCGCTGCCACCGCGCTGGGACGCACGGTATCGGCCACCGCCAGAATCAACAACGGCGTGCTCGCCGAGCACAGCACCACCGTGGTTTTCCCCTGCAGCTCCAATGCATCCAGCCGCGCCTCCAGCTCGGGACTGCAAATATCCATCTCGTGCACCAGACGGTGATTGCCCAGATAGAACTGCTGGCCGTCGATTTTGCCCTGCACGCCGCGCCCGGTCAGCGCCTCGAAATCAACCACCTCCAATAACCCTTGCGCACTGCCCTGCGCTTGCCAGTGCGCCGCCACTGCGGTCGATACCGGATGATCCGAATGGCTAGCTAAACTGGCCGCCAGTCGTTGCCATTGCAGCAGCAATCCGGCATCGTCCGCTGCCTGCACCAGACTGACATCCGTGACACCCGGCTTGCCCAGCGTCAGGGTGCCGGTCTTATCCAGCGCCAGGGCCTTGATCTTGCGCCCCATTTCGAGATGCACCCCGCCCTTGATCAACACCCCATGCGTGGCCGCCGCAGCCAAGCCGCTGACCACAGTCACCGGGGTCGAAATCACCAGCGCGCAAGGGCAGGCAATCACCAGCAGCACCAGCGCCTTGTACAGCCACGGATAAAACGCCGCTCCCAGCAGCAATGGCGGCAGGGTCGCCACCAGCACCGCCGCCAGCACCACCAGCGGGATGTAATAGCGCGCGAATTGATCGACAAAACGCTGGGTCGGCGCGCGTTGCCCTTGTGCCTGCTGCACGCTCTTGATGATCCGCGCCAGAGTCGAATTGGCTTGCAGCGCGGTGACCTTGTAAGAAATGACCCCGCGCTCATTGATAGTGCCGGCAAACACCGGGTCGCCCGCCTGCTTCAGCACCGGCATGCTCTCGCCGGTAATCGGCGCCTGGTTGATGCTGGTCTGGCCATCCACCACCACCCCGTCCAGCGGCACCCGCTCGCCCGGCTTGACCCGCACCAGCGCCGCCAGCGCCACCTGCTGGGTCGAAACCGCACGCCACTCGCCATCGGCGCCCTGCACTGTCGCCAGATCCGGCGCCATCGCCATCAAACCTTTGATCGCATTGCGCGCCCGATCCAGCGACAAGGCCTCGATCATTTCCGCCAACGCAAACAAGAAAATCACCACCGCCGCTTCCGGCCACTGCCCGATCACGGCAGCGCCGATCACCGCCAGCGACATCAGGAAATTCATATTGAGCGAGAAATTGCGTAACGCAATCCAACCCTTTTTCAGCGTATCCAGACCGCCGGTAAAAATCGCCAGCAGCGCCAGCCCGATCACCAGCCACGAAGTGTCCTGACCACTGCTCCAAGCCACCAGCTCGGCGCCGACTGCGGCGCTGCCGGAGAGCGCCATCAGCAGCCATTTTCTGCGCGGGATTTTGAAAGCGCTGTCACCCAGCTCGTCGCTCAGTCCGACCGCACCGGTCAGCGAGTCCGACTTCAGCGCAGGCTCCAGGTCCAGCGCCGTCAATATGCTGACGATAGGCGCCACCGACGGCAGGCGATGCTGGACCGTCAGCTCGCGCTGGATCAGGTTGAACTGCATGGACTCGATCCCCGCCATGCCCTTGAAGCGATCCCGGATCAGTTTCTCTTCGGTCGGGCAATCCATCTTCTGGATCAGGAATACGGCCTCGGCGCTGGTATCCAGCAAGCGTGGACGGTCGCCGGCTTGATGCCTGAATGCATCGGCTGCCCGATGCTTGGCATGTTCTTTTTCATGCGCACCAACATCGGCTGCCGGATGCTGATGGTCGTGCTGATGGTCGTGGTGGTCATGATTGCAATTGGCCATGGTTTGCTCCTTGAATCCGGTTTTTCGGCTTGTTTTATCGCTCCTTGCACATTTAAAACCCTGTAGCTACTATAAGGTCAAGCATTGATTGAAATAAAAGCCGGGAGCCGCACATGACCACAAACACACTGAAAATCGGGGAATTGGCCAGCCACGCCGCCTGTCCGGTTGAAACCATCCGCTATTACGAACGCGAAGGCCTGCTGCCGCCGGCGGCGCGCTCGCAAGGCAACTATCGGCTGTATGGACATGAGCACGTCGAACGACTGCAATTCATCCGCCACTGCCGTTCGCTCGACATGACCCTCGACGAGGTGCGCAGCCTGCTGCAATTTCGCGACTTGCCGGAAGAAAATTGCGCCGAGGTCAACACCCTGCTGGATCGGCATATCGAGCACGTCGCCGACCGCATCGCCGAATTGAAGGCATTGCAATTGCAGCTGAAGCAACTGCGCAAGCAATGCCGGACAGCGCAAGCCGCCAAGGATTGCGGCATCTTGCAAGGGTTGGCCAATATGGAAGATGAAGCGCCGGCCAACTTGGGCAGCCACGGCGGCGGCTGCCACTGATTTGGAAATAATTTAAGCGGCCGCGCCAGTCCCGGCACCGGCCGCGGTCCCGCACGCATGACAAAACTGGGCGAACGAACTCTTGCGGGAATTGCATTTGACGCAATGATTGTGCAAACCGATGCCGCAATGCGGACAGAAATCGTTGGCGACGTTCTTGAGATCCACCGAACGCTCGCATCCCGGGCAGACGCTTTTGGCCAGTCGCGCCAGCGCCAGGTCGTAGCTGAGATCCTGGCGGCGCTGCGCATCGGGCAACTGCTCCGCCAGCTTTTGCCGCTCCAGGTAGCGGTTCAGCGACACAATCGCTTGCCGTCCGACCAGCACCGTGATGACAATCCCGACCAGATAGCGCACATAGCCGCCGTAGCTCGGCAGGTACGGCACCAGTTCCACGAAAAAGGCAAACAACGCAAACAGGATAAAGCCCCACACGAACGGCCAATAAGTCCCTTTGCGCTTGGTCTTGAACAACCAGCCGGCGATCACCAGCAGCGGCAAGGTCAGCGCCAGACGGTATAAAAACACCCGCAATTCCTGCTTGCGCTCCGCCTTTTGCAAACCTTCATTGGCCGCCCGCTCAAGCACCTGTAATCTGGCCTGCGCTTGCGCCTCTGCTTGTCGGGCATCGAGTGCGATCTGCTGCTGCGCCTCGGCCTGCGACGCGGCCCGCCGTTCGGCCGCCTTCAATCCATCCAGCGCCTTGGTGCGCCTGACGAGTTCGGCGTCCTGATCGCTCTGCCCGGTTGCATGGCGCGTGGCCAGCCAATTATTGAACGTCTCGCGCGCCGAGGTGGAATCGGTCTGCGCTGTCCTGACCTTCAGTTCCGCCTGATCCAGCGCATCCTGCGCATTTTGCCGGACAAGTTCCGCGTCTTTCAGCGTATTGCGGGCCTGGGTCGCGGCCGGTTTATCGATAAAGTCTTCCATCGTATAGCGGTGCTCGATCTTCGGCAGATCCTGCTCGACCGTGCTGCCCAAGCCGATCAGGAACCCGGCGAACACAAACGCCACCAGCCACAGCGCGCGGCGGAACCATTTTTCGGACAATCTTAGCGATGTGCTCATGCATTACTCCTTATGGCTAGGTGGTTCGTAGCAGCCGTCTCGTCAATAAAGACGGCATGTCTCGTCGTGCATCGACAATGATGTGGATATAGATAATCTCCTGTCGCACTTCATAGATGATGCGATTCATCCCTGACAGAATCTGCCGGTATTGGCTGAGGTTGAGTTTTTCGATTTCTTCAGGGAGGAAACCTGCCTGAGGAAAGGTCTGCAAATTGCGGATAGCCTGTTTCAACTTGGCGTAAGTGTCCTGCCAGGACTCAACAGAAAAGTTCTTGACGATATATTCCCTGAGTTCTTTCAGGTCATGCTCAGCCGACTCCAGGATGACAACTTGGAGGCTCATTGCTGATCGGCCTGGTCCAGTTCTGCAAATACATCGTCCACATCGCGGAACTTGCCTTGCTCAATCTCGCGGTTCCCGAGCGCCAGGATTTTCAACAGGGCCAGCGTTTGCTCCTGCTCTTCATAACTCTTCACATCCATGACCACCAGCTTGGCTTCGCCGTTTTGAGTGATCAGCATCGGCTCTCGACTCTCTGTGATGTCTTTGACGATCTCGGCAGCATGGCTCTTCAAATAGCTGATGGGCTTGACTTGGGTTGAGAACTTCATGGCGGCACTCCTGCTGAACGAATAGGACCGATTATAGTTTTAATTTGGTCTATTGCCGAAAAGTCGACGCCGGGGTGTGAGAACTAACTTGATTCAAGTCGCCAGTGGAACGCGAGCAATCATCCGCCACCGGCGATGCTGACATTGAAGTCCGGACGACATCTTTGGCATGCGACGCATACCTGTCGATATGCGCTACGGCTGCTTGATTCAGCGATGCAAAAAGACTCATATATCTGAATTTTCATTTCATACACAGCTGTCAATATTGTTAGGTTACAGGCCTACTTTATGAAGATTAGTATCGCTTTCCTTCAAGAAATTCGGACGACAAACGCTTTCGCACACAAGCAGCTTGCTCGCAATATTTTGGTCATTCCCGCCGCCTGGGTTATTTGTGGCGACGTTTTTTTAAGGTGCATTAGGCACTTGAAGGAGCCGCGTTTTTTCGTCGTATGAAGTGATATTGCAACTCGCGTTAATTAAAGTACTTTTCCGATTAATTTGATGTACCGCCATTTTTTGAGCAAATACTATGAATCAAATTTCTGCTACATCTACGCTGTCCTCCACCCAATCGCCAGCTTCTCAAGCTTGGCCTTCATTCATGATCGGCGCGGCACAGCAGAACTATATGCGCGCAGAAGAGGGCCTCGCCGAAGCCGCGATACACGGCTACAGCCATTGGTATATTGACGGCAGCCTCGTTGGAGAACGGCCGGCAGACTGGACCGAGGCGCGAATTTCGGCGATGTGCAAGTCGATTGAGGATGCAGGAATCAAGCCGATTTACCACGGCAACTTCAAGGCGCCGCTGGGCAGCGACGTTCCCGAAATGGCGCTGGCGGCAGTCAACTATGTCAAACGCGAAATCGATCTGTGCGCGCAGCTTGGCGGCATTCCGCTGATCGTCCATGGGGGCGGCATTGTCGAGCCGCGACTGGTCAAGGAAGCGCGCAGCATCGGCCTCGAAAATTTGATCCGCAACTTGAACGAACTGGTTGCTTACGGACGCGAGCGCAACGTCGATATCTGGCTAGAAAATCTTTGCAACTACAACAAATTCCACCCGTTCTACTACATCTACACGACCGAGGATGAATACGCGAAAGTGTTGGAGCAAGTTCCCGGAATTTATTTTTTCCTCGACGTTTCGCACGCTCACGTCAATGACGGCGCGCCGATCCAAGTGTTCGAGCGCTTCCACCATCGAATCGCCGGCATGTCTTTCAGCGATAACGCTGGCGATCGCGATTCACACATGCCGCTCGGTCGCGGCAATCTCGACTATCCGCAACTGCTGCAGGCAATCCGCAAGGTGAGTTGGCAAGGCATTATCGGCTTCGAAACCCGAGGCAGTACGCTTTCGCACAGCGCTCAATACCTGAAGACGATGGACGACGCCCAGGCGCAAAATAGCGAGACGCTCCAGGCGGCTTAAGGCACATCCAGGCCTCGCACATTCGCGTGCGAGGCTTTCCAACCCTGCGTAGTTGAAACCTGATTGCCTTAGCATGAAAATACTTCGAACCTTGTTCGGACCCGTTCCCGCCACCTCCTCAGCGAGTCCCGCGCCACGCACGCCCTTCGTCGACGGCTGCGTCGATTCCATTCCGGTGTGCCTTACATTCCTGTTTTTGTTTTTCTCGATCGGGGCAATTTCCCGCACTGCCGGTTTTTCGCCGCTGCAAGCGATGGTGATGACGGCAGCAGTCCATGCCTCCCCGTTGCAAGCTCTGATAGCGCAGCATGCTGACACGCTCACGCTACTGCCGCTCGTCATGTCGACAATCTTGGTCAACTTCCGCTTCCTGATCATGGCTTCTGTTCTCACAGAACAATTCCGTAGCGTGCCATTGGGAAAAGTGATTTTGTCGGCGCAGTTGCTATCCATCTCGACATTTACTTTATCCAACGCCAAGAAGGGAAAAATCCCCAATCTGTTCGAATATTTTCTCGGCTGCGGGGTCAGCACGCTGAGCGTCGCCACGCTCGCTACGCTACTCGGCTTCACCGTCAGCGCGCATCAAGGGCCGTTTGTGAATGCACTGGTAGCAATCATCCTGCCGGTTCACTTCGCGGCATTGACAGGACTCTCCTGGCCAAAAATCCGGCCTGCAATCGTCACCGGCGCCGGCTTTATCGCCACCCCCATCGTCGGTGCGTGGTTGGGCGACTATCAAGTCTTTGTCATGCCATTTGTTTTCGGCGGGTTCTTCCTCGCCCTGGATAAGTTTTCTGAGGCCAAAAAATCATGAATAAATGGGAATTGATCCTGATCGCTTCGGCAATTTCGTTTGTCCTGCGATCCTTGCCCGCCATAGTGTTCCGCCAATTGCGGATACCGGAAAACGGCGATACCTATAAGTTTCTCAACTATGCAGCGCTCAGCATCATGGGCGGGATTATCTATTCGGCCCTGTATGGCGACCGCTTCTACCATCAATGGGCCGGCCACTTCGAAACACCGCAGCTTCTGAAATTGGCGCTGGTGCCGATCGCCTTCGTACTGGCTGCTAGAACCCGGGGAATTTTCAAGACACTGGCGATCTGCGTCGGCGGCTACGCTATAGTGCTGGCGATGGGGTACCTCTAAAAACCGTAGCGAGCGGCCCAAGGTCGGGGCGAGAAGCGCAGTCGTACGACTTGTACGACGAGCATCGCAGCCCCGAGATTGGGTCGCGCAGTAGGTTTTTAGAGGTGCCCGATGATGTAATTTCAGCCCGAGCAAGCTACCCTACCGTATCCACCTTTCATGAAGGCCCGAGTATGCATACTCCCGTTCAAATTGACAGCCCGCTTGACGCAGCTTCTCGCGCCGAACTTGAATCCCGCTATGCCGATTTGTGCTCTCAAGGCCTGAAGATCAATATGACGCGTGGCGTGCCATCGCCCGAGCAATTGGCCTTGGCAAAGCGCTTTCTGTCGCTTCCCGGGGAGTCCGATTTCGTATCGCGTGATGGTGTCGACTGGCGCAATTACGGCGGCCTGCAAGGAATGCCCGAGGTTCGCGAACTGTTTTCCGAAGCGCTGCTGGGCCTCCCCGCCGACTACGTGGCGGTCGGTGAAAATTCAAGTCTGGCGTTGATGTACGAAGCGCTCAGTCACGCATTCAGACGCGGCGTTCCGGGCAGCGACCAGCCTTGGTCGGAAGAAGCTGTCGTCAAGTTCATTTGCCCGGTGCCTGGATATGACCGGCATTTCTCGATCTGCGACGAATTCAGGATCGAAATGCTGCCGGTTCCGATGCTGGACAGCGGCCCCGACATGGATATCGTAGAGGCACTGGTTGCCGGCGACCCCAGCATCAAGGGCATGTGGTGCGTGCCGAAATACAGCAACCCGTGCGGAACCACTTACACCGACGTGACCGTCGAACGGCTGGCCGCGATGGCGGCCGCGGCCCCCGATTTCAGGCTGTTCTGGGACAACGCGTACGCGGTGCATCACCTGAGCGACGAGGCCACGCCTAACCAGGATATCACCGGGCGTTGCGCGGCTGCCGGGCATCCCAACCGCGCCTTTGTCTTCGCATCGACCTCTAAAATCGTGCTGCCCGGCGCCGGCCTGGCATTCTTCGGCTCATCGCCAGAAAATCTCGCGTGGTGGCTCGAACGACGCAAGCACCGCACCATCGGCCCGGACAAGGTCAATCAACTGCGTCATTTGCTATTCTTCGGCGATGCCGACGGCCTGACCCAACATATGCGCGCCCATAGCACCCTGCTCGCGCCGAAATTCGCGTGCGTCGATCGCGCCTTTGCGCAGGCGTTCGGCGACACCGGATCAGCCCGTTGGACACGGCCCGCGGGCGGTTACTTTATCAGTCTGGACATCACGCCCGGTTGCGCCAAACGGACGGTCGAACTAGCGAAACAAGCCGGCATCGCGCTCACGCCTGCCGGTGCCACGCATCCCGGCGGCCGCGACCCGCACGACGCCAACATTCGCATCTCGCCGAGCTACGTCGATCTGGATACGCTAGCGAAGGCGTCGCACGGGACAGCGCTTTGTGCGCAACTTGCGGCGGCCGAAATCAGATAAACCATGTTGCCGCGAAATGCCAGTCCACCGCGGCACACCGTACCAACGAAGGAAGCACATGAGCATGCCTCGACGCCTTGACCTACCGGAACTGACCGAACTTGCGCAGCGTTCAGACGCTGTCAAGCAAGCCTGTTCATGTGCAATAAATTCCTTAGCCGGCTGGGAAAGCATGCCGCTCTCGCTGCCCGAAGAACAGTTGCGCGAAATCGGCACCCTCATCCATGCCGATGAAGAGGAATTGACGTTTAGCGAACACCATCCCGACGGCACTCGCTATTGGTCTCCCGAAGCGCCGATTGCGCCTCGCTATTTTCCCTACAACCGTTGCAATGTCTGGGAATGCGGCATATGCGGACGCTGTTTCCTGCGTTACACCGAATGCGGCGGCTACTTTGTCGACCGCAGGATTCGCGCCCTCAATCCGGCGTTGATTTTTGACGCCCCACTGTGACATCCATAGTCGGAGAACGCTGCGCACCTCTCGAGGGTGAAGAGGCAGGCAGCAACCGGCATACTATTTCAACAGCATTTCACATTGCATATTTTTTAGTCCACTCGCGGGCTATCTTTTCGTAGTTCGCGCGATCCTTTTTGTATTGCGCCGCCGCTTCCGTATTCAGGACTTGGCCCAAGTCAGGGTTAATCAGCAGATTACACAATGCAGTGAGTATTTTGGAGATTGTCAGGTCAGGCGACCAGCGCTTCTGAAGCAGGTCCAAACCCACAACGCCATTGCTATCTATGGCGGGATGGTAGAGCTTGGTGGTGAAATTAATCTTCGGTGGTTGAGACGGATAATCTTTTGGAAAATCGATCTTTAGAAAAAAAGTGCCTCCCTGATAAGGGCTCTCCGGAGGTCCCATCATTGTTGCTTGCCAGTCGAACAGATCCTCTCCAATCGGCCCCGCATCGCAACCAGCGGGAGGATCTCTTTTAAAATCCTGCAGCTCCTTGTTTATCCGTTTCTCCGATGCGCCCATAGCTTTCCCTTCCTTTACGTAGAAGCTTATTGAAAACTTACCCCGGCTTTACTCAAGCTGTTGCCGGCATCAAAGCCTATCATTTCCATACGGAAAATTCATCAATCTTGGAAATGTCGTTTTACCGGCCCTTATTTTCTGAAGCAGCGCGAGATTGTGCGGGCCGCCCAACGCATCAGTCATCCCACTCAGGCGCCAGCCCCTCCGGACTGACAAGACGGCCGTCGCGGCGCGCCAACTGGTGAATCGCCGTCATTTCGGCCGGGCTCAGTTCAAAATCGAAGATGTTGAAATTGGATAGCGCGCGCGCCTCCCGCACCGTTTTGGTCAACGCCACCACGTCCGGTTGCTGGATCAGCCAGCGCAGCGCCACCTGCGCTTCGTCCTTGCCGTGCCGCTGGCCGATCTGGCGCAGTACCGGGTCGCCGATCACGCTGCCTTTAGCCAGCGAGAAATAAGCGGTCAGCGTCATGTTGGCTTGACGGCCGGCGTCGATGATCTTGCGCTGATCGAGATACGGATGATATTCAACCTGGTTGGTAACCAGCGGCTGCTCGCTCAGCGATACGGCCTCGGCCATCAACGCCGTGGTGAAGTTGCTGACTCCAATGTGGCGCGCCATGCCTGCGCTTTGCACCTGGTTGAGCGCGGCGACGGTTTCCGCAAGCGGCACTGCCGGGTTCGGCCAGTGCAACAGCAGCAGGTCGACGTAATCGGTGCGCAGCTTGCGCAGGCTTTCTTCCACCGAGCGCAGCAAGTCTTCGCTGCGATAGCGGTCGACCCAGACCTTGGTGGTCAGGAAGATGTCGGGGCGGGCGACGCCGGATGCGTCGATGGCCGCGCCGACTTCCGCTTCATTGCCGTAAATCTGCGCAGTGTCGATATGCCGGTAACCGATCTCCAAAGCGTGCGGCACCATGCGCAAGACGTCGTCGCCAGGCATCAGAAAGGTGCCCAAGCCGAGCGCCGGAATGTTTGTGTCGGTATTGCCTAATTTTTTTGTGCGGTTCATTTGTTTCTTCCTCTATAAAAAGTCAAAGCAGCTTGCACCAGGTGGTGCCGGGTAGGGCGGAAAAGCGCAGCGCCTTCCGCCGCTTTAGATGCGTCGAACACTTGCGGTACATCCATCGGCGGATAACGCTGCGCTCATCCGCCCTACTCCTTTATCAAGCGGGATAGGCGGCAAGCACTGCCCCGCGCCGATCCAGGCGGCCGCTCCAGGTGGCCATCCCCAGCGCCCCGATCACCACCAGCGCGCCTATCCACGGCGTATGCATCAATCCGGCATGCTGCACCACCAGCCCGCCGGCCCATGCGCCGCCGGCAATGCCGATATTGAAGGCGGCGATATTCAAGCCGGAGGCGACGTCCTTGGCGTGCGGCGCATAACGCTCCGCCTGCTGCATCACATACACCTGCAAGCCCGGCACGTTGCCGAAAGCAACCGCGCCCCAGGCCAATACGGTGGCCAGCGCCAGCCAGCGGTTGTAGGCGGTGAAGGTCAAGACCAACAACACCAGAGCCAGCAAACCGAAAATCCATTGCAAGGCGCGGATCGGTCCTTGCCGGTCAGCCAGTTTGCCGCCCCAGATATTGCCGATCGAAACCGACACCCCATACACCAGCAGCACCAGGCTGACGCTGCCGGCGCTAAAACCGGACACCTGTTGCAGGATGGACGCCAGATAAGTGAAGGCAATAAACGATCCGCCGTAGCCCAGCGCGGTGGTGGCGTACACCATCAGCAGCCGCGGATGGGTCAGCACTTCCAGCTGTTTACGCAGCGATGCCGGGGCGCTGTACGGGATGTTGGCCGGGATCAGCAGCAGGCTGCCGACGACGGCGATCAGGCCCAGACCGGATACCGCCAGGAAGCTGGCGCGCCAGCCGAAATACTGCGCAATGAAAGTCCCCAGCGGCACGCCGGTCACCAACGCCACGGTAAGGCCGGTGAACATCAGAGCGATGGCGCTGGCGGCTTTTTCCTTGCTGACCAGGCTGACCGCAATCGCCGATCCGATCGAGAAAAACACGCCGTGCGCCAGGCCGGTCAGGACCCGGGCCACGATCAGCGATGCGTAGCCGGGCGCATGCCAGGCCAGCAGGTTGCCGATGGTGAACAGCAACATCAGCGCGACCAGCAAGGTCTTGCGCGGCACTCGTCCGGTCAGCGCGGTCAGCAGCGGCGCGCCGACCGCGACCCCGATCGCGTACAGGCTGACCAGCAAGCCGGCGGACGGCAGGCTGACGTTGAGGTCGGCGGCGATAATGGGCAGCAAGCCGACGATGACAAATTCAGTGGTACCAATGGCGAAGGCGCTGATGGTCAGCGCCCAGAGGGCAAACGGCATAATGGACTCCCGATCAAAATGACAGTTCGCACTATGCATGGATATTTTGTTGACATAAATAGCGATAGAATCAAATAATATTTGATCCCACATCAACAATGGATGATGCATGCCTATTCATTCCGACGATCTCAGGATCTTCATTGCCGTAGTCGATTGCGGTTCGTTGAGCGCGGCCGCCGAACAGCTGGAGCAAACCACGTCCGGCGTCAGCCGCGCCTTGTCCCGGCTGGAACAGAAGCTGGCCAGCTCGCTGCTGCTGCGCACCACGCGCCGGATGGAGCTGACCGAAGAAGGCCGTTTGTTTTTAGAAAAAGCGCGGGCGATTGTCTCTGCGATGGAAGAAGCGGAAGAATGCATCCGGATCCGCCATCAAAAACCGTCAGGACGACTGCGAGTGGATGCCTCGCCGCCGTTCATGCTGCACTGCATCGTGCCGAACATCGATGAATTTCGCCGCAGCTATCCCGACATTGCGCTGGAGCTGACCAGCAACGACCAGAACATCGACTTGCTGGAGCGGCGCACCGACATCGCGATCCGCCACGGCACTTTGCAAGACTCGAACCTGCATGCCAGGAGATTGAGCGCCAGCCCGCTGCGCCTGCTGGCCAGTCCCGCTTATCTGCAATTACACGGCAGCCCGGCCAATCCCGAGGATTTGCTGCGGCATCAACTGCTGGGCTTCACCCAGACGGAATTGCTGAACACCTGGCCGCTGCGCCACCAGCACGGCGACAGCCTGCCGGTGACGCCGACGTTATTGGCCAACAGCGGCGAAACCTTGCGCCAGCTGGCGCTGCACGGACAAGGCATCGTCTGCCTGGCCGATTTCATGACGCAGGCGGACGTCGCCGCGGGACGGCTGGTCAGGATTCTGGACGACTGCAACAATGGCTACCAGCAGCAAATCCACGCTGTGTATTACCGGAATACCCAGCTGTCGCGGCGCATCAGCTGCTTTCTGGATTTTTTGCAGCAGAAACTGTGACGGTCGCTGAACCTTATCGAACAAATGCCCTGCCGTCCGCAATCTCATCATTAGTGAAACTTGCCGCCGCTTACACCTGTCCTATGCCCTCACTCACAACACACAAATATATGACTCACTCTCCCATTCGCCGCAAATTACTTCTCGCCGCCGCCTCTGCCCCGCTGATAGGCGCTTGCGCATCGCCGCCGGACGGCGCACGCGCTTCGGCCTCGGCACAAGCGCGCCTGAAAGCGCTCGAAACTGCATCGGCCGGCCGGCTCGGGGTCGCCGCGCTGAACCTGGCCGACGGCGCGCAATTGAACTATCGCGCCGACGAACGCTTCCCGTTCTGCAGCACGTTCAAAGCACTCGTCGCGTCCGCAATTCTTGAACGCAGCAGCCGTGACAGCACACTTTTAGAACGACGCATCAAATACCCGCAAAGCGACCTGGTCGCTTACTCGCCGATCACCGAGAAGCACGTCGCGGACGGCATGACGGTCAGCGAACTGTGCGCCGCGGCACTTCAATACAGCGACAACACAGCCGGCAACCTATTGATCAAGATGCTGGGCGGCCCAGCCGGCGTGACGGCGTTTGCGCGCTCGATTGGCGACAATGAGTTCCGTCTCGACCGCTGGGAAACCGAACTCAACACAGCCATTCCCGGCGATCCACGCGATACCTCGACGCCGCTCGCGATGGCGCGCAGCCTGCAACGACTCGCTCTCGGCGACGCGCTGCCTGCGCCGCAACGGGAGCAGTTGCAACGATGGATGCGCGGCAATACGACCGGTGCCGCAAGGATACGGGCGGGCGTTCCCGCCAGCTGGCAGGTAGGCGACAAAACGGGAACCGGCGATTACGGCACGACCAACGACATCGCCGTGCTGTGGCCGCCGGGGAAAGCGCCGATGGTGCTCGCAATTTACTTTACCCAGCATCAGCAAGATGCCAAGTCGCGCAGCGAAGTGCTGGCGTCGGCGGCGCGGATTGTGGTGGAGGCGTTTGTTTAGGAGTCTGTCGGACGTAGGAAATCGAAGCGAAAAGTTTGCAGCTAACCATGACGGCTCTCCTTCATGGCTTAGTTATCGCTTCGTTTGGAAGCAAAAGAAAGGAGCAGCCGTCAAGACGAACAACTGATCGCCAGGAGCAGCACAAGCCTCTGCTTGCTTGACCCGTAACTCGTAGAGATATCACAATGTGCTATCATTTAGAGCATGAAAGCCAAACACAAAAAAACACTGCAAGCCGTATTTACCAAGCCCACTCTGCCTGGCATTGTCTTTGCCGATCTCGAAGCGCTGGTTATTTCGGTAGGCGGCGACGTACGCGAGGGAGAAGGATCGCGCATCGTGTTTGAGCTAAACGGCAAGCGCCTCTATCCGCATCCCGGTAAAGAGGCCAAACGCTACCAAGTTGAGGAACTCCGGGAGTTGCTGACATCACAAGGAATCACACCATGAACAACACCATGATTTATGGCGCTTATACCGCACGCATCGAATACGACCCGCGTGACAATATTTTTGTAGGCCGTGTTCTCGGTATCGCCGACAGCATCAGTTTTCACGGAGAAACCGTAACTGAATTAACGACAGACTTTCATCAAGCCGTCGATCACTATTTGGCCGATTGCAAGGCAACCGGCCGCCAGCCGGAAAAACCAGCATCAGGCAAACTCATGCTCCGCATACCGCCGGAAGTACATGCCGCCTCCGCCATCGCAGCACAAGCATCGGGCAAGAGCCTTAATCAATGGGCTGCTGAAGTATTGAAACAAGCGGCACACGCTTAAGACAACAGGACACCTCGAAAAACCGTAGCGAGCGGTTCAAGGTCGGGGCGACGATGTTGCAACACCTGCAGCCGTACGGAGCGGGTGAACATCGCAGCCACGAGATTTTGGGCCGCGCAGTAGGCTTCTCGAGGTGCCCAACATGCTCTTAATGATCACCAGCCCGCTCGCTATCCAAATGCTCCATCATCATCGGCGCATACCGCTCCCCCGCAACCGCATCGATCGGCACCGCCTGCTCAATCCGCACCAGCTCGTCAGCCGTCAGATGAATCCGCGTCGCGCCTAGCGACTCGAACAAGCGGTCGCGGCGGCGCGCTCCCACCAGCGGCACGATGTCGTCGCCGCGCGACAGCACCCAGGCAATCGCAATCTGCGCCACCGTTGCGCGCTTCTCGTCGGCGATGCGACGCAAGGCATCCAGCAAAGAAAGATTGTGTTCCAGGTTGTCGCCGCTGAAGCGCGGGCTGAGGCTGCGGAAGTCGCCGGTCGACAGCGTCCGGTCCTTGCCCCAGTGACCGCTGATCAGGCCGCGCGACAACACGCCGTAGGCCGTGATGCCTATCCCCAGCTCGCGGCAGGTCGGCAGGATCTCCGCTTCCACGCCGCGCGAAATCAGCGAGTATTCAATTTGCAAATCGGCAATCGGATGCACGGCCTGGGCCCGGCGTATGGTTTTTGCGCCCGCTTCGGACAGCCCGATATGACGCACGTAACCGGCTTTCACCAGGTCGGCGATGGCGCCCACCGTTTCTTCGATCGGTACCGCCGGGTCGACCCGCGCCGGACGGTAAATGTCGACGTGATCGGTACCCAGACGGCGCAAGGTATAGGCCAGAAAATTCTTGACCGCCTCAGGCCGGCCGTCGGTGCCGATCCAGCCGCCGGCCGGATCGCGCATCGCGCCGAATTTCACGCTCAGCAAAACCTGGTCGCGATGGCGACCGTGCAATGCGTTCCGAATCAGCATTTCGTTGTGCCCCATGCCGTAGAAATCGCCGGTATCGAGCAAGGTGATGCCGGCGTCCAACGCCGCATGCACGGTGGCGATGCTTTCATTTTCATCGGCCGGCCCGTACAGGTCGGACATGCCCATGCAACCGAGGCCGATCGGGAAAGTGTCGGGGCCGTTGATGCCTAGTTTTCGCGTTTTCATCATGACTATCCTTATGAGAAAGGGATTCGATAGCTGCGGAAAGCAGCATTAAAACCAATCGCTTCGGAAGCATTATTGTCCGCCGCCACTGCTTAATAAATGGCCTTAAAATGATTTCTTTATTCGAAATCAACTAACAATCGAGCAGGCCATGGATCGCATTCAAACAATGGAAATCTTTTCGCGCGTGGCCGAGTTGGGCAGCTTCAGCAGAGCGGCCGAGCAGCTCAGCCTGCCGCCGGCCACCGTGACCAACGCGGTGCAGGCGCTGGAAAAACACATGGGGGTGCGGCTGCTGCATCGGACCACCCGCAAGGTGACCCTGACCGATGAGGGTATCACCTATCTCGATCGCTGTACCCGGCTGCTGGCGGAGTTCGAAGACCTCGATGCGCTGTTCCAGCGCGACCACCTGAACCCGCGCGGCGTGATCCGGGTCGACCTGCCAGAGCGGCTGGCGCATATGGTGGTGATTCCAGCCTTGCCGGATTTTTTTGCGCTGTATCCCAACATCCAGCTCAAGCTGAGCGCGACCGATCGCTTTGTCGATCTGGTCGGCGAGGCGGTCGATTGCGTGGTGCGGGTCGGGCCGCTCAGCGACTCCAGCCTGATCGCCCGCCGCATCGGCAGCATGGAGCAAATCAATTGCGCGGCGAAGTCCTACCTCGATCGCTGCGGACGCCCGCAAAGCCTGGCCGATTTGCAAAATCACGTGGTGGTGAATTATTTTTCCAGCCGCACCGGACGCGAGCTGGGCTGGGAATATGTCGACAGCGGCGAGCCGCGCTTCCTGAAGATGTCCGGCATCGTCTCAGTCAACAGTTCGGATGCGTATCTGGCCTGCTGCCAGGCCGGACTGGGACTGATCCAGGCGCCGCGCCTTGGGCTGGAAGCGCTGCTGGCAAGCGGCGTGCTGGAGGAGGTATTGCCGAACTTCAAACCGGCGCCGCTGCCGGTTTCCATCGTGTACGCCCATAACAGGCACTTGTCGCCGCGGGTGCGCGCGTTTGTCGATTGGGTCGCAAAGCTGCTGGCGACCCGTTACGCTTGAGGCCGACTATCGACTATAAGGCTGCGGCCAGCTCCGCCCCTTCGCGTATCGCCCGCTTGGCGTCCAGTTCGCTGGCCAGCGAAGCCCCACCTATCAGGTGATAGCGAACGCCGGCGCCGTTGTTTTGCGTTTTGAGCGGCTGGCCGGGTTTGGCGGGCGCGATGGCGGCGGCCGGGACCAGTTCATGCAGCGATTCCTGACCGGCGCAGATCACCACGTTATCCACCGCCAGCAAGCGCGCTTCTCCGCCTACGGTGATGTGCAAGCCTTGGTCGTCGATCCGTTGATAGTCGACTCCGGCCAGCATCTGCACGCCGTTGCGCTGCATCACGCTGCGATGCACCCAGCCCGAAGTTTTACCGAGACCGGCGCCGACTTTGCTCTGCTTGCGCTGCAACAGATGGATTTCGCGCAGCGGCGCGACCGCTGCCGCAGGACGCAAGCCGCCGGCTTCTGCCGCCAGCGGATCGACGCCCCACTCATCCATCCAGTGCGCGATCGGCAGCGGCAACGGCACTTGCGGATCGTGCAGCAGGAATTCGCACAGGTCGAAACCGATGCCGCCGGCACCGATCACCGCCACCCGCTTGCCGACCGCGACCTTGCCTTGCAACACATCCAGGTAGGACAGCACCATCGGATGCTCGATGCCGGGGATGCGCGGATTGCGCGGCAGCACCCCGGTCGCCACGATCACATCGTCGAAGCCGAGCGCTTCCAGCTGCCCTTGCGTGACGCGCTGATTGAGCTTGAGCTCGACGCCGTTGCGCTGCAGACGGTGGTGGAAATAGCGAATGGTTTCGTTGAATTCTTCCTTGCCCGGAATCCGTTTGGCGACGTTGAACTGGCCGCCGATCTGCGCCGCCGCTTCGAACAGCGTGACCTGATGGCCGCGCTCGGCGGCGACGCTGGCGGCCGACAGCCCGGCCGGTCCGGCGCCGATCACCGCCACCCGGCGCACCTTAGGCGTGCGGCGATAGACCAGTTCGGTTTCATGGCAGGCTTGCGGATTGACCAGGCAACTGGCGCGCTTGTTCTGGAAAGTGTGGTCGAGACAGGCCTGGTTGCAACCGATGCAGGTATTGATTTCATCGGCGCGATTCTGCTGCGCCTTCAACACGAAGTCGGGATCGGCCAGGAACGGCCGCGCCATCGACACCATGTCGGCGTCGCCGGCAGCCAGGATCTGTTCAGCCACGTCCGGCATATTGATGCGGTTGGAGGCGATCACCGGCACGCTGACGGCCGCCTTGAGACGGGCCGTCGCTTCGCGGAACGCGCCGCGCGGCACCGAGGTGACGATGGTCGGCACCCGCGCCTCGTGCCAGCCGATGCCGGTATTGATCAGTGTCACGCCGGCCTGTTGCAGCGCCTGCGCCACCGCCACCACTTCGGCGCCGGTATTGCCGCCTTCCACCAGGTCCAGCACCGACAGCCGATACATGATGATGAAACGCTCGCCGACCGCCTGCCGGGTGCGCCGCACCACTTCCAGCGCCAGCCGCATCCGGTTCTCGAGGCTGCCGCCCCAGCGGTCCTGGCGGCGGTTGGTGCGCGGCGACAGGAACTGGTTCAGCAGATAACCTTCGCTGCCCATGATTTCGACGCCGTCGTAACCGGCACGCTGGGCCAGCGTGGCGCTGCGCACATAGGCGGCGATGCTGGACTGGATGCCACGTTCGGTCAACGCGCGCGGTTTGAATAAAGAGATCGGCGATTTGATGGCCGAGGCCGACACCACGAACGGGTGATAACCGTAGCGCCCCGAATGCAGGATCTGCATCACGATCTTGCCGTCTTCTTCGTGCACGGCGTCGGTCAGCCGCCGGTGATTGCGGATGTCGCCGACGCTGTTCATGGTGCCGCCGAACGGCAACAGCCAGCCCTGGCGGTTGGGCGAAATGCCGCCGGTCACTATCAGCCCCACCCCGCCCTTGGCGCGAGCCCGGAAATACTCGGCCAGCTTGGCATAGTTGTAGAAGCGGTCTTCCAGACCGGTGTGCATCGAACCCATCACCACCCGATTTTTCAAAGTGGTGAAACCGAGGTCGAGCGGTGCGAGCAGGTGCGGGTAGACAGGATGGGACATGGGATTTTTATCGGAGGCCGTTGCGTTATTGAAAGTCAGTTATAGGCCGCGAATTTACCTGAAAAACGC
The DNA here is from genome assembly GCF_042654985.1 of Paraherbaspirillum soli. Taxonomy (NCBI): domain Bacteria; kingdom Pseudomonadati; phylum Pseudomonadota; class Betaproteobacteria; order Burkholderiales; family Oxalobacteraceae; genus Paraherbaspirillum; species Paraherbaspirillum soli. The sequence goes on along the minus strand of NZ_JBHSMT010000009.1, from coordinate 6,152 downwards.
CGCCCGATTGCTGAAATCGGGCGGTTTCACCACTGATTAGAGGCGAATCCCTACTTCAATCGGCATGACCTATTAACACTTTCAAATCAATCGCATCCGCCATCGCCTGGTACCCGCTATCGCCCGGATGCAGATGATCGCCTGAATCGAATGCCGGCAAGAACCGCGTCGGGTGCTTGGGATCCCTCAGCGCGGCGTCGAAGTCGGCCACCGCATCGAACTCGCCGCTGCTGCGTATCCAATGATTGACCGCTTGCCGCAGCTGCTCTTTGCCGGCGCTGTAGTAACCGTTGATCTCGCTGCCCTGCAGCGCGCCTTCAAACGGGGTCAGCGTGGCGCCGACGATGCGCACTTTGCGCAGATGCGCGCGCGCTATCAACTGCCGATAACCGGCGATCAATTGCTCCGCCGACAAGGCCGGATCGTGCGGCGCCAGGCTGCTGCCGGGCCAGCTGATGTCATTGATGCCCATCATCAGGATCACGGTGTCGAGATTGGGCTGATTCAGCACGTCGCGATCGAACCGCGCCAGGGCGTTGACGCCCATCTTGTCGCTCAGGACTTTGGCGCCCGAGATGCCGGCATTGAGCACCGCGACCTGTTGCTTGGCCAGCCGCTGCGCCAGCAGGTCGGGCCAGCGCTGATTGCGGTTCGAGGTGGAAGCCGCGCCGTCGGTAATCGAATCGCCGAAGGTCGCCACCACCCGCGACGTGGGCGCCGCCTCAACCAGGATCGTGCTCAGGAACAGGCGTGCCTCCAGCGTCTGCTCGGTCTTGATCGACGTCGCATCCACCCGATTGCCCGGCGTGATGTAAGCGGTCTGCTTGCCGTCCCAGTGGAAGGTGCTCAATGCAGTGGTCTGCGGCAAAAACATGCTGACCGCGACCGTAGCGAGCGGTGCAATCTCAAGATCGACCGGATCGCTGACCACCGGCGCACCGGGCGCAATCGTTACCGCGCTGCGGCCGTTGAAGGTGAGCACCCGATCCGAGCCGGCCGCGATGTCAGAACCGCTGCCGGCCAGCGCAATATGCGCCGCGCCGATCACCAGCGGCGTTGCGCCGTATTCATTGGACAGCACCACCCTGGCGCGCTTGCCGCCCAGGCTGACTTTGGCGATCTGACGCACGGTCTGGTTCGACAGCGTGGCCGGGATATTGGTCGGCAGCACAAAGTCCGGACCCCAGACCGGCTGCGGGCTGGCGCTCCAGCTGCCTACCCATTGATGCGGCGCGCTGGCGGCGTCGGCGACCTGCGATGCCATGGCCGGCGCCGTCAACATAGCCAGCAGAGTCAGCGTGGCTGCGGTTTTTTGAAATTTCATAGGAAGCTCCGTTAATTGATCGAGGATTTGACAGGGCACCTCGAAAAACCGTAGCGAGCGACCCAAGGTCGGGGCGAGAAGCGCAGTCGTACGGAGGTACGGCGAGCATCACAGCCCCGAGATTGGGCCGCGCAGTAGGTTTTTCGAGGTGCCCGATATGTGAAAGATAATCCATTCCCAACACGCATGGTAGAGACGATAATTGCATATAACTTATTCCAAATAGGAATGATATGGATCAAATCAAAGCAATCAGCAGCTTCGTGCGGGCGGTCGAACTTGGCAGCCTGTCGGCGGTGGCGCGCGAGCAGCAGAGCACACAGCCTACAGTCAGCAAAACCATCGCCGCGTTGGAAAAGGAACTCGGGGTGCGCTTGCTGGAGCGCAGCACCACCAGCCTGACGCCCACCGAGCAAGGCAGGCGTTTCTACGAGCGCGCCATCCGCGTGCTGGAGGAGTTCCAGCAAGCCGTCAGCGATGCCCGCGGCCTGACCGAAAAACCGGCCGGCTTGTTGCGCGTCAATGCCCCGCTCGGTCTCGGCCAGTTGCGGCTGAACGCGCTGGTGCTGGAGTTCCTGGAACTGTATCCGGAGATCGAAGTGGAACTGATATTGAACGACCGCTTTGTCGATCTGGTCGAGGATGGCGTCGATGTCGCGCTGCGCCTGGCCGGCGCGCTGCCGCCCAACGTCATCGCCCGCAAGATCGCGAGTTCGCAACGCTACCTGGTGGCCGCCCCGAGCTACCTGCAACGCCACCCCGAGATTCGGCATCCGGCGAATCTGGCAGCCCATCGCTATATCGGCTTTGCGCGTCCGGCCAATGGCGAAGTGACCGAACTGAGCGGCCCCGGCGGCATCATCCGTATCGCTCCCCAGCACCGCTATCAGGTGAATAGTTCGCTGGCGATGCGCGAGAGTTTCGTACTGGGAGCCGGCCTGGGATTATGCCCATCCTGGCTGGTGCATGACTTGATTGAAACAGGACAATTGCGACGGATCCTGCCCGACTGGAGCGGCCCCGGCCAGGAAGCATCGCTGCTGTATCCGTCGCGCCGTTATCAATCGCTGCGGGCGACGCTTTTCATGCAATTCATGACGGAGCGGATTCCACAGTTGCCGGGTTTCGAGGCGCTGTCGCAGCGGGGTTGATGCCGGGTTTAAAACACCACCCGCTGCCGCAAATAACCGCTGCCCTCGCGCCGCTTGTCGCTCTGTGTCCGGACCGCCCAATGGCCGAGGTCGGCCGCGTCGGCATCGGTTTGGGTCGGGAACAGCGGCGTCAACTTGTCTTGTTCCTGCTGGCTGAACGGGGTCTGCTGGTGCGCGTTTTCCAGCGCATTGATTTGCTCCAAGCGATAGCCGGGGGCGTTTTCCGCCTCCTTGTATTTGGCGATCCGGCTCTGCATCATCGCCGCCAGTGCGGAGTCGTTTTTGAGCGCTTCTTGATAGTTGTCCCACACCTGTTTGTCGTACCGTGCGCTCGGTTCTTTGCGGGTTTTGTCATGCTCTCGCGCCATCGCCAGCAGCGCCTCGGCCTTTTCTTCGGCCGAGCTATAACCAGCCAGGTAAAACCCCGCCAGCGAGTCGTGCACCTGGTCCGCCAGCAACGCCATGTACGGCGCATTCTGCGGGTCGGGCGGCTCCTTGAACTGTTCCAGCGCCCACAGCTCTTCCGTGCTGGGCCGCACATCGCCTAGATAGCCCTGGAGTTGCCAATGATTTGCGCGCTCGACTATTTTCCGCTCCAACGGATACTCGATACGGCTCACGGTAGGGGACCGAGACTGCATCAGGGTTGCGCGTCTGCGCAGGATGGCCAGGTCGCTTTTCAGGGCTTCGTTGTAGCTGCCCAGGTCTTCTTTTTCCTGGGCGTTGCAGCCCTCAGCGTAGAAATGCAAATAATGGAAACCATTCAGGAAGGCGTGCCGGTAGCTGTAAAACAGCCGCATGTGTTGCTTCATCAAAGAACGGAAATCATCGCCCTTGAACTCCCCCGCTTTCATGTAAGCGTTCCAGGCCGCGCTCAGTTCGGGCGAAATCTCGTAATCCTCTTTCAAATCGGACGGCATCACGCAATACGCGGCCAACGGTACACCGGCGACAGTGGCCGCATGGTGCATGTGCAGAAGCGGGATTTGCGACAGCAGCGTGTCCATACTTGGCGATTTTCCCTGTTCGCCAGGCGCATAGCCGCCGCCGACATCGGAATGCACGCCGGGGTACAGATACTCCAGCACTTTGCCGCCAGCACCTTGCTTGACTCGGGTGACTGGAAAGTTGCGGCGCTGTTCGTGGGCGGCGATGTAATGCACGGTGTGCTTGACGCAATCGGGCAACGGTTGAAGGATTTCCTTGGCCCAGGCAAAGTGGCCGTCGGCCCAAAAGATCGGCGTGCTTTCTGCCACCGAGTTGGATGGACCGACCGTCGCCACGCTGTCGAACAGGCCGAGGAAGCTGATCTCGGCCGGCATGCTGGCAAAGGTGCCGTCTTTTTTGAGGAGGTCGGCAAACCAGTAGCAGAATGCGCGTGCTTCGACCGCGCCGCGCGAAAAGCCGAACACATTCAGCGTAATTTTTGGAATGTGTGGCCGTTGCCGCTCTCCGCGTACCTTACGCAAGCGTTCGTCGAGTTTGTCGCTGAGCGGCTTGAACCAGCTGCGGCGGTCGGGCCGCGGATCGTGCGCATCACGCAGCGGGTCGCCAGTGTCGACGTCTTGCGCGTATTGTTGAAGTTTGGCGGTGATTTCCTGACGGCTGAACATAGACTTACCATCATTAAACGATTGATACACCGCGTTATAGACCTGAAGTAGCGCAAATAAAATGCGCGCTTGCCCGCCTTTACCAAATGCTTTGCCTTCCTGGCTTTCGCGCCATTCCCGGTTTTCCGGGAAGCGCGTGCCCAGGCCAGGAATGTAGATTTTGTAATGGTGTGGCCGCTGCAACTGACCCTTTTCTTCAACATCCTTATGCGCGTTGAATAATTTGACGATATTCGTATGGCACTTCAATGGTTCATCACGGATGCGATTGTTGTTGGTGCCGTCGAAAAACAAACCTATCTTGACAAAGCACTGGCACAACAGATGCGCAGTCCTGAACGATTCACCATTCATGCCGTCGATAGCACATGTCTCTGCAAAATTTAATGCCATCACATCTTCAGCGCGGCCACGAACAATCAGTGGTGCGGATTGGATAGGTAGGCTCATTTATTCTTCCTCCGGCGGGGCTATCGTGACGCTTTTGGGAATCGGATGCATCGGGCTTTGGGGGGAATATCGAGCAGACGAAACCACTCGCACTTCATCATTTGCAAAGAAATGAACAAATAGATCTCCAGCCTCGTCGTACCGCCTGATCGTCGTCGTTTTTTCTATCCAGTCGCGTGCATTTGGTTTCCAGCGCACCTTGACCTTCATGCCGGGTTGCCATTGGATTGGGAGTATGTAACCAGCCGCATTAATGCCGCCGCAAGAGGTACCTCCCAGCATCAGCTGGCTGTATGGCTCTTGCACATAAAAGGAATAGATATAAGACGTGCCTTCATGGTAGGCACACCCAATTGCCACCGGTGTCATCGGAAGTCTGACCAGCGTTGACGGTACTGGTGTCGTGGTCGGTGGCTTGCCGGCACAAGCACTGAGCGCAACTGTTGCGGCAAGTAATAAGATGTGATGCGTTTTCATCATTGAGTCCTCCATGGTGAATGTAGTCATCATGCGAAACGTTGTAGTGCAGCTTCGACACCGTGTTTTTGTGCCGCGTCCAATAGCGCCAATACCTCAAACTTATCTGGCATCTGCAATGCGCCTCGTATTAAATTTCGTCGCTCCAAATCGTTCTTGATGCCGCGCCTATCCATTCCCGCCAGCAATTCAACAATCACTCGGTACAAGATGGATGCCTTGTGGACGGTAGTGATATGCGGCGCCATTTCATCGAGATTGCACAGGATGTACTCCGCTTCGCCGCTATCGATCAGCCGTGCATATTGCTTATCCGTGATGTCGATCGCGTTCGCCTCAGCAACCACCGGCGGCGTATAAGAAGCAAGGTCCACGCAAGTCCCGGCGATCGTGGTCAGCGTCCCTTCACGGTTGATCAGATGCCAGGCCGAGAAGCCGGAACAGAACGCCGCGCGCTGGCCGTCGTCGAACATGGCCAACACCTTCTCGCTGCACATCGTGTCGGCAAAACGCAGCGGCATGCAGAGGCCGTCGGATGGTGTGCGGATCTGTAAAAATGCCGCGAAGTGCCGTTGCAAGCCAGCCAGCGACAGTGGGCTTTGTAGGATGCTGAGCATCGGCTTGCCTGCACTTTGCTTGAGAAACCCCAACAAATTGCTGCGTGTCAGATACAGCAGGAACGGAGCGCATTCTTCCAGTCCGCTCAAGCAGCTGTGCGCATACAGCGGGACGATCACCTGTTCATATTGCCTGCTGTGCTTCCAAAATCTGAGCGCCAGATCATCGTCGAAGCAGCCATCGATCATGGCGATCACATCCGGTCTGACTCGCTCATCGCTCAACTTGCCGGCAGCGGTTTCAATCAGGCCGATTAAATCAGGATGATGTGGATCAACGCCGTAATACATGGACATGAGATTTTCCATTAAGTGAAGTTATCGAAGAGCGGGCGAGCCAGTCGCCGCCCGCGCTGCTCTCGCGGCTTTCTGACACTCCTTGCACACCGCCTGCGGCATCTGCGGAAATGCCTGCGGCACGCTCATCGGCCCGAACGTCTGCGGCCCCGCCGACCACACATGAAACGCGCCGGGCGTGCGGCCGACCAGCCCATCCTCGGCGCCGCCGATCACCAACTCG